>JBCCRH010000017.1:0-29619 GCA_039208045.1 Bacteroidota bacterium
ACACGATGGGCGGTACTTGGCCACCGGGCACTACCAGGATGGAAGCATCTGTGTACGGATTTTTTCTTTTGAAGAAACAGAGGCGGGGGCTGATTTTTGGTTGGAAAAGCTGCGCACGGCTTATGACTATAGGGTAGCTTTAGGCTTGGCTGATAGTGCGAGTACCACTTGTTATCGCTTGGTGCATGCAGAGGGGGATGGACTACCAGGGCTGATTATTGATGTGTATGGAGCCGTGGCGGTAGTGCAGTGCCACTCGATTGGGATGCACTTAGAGCGGGAGAAATTAGTGGCGGCGCTGCAAGCTATTTATGGGGAGCGCTTGCAGGCCATTTATGATAAGAGTAAAGAGACCTTGCCAGCCAAATATGCGGCCAACATAACAAATGACTATTTGTGGGGTGATGCGGCGGTACCTATGCAAGTCATGGAAAATGGGCATCCTTTTGAGGTGAACTGGGAAACGGGGCAAAAGACGGGCTTTTTCTTGGATCAGCGCGATAATCGACAATTATTAGCGCAATATAGTGAGGGCAAAGAAGTGCTCAATACCTTTTGCTATACAGGTGGCTTTTCGATTTATGGGCTACAAGCTGGGGCCAAAAAAGTAGTCTCTGTAGATGTTTCCAAAACGGCTATTGCTTTGACCGAGCAAAACGCTCAGCTCAATGGCTTCGGTGCCTCCCAGCATTTAGCGAAAGCGGAAGACGTCATGCAACACCTGAAAGCGAACGCCGATACCTACGACCTCATCGTGGTGGATCCCCCGGCATTTGCGAAAAGCATCAAAAAACGACACAATGCCGTGCAGGGCTACAAACGACTCAATGCCCTGGCGCTACAAAAAGTACGAGCGGGCGGCCTAATCTTTACCTTCTCGTGCTCTCAAGTGATCGATATGCCCCTTTTCTATAATACCATCGTAGCTGCTGCGCTGGAAGCAAAGCGCCAAGTTCGAGTTATGCATCGCTTATCGCAACCTGCCGACCACCCCGTAAGTTTGTTCCACCCAGAAGGCTCTTATTTGAAAGGCTTGGTTTTACAGGTTAGTTAAAGTGCAGTACATTTTCTACCTTAGCTAACCGACATTAGCACTTATGGAAAAAATAAACTATCCCCTACTCTATTTTAAATTAAATGAAGACAGCCTGCTCGGCATGCTCGTGGGCACCCGCTACAAAATTGTAGGCAAAGACGCGGCTTCCATCAAAATGGCAATGGCCGATTACCTACAGCGCACCTACAAAAAACACGAGCGCTTCCCCTATTTTGATATTGAAAAGCCACGCTTGAAAGTCTTTCAGGTAGATGTGCGCCCGGCTTACAAAGATAATACGGCTAGCTATCCGCTATCGTACCTGCTCAAGGTGCCCGTATATGCTGTACATGGCGAGACGCCGCACAACTACTACGATTGCTACTTGCCGCTTTTTAATGCTAGCTTTTATTATTATGATCCCAAGCAGTTGAAATCGCTAGTGGAGCACTTTTCGAATAATCACCTCAATAACTTACAACCAGAAGAAATCTATAAGGTGTTGCGCTACCCGGTGCCCGAGCTGGATACGGTAGCTCTGAAGATTAAAGGCAACCAAAAATCTAAAAGTCCAACCTTTGACTTTCAGCGGCGCTTTGAAACGCTGGAAAAGCTAGCAGAGCAGTTTCCACAAAATAGAGGCGTCAAAAAAAATATCAAGACCTATCCTGAAGCAGCTTGGGAATTAGAGGATAAGGTAGAGCAAGTATTTGACAAACTGATCAATACGCGCTCTAATATCTTGATTGTAGGTGATCGTGGGGTGGGCAAAAGTGCAGTGCTGCAACAGGTGATTAAGAAAGCGACGTCCAAGAAGCTACAGCTTAATTTTACGTTTTGGCGGGTCATGCCGCAGCGGATTACGGCTTCGTCGGTGTACTTGGGCGAATGGCAGGAGACTGTGGAGGAAATGGTGGAAGAGTTGCTGGCCGCCAACGGTATTTTGTGGGTGGTAGATATGGTACGAATGCTACAGACGGGTGGCGAGGGTGCTGAGGACAGCGTGGCTGCATTCTTGTTGAGCTTTTTGCAGCAAGGCAAATTGCAGCTTATTGGAGAGGCGACGCCTCAGGAAGTAGAGAGTATGCGCAGGCTACTCCCTGGTTTTGTCGAGAATTTCCAGATCGTAAAAATCGAGGAGCTGCCGGAAAAGCAAATTCAAAAAGTTTTACAGTTATTTGCCAATTATGCGGCGCAGAACCTGCGTATGCCCATCGATTCGGATGCGCTACAGCTAGCGTACCGGCTGCTACTGCGCTATTATCCCTACGAAAGCTTTCCAGGTAAGGGCATCAAATTCTTGGGGCAGTGTATCAGTGAGGCGCAGTTCAATGAAGCAGAAAAAATTGATAAACAGACCGTTATTCGCCATTTCACGAAGCAGACAGGCCTGCCAGAGCTGTTCCTAAGAGATGAGCTACTGCTCGATCAAGAAGCTTTAGAATCGTTTTTTAAAGAGCGTATTATCGGGCAGCCCTCAGCTATCCAAAAGCTGTGTGGCATCGTAAAAATCTATAAAGCAGGCATCAATAACCCCTACAAGCCCATCAGCACGCTGATTTTTGCAGGGCCTACAGGAGTGGGTAAAACAGCTAGCGCGAAAGCGCTGGCGGATTACTTTTTTGGCATCAGCCAAAATAAATCGCCCCTCATTCGGATTGATATGAGTGAATTTCAGTATCCGCATCAGCTCGCTCGCTTGGTGGGTTCTGGGCAGCAGGTGGGGCAGCTTGTGAAGGAAGTGCGCGAGCGGCCCTTTGCCGTCATTCTATTGGATGAGGTGGAAAAGGCAAGCCCCGTCATTTTTGATGCCTTGCTGACCGTTTTGGATGAAGGGATGTTGGTGGATGCGTTTGGGCGACTCACGAACTTTAGGAATACCATTATCATTATGACCTCCAACTTGGGGGCCTCCAACCGCAACTCCATCAGCTTCGCCCCTACCACGAGCGAGGAAGTCAACTACCTATCGGCCATCAAGCGCCACTTCCGGCCAGAATTTGTCAATCGCATTGATAGCGTGGTTCATTTTAATGCCTTGCAGGAGGAAGATGTGCGCAAAATTGCCAGAAAAGAACTCGAAGAACTGAAGCAACGCGAAGGCTTTCTCAAGCGCAAGCTACAAGTACGATTTACCGAAAAGGTCGTACAACACTTGGTCAAAACAGGTTTTGATGAGCGCTACGGGGCGCGGCCTTTGCAGCGGCAGCTAGAGCAAGATATAGTCATACCCATCTCCAATTGGTTAATCGCTCACCCTCAAGTAAAAGACACCACTTTGACCATTGATTTTAAGAAGAACTTAACAATTTCCGTTTAGTTTTATCGATTCAAACCATCCTTTCGACATCTAAGGATAGCCATTCGTCGGTAAAGCCCGGCCTTTCTGTAACATTTCGGTAACACAAAGGCGTCTTGTGAGCGAAGTATAACTTAATACCATCGCTTACAAAATTACCCGACATGAGATCCCTTGGATTAACACTCATTTACTCTATTTGCAGCGCGTTTTTCGCCTTCGCGCAATCGCCTACCTCCGGAACTATCAGCGGCAAAGTGCTCGACCCGGAGTCTGCCATTGTTGATTTCGCCAATGTCCTTTTACTCAACCCTGCTGATTCCAGTCTTATCAAAGGAACCTTGACAGATGAACAGGGAGCGTTCTTTTTCGAAAAGGTGGACTATGGAACCTACCTCATCGCAGCTAGCTTTGTGGGATATGCAGATACCTATAGCTCTACCGTAGAACTTTCTGCTGCTACCCCTGACCTACAGCTTCAGCCGCTCACACTAAGCACGGAGGGAGTAGACTTAGATGCGGTGGTAGTGCGTACTACTCGCCCCTTTATTGAGCTAAAGAGCGATAAAATCGTCATGAACATCGAAAGTAGCCCCGTAGCAGCTGGAAATACAGCGCTGGAACTTTTGGCGAAAGCCCCTGGCGTCACCATCGATCAAAATAACAACATTGCCCTGAAGGGACGTCAGGGTGTGCTCATTTTGGTGGATGGTAAGAATACCTACCTCTCCAATGAAGAAGTAGTAAAAATGCTGGAAAATATGCCTGCATCAGGTATTGAAACCATCGAGATCATGCACAATCCCCCCGCTAAGTATGATGCAGCGGGCAATGCAGGGATCATTAATATCCAATTGAAGAAAAACGAAAATCACGGATTTAACGGAAGTGTAACCGCCGGTGGTGGTATCGGCAACTTCCCGAAAGCGAATGGCGCGATCCGTTTGAACTACCGACAAGCGAAGTGGAATTTCTTCGGAAATTACAACTATTGGTTCAACAAGCGCTTTCAAAGCCTCGATATTCAGCGCACCATCCCTTTTGAGGGCGCTGTCACAGAGTTTGACCAAAGCAACCACCGCGTATCAGAGTATGGCAGCCACCGCATCAAAGCAGGCTTCGATTGGTACCTTACGGAAAAAACGACGCTCGGAGCTTTGATTCACGGCAATATTGGAAAATGGACAGAAGGGGCCATCAATACTAATGCCATCTCTGGTGATAATCCCTTTGCTTACGACCAAGTAGTCTCTCAAAATAGCGGTGCGGAGGATTGGGAAAACCTCACTTACAACCTCAACTTTAAACATCAGTTTGACCAAGCAGGTAAGGAATTGACAATTGATGCAGATTACTCCAGCTATGAGAATCCCAATAGAATGGATTACATCAACAACTTTTTGAGTACTTCCAATGAAGTAGTTGAAGCGCCGCTGATCTTGCGCAGCGATGATGTGTCCGATGTGGCAATCAAAGCAATCAAAGCAGATTATTCGCAGCCTTTCGGCGAAAACACCAACTTTAGCGCGGGGCTAAAAGCCAGTATGGTAAGCACAGATAACGCTATTGATTTCTTTGTACAGGAAGAAGATACTTGGGTTATTGACCCTACTAATACGAACCAGTTTTTGTATGAAGAGGATATTTTTGCGGCTTATGCCAATGTGAGCACGCAGCTGGGTGGTGTGGGTCTGCAAGTAGGGCTACGTGGCGAACTAACAATGGCAGACGGCAATTCGGTGACGCTGGATGAGCAGTTCCAACGCGAATATTTCAACCTATTTCCGAGTATCAGCCTATCGCATGATATTGGGGAAGCGCACAATTTAAGCTACGCTTATAGCCGCCGTATCGACCGCCCTACTTACCAAGATTTGAATCCATTTTTGTACTTCTTGGATCAATTTACTTTTGGAAAAGGCAATCAATTCCTGCAACCCCAATACTCTGACAACCTATCGGTCAACTATGGCTTCAAGCAGTTCCTTTTTTTTAACTTTAGCTACAGCCGCACCACCGATGTGATGACCGAGATATTGGAACAAGATGAAGCAGAGCAGACTACCTTCCAAACGAAAGACAATCTGGACTTATTTGAAAATTTCAGCTTGAACGTCTCGACTTCTATCCCCTTTACCCAATGGTGGGCCGGACGCTTCAACATTTCTAGCTTCTACAACCGCTTTGATTCGCCTTCCTCAGAGGGGATTATCCAAGAAGAGCAGCTTTCAGCGTATCTTTACGCCAGTCAGAACTTCACGCTACCCCAAGATTTCCAAGCAGAACTATCGGGCTGGTACCAAAGTCCTATGGTCTACGGCATGTTTGACTTAAAAGACCAGTATTCCATCAACTTTGGGGTATCGAAGCGCTTTTGGGATGGCAAAGCCAGCCTCAAAGTCAATGTGGATGATATTTTTGATACTCTGCGCTTTCGCGTAAATATCATGCAGGGAGATATTGACGCGCGCATTCAGCAAAAGCAGGAGACTCGCCGCCTTAATGTGACCTTTACTTATCAGTTTGGTAATTCGAAGGTGAAGCCTGCGCGCCGCCGGGGTACGGCTACGGAGGAGGAGCAAAACCGGGTACAGCAGGGGAATTAGATTTGCAATCCGCGATGATGCTCACTCCAAAAAAGTACTCACTGGTACAAAAAACTTAGCAAACACCCCACTCGAATCACTACTAAAGTAGCTATCTGTATTGGTGTTAGAACGAAGCACAAAAGGCAGTGTACTCGTCGTATCGGTATAGCAATCTACAACAAAAGGGGTGGCAATATTGTCACCCCGCATCTCAAAGCGATGCTTATCCATATAGGTAATCTTGGAATCTTCAAAGGTATCTGCAAAAAGTTCGCCGTCGATATTGCGGAGCGTATTGAGATAGTTTTCGACTTTCATGGAATCTAACGCAATCGCTCCATCTGCTACCCACTGGCCCGTTGATTTGGAGAACGTATGGGTGGTATCTGGAAATTGCAGACTGAAATCCGTCACCTCCATCTCGCGCGTCATTCGGATGAGATTTTTATTGCGGAACGCATCAAAAGACTGCGGCAGTGTGATGAAGGGCATGCCATCTACAGCGTAGACTTCGTTTTCGCCATTGAGGCGAATAAAGGAGAAAGCTGCTCTAGTCTGAGGGTTAAAATCGAATTTTCCTACAATTATATCTTCCAATAAGCTTTTGCCTTCAAAGATTTGTATGCGGGTGCCTTGGCCCTCTCCTACTTCGTAGGCGATCCATTTCTCCGCTTTCTTGGCTGCGACTCGTTTGGTTTTCACCAATGACAAGGCATTGAGTAAGCCATCTACACTGCCTGCTTTTGCATTGATGCTTAGGTCACTATTGCTCACAATCCAACCATCTTCTGCTCTGTTTACCATTATTTCTTGTCCTCCACCTTTCGGCTGAATAACAAACTGCGTGACGGTGGCAGTGTCAATCTGGATCAGTTCCGTCTTAAAAGTGCTTGTCTTTTTAGTAAACACCAACTCGCTCAAGCCCCACACCCCCAACAAAAGCACTAATACTAAAAGAAGCAGTCGATTGGTCATATGTATTTCTATTGATTAAACGTAAGATTCATTCATACGCTTCATGCGTTTGCTCCGCTGCTGCTGCGTACGGAACACTCCATATACGATAATCAAGAGAATAGGCACTAAAAAGTTCAACCATTTGATAGTGGTCCGTTCTCCTTCTTCCAATTCAGAAATAGGTCGTGCGGTAATACCTTTGGTACGTAGTTCGATTAAGCCAGTGTCATCAGATAACCAATCGATACTATTCACCATCAAGCTCGCATTATCGGAAGAGAAGCCCTGCTGGTTAGCCACCGGAAAATCACCATCTGAAATAGCTACAATACGGCCTCCATTATCGGTTTGCAAAATACCTGCTACCGTTAATTGAGCTACTGGAAAGTCCGATTCTGTCCACTGCTTATTAATCACATCAAAGAAAACAGGAGGATTCACCACACCCGTTTGAGCCGAGGTGTATGCAATACCTACGAAGCTAGCGGGATTTTGACCAATGTAGCGCATAGGACTGGCAAAAGGCATGATGACTTGCTCTAAGCCCTTAGTGATTGGGTGTTCCACAAAATTATTAATCAAAGGCAGATAAGGAAACTGGACTTGTCGATTCATACGGAAAAAGCCCTGCTGCTGCTGTACCGTCACTGCCCCACAGCTGGCATCTACGATAAAGCTCTGCTCGATCTCCAATCCTTTGCCCATCAACCACTCTCGCACGCCGGTCCCAAAGGCAGTACCTTGAGCCGTTTGAAAATCACCTTGTACCGTATTGATCGCCACAAACAAATTACCTCCGCGAGCTAGAAACTCATCCAAACGTGCAAACTGAGAAGGCGGAATCGTATCCTTGGGAGCCAAAAGTGCCACTGTTTTGAAGCGATCGGCAATCGGTTCGGGGCTAGATAAATCAACATTTTCAACATTATACAAAATGCTAAGCATCTGGTACACTTGGCCCAAATCCGAAAGTGCTGGCTCGCCATGACCTTGGACAAGTCCGATCGAAGGCTTATTGCTTACTGACAGCTTTTTGATGCCCGTAGAAAGGCTGTATTCCATGCCCGGCCCTGGCTGGATCACAGGAATGATATCCTCCGTACCGTCCCCTTTGGAGATAAGGGCTGCCATGTATCCCTTCTTTTGGGTCACCTGATCCTTCTCACGGACGTTAAACAAAATGGGTTGTACCCCTTTTTGCACTACTTCTTGCTCCAAGGTTTCGTCCTGTCCTGGATCAGAGAATTCGTAGTCGATCATGCCATTCGAAGCATTGGCATACTCTACTAACAATTCTCTAAACTCTCGTTTGACATTTTCGTAATC
Organism: Bacteroidota bacterium; assembly: GCA_039208045.1. Taxonomy (GTDB): domain Bacteria; phylum Bacteroidota; class Bacteroidia; order Chitinophagales; family Saprospiraceae; genus JBCCRH01. The sequence goes on from JBCCRH010000017.1 coordinate 8,207, forward strand.
GGGTGGCAACTCTTCTGAAAAGTAGGCCTTTACCGTCATCGGATCGACTAGATCCTTTACGATATTTTTGGTGGCATTACTTAGCGTATATTGCCCATCTTCGGTAAGGTCAAAGCGAAAGAAAAAGCGCTCTGCCAAGAAATTAAGCACTAGTAAGATACCAGCGGTCAGAAGTATTTTTACGGTATATTTTTTCATCTTCATCTTCAGAAGTCTTTTGGATTAGTTACGCTTAGCTACTTGGGCTTCCGCCAAAACCAAGCCTAACACAATGATAGAACCAAAGTATACTAGATCACCGGTGTCAATCACCCCCCTTGTAATAGAGTCTACATGCCGCGTCATACTCAAATTGGCAAATAAATCGGCAAAAAAGCCCGTAGAACCAGAGGCCATCGCATCAAATAAAAACTGGAAAAAGATGCCGATGAACAACGCCAATAGAAAGGCTACAATCTGGTTGCTAGTAATAGAGCTGGCAAATAACCCGATGCTGATGTAGGCTGCTGACATGAGCAGCAAGCCAAAATAGCCACAAATAGTAGCTCCATGATCCATATTCCCCAGCTGTGCAATCGTCACATAGTAGGGGATGGTAAAAGCCAAAGCAATAGCTACCATCAATAAGCAGGATAAAAACTTGCCAACCACTACCTGCTGACTACTCACCGCTTTGGTAAGCAACAATTCGATAGTACCTGCTCGTTTTTCTTCGGCTAATTGCCGCATCGTCAGTGCTGGAATAAAGAAAAACAGGGTCCAGCGCGCTACCCCAAAAAATACAGCCATATCAGCTTGCTTACGCAAAAATACATCTGCGCCATAAAGCCACGTAAAAAAGCCGCTAAAGCCCAAAAAGGCAATTAAAATAATGTATGCGATAAGCGAGTCGAAGTACGACCCCAGTTCTCGCTTTGCTATAACCCAAACAGGACTCATAGTCTGTCAATATTTTGTGCTAATTGTTTAGCCTAGTTAATAGACTTGTTTCGCCAGCCACTAAATGGCTACAAGCGACAAAATTTTATCCTGCACTGCGTTAAAAAGCCTCGCCGATGCTACGGCATCGCCTACGTTTTTTGCCTTGTTCAGAATAAAATTTGCTACGCTTTCGCTCATTCGCGACCGGCGAAGCAAGTCTAAGAACAAATTGTTTTTTCGTAATATTTCTTTTTTAGTTCCGTACCGATTTAAGTATATCTATACCACATCTCCATCTAAGTGAATGCCTTCTTGGGCATAAGTTAGCGAAGTAAGTTAATATCCACAATCGGAATTTTCACTTCTACTCTTGTGCCCAAGGCATTTCCGCTTAGCTCTTCATATAAATCAATAGTCTTCACGAACTCTCCTTCTTTAGAGGGATGTAGAATTTCCAAACGATTTTCGGTAATACTAGTCCCTCTGGAGCGGTGATTCTGAAACTGCGGGTCTTGCAGTTGTAGCTCTTTGGCCTTTACCCGACCGATACCATTATCTTCCACGATACACAAAACGGTATCTTCTTCATCTAATAATTGGAAATCTACTTTGATCAAGCCGTCTTTCTTGGTGCGTAGGCCGTGCTCTATCGCATTTTCTACATAAGGCTGTACGATCATGGTGGGTACACCGATAATGTCTTCTTCAATATCGTCAGAAACCGTGATTTTGTAGCGCATGCGGTCTTGATAGCGAAGTTTCTCGTTAATGAAGAGATAGTTCTCTAGAAACTGGATTTCCTGCTCTAAAGAGATAAATTCCAAATCGGAATGCTCTAGGCTTTGCCGCATCAGTGTGGCAAACTTAGCCAGGTATTTGGCAGCGGAGGCCGTTTCATTGGAGGTGATATAGTTTTGAATGGAGTTGAGCGCGTTGTACATGAAGTGGGGGTTCATCTGCGCGCGCAGGGCTTTGAGCTGAAGCTGGGTGGCTTTGAGGCTTAGTAGCTCTGCCTGTTGCTGCTTTTTAGCTGCCTCGTATTTTACTTCTAGCTCCACTTGCATTTGGCGGTTTGCCTGCTCATTGTGTAGTTCCATGCACTTGTCAAAATGCAATTGGTACTCATAGGCTTTTTTGTATTGCTCATCGGCAGCATAAAACTGAGCCAAGCTCTTACAAACACCCGCTAATTGCTTAAAATCTTCATTCTGCTGGGCATATACCAAGGCTTTTTCGAGGTGTAGCAAGGCCTTTTCATCTTTTCCTAGCTCTTGGAAAATACGCCCTCGCCACGATTCGATGGTACAAAAGTTACCAAAATCTTCTTTGGAGATCGACTGATAGGTTAACTCCGCCCGCTGCAGTAGTTCTAAGGCTTCTTCATAATCCTTTTGCTCCACACTACAATAGCCGAGGTTGGCATAAGCACTAGCTCGCGCATACTGACTCTCATCATCGGTGGCATCAATCGCCTTGGTCAGATACTGCTCCGCTTCTTCCAAATTTCCAAGGGCCATGTAGCCCACGCCCACATTCAGATAGTGCCAGGATATTCGAGAGCGCATATCAAACCGCTCACACATTTCCACCACCCGCAAGTAGCTTTTTACAGACTTTTCCTGCTGGTCGTTGTGCTCATATACCTTGCCCAATCCGCTGTAAATCAGCGTGAAAAAATAATAATCTTTTAAGCTTAGCGGTTTGCCCAATTGACTGAGCTTTTTTTCTGCTTCCAAAAAGAGCTCTATCGCTTTTGGATAATCTGCGTAGTGCAAGTAATAAAAGCCCCAGCGGCAAGTGATCCGAGCTTCTAGGCGATCATCTGGGAAATTGCGTAGCAACTTAGACGCTTTATCTAGCGTAACAATAGCTGCGTCGTGATCGCCAACGTTCATGTACGTACCAGCAACATCAATATAACCTTCTGCCTGCTGATCAATCGTGCCTCGCTCTTTTAGGATATTGATCGCTAATTCATAATGATACAATGCCGTTTCAAAATCGTATTGCTGATTTTCTGCAAGGGCTTTGTATAGATGAAAGTTAAGTTCTAAATCAGCATGGTAATGCGTCTCCAGTGCTCCCTCAAACTCATCTAGCAATTCGATAGCGCGTGGGATATTTACAAAAACATAAAAAGCCGTAAGCTTGTCGATCAAAACAATACGCTGCTTGGCATCCCCTTGATCCTTGAGTCGCTCTTCTAGGTGAATTTGTTCCAACAAATAGGGGCTAGATACCGTCATAATAGCATGCTTAAAAGTACAGAGGGGTTATGCCCAAAACGAGCATAACCCCCCAAATAGCCGAAATGGCGAATAGTTATTGAGGTACAATACCTCCGCAACCACCATTCCAATTTTTATTTTTCTTATCGGATTTACCCCCAATGATCTTATTCATATCTTTTTTCTTGAGGGTCTTCAAATCGTTATCCTTCTTGAGATCTTTTAATTTCTTTGACTTTCCCATAGTTTCGGTTTTGGAGAACACGGGATTAAATAATGGCGTTCTATGTTAGTAAAAGTACAAAAATATTCTGTTGGTCAAAAGAATGGTCTCGAATACCAACATATATTTTTTGCATTCATAATATCATATCAAATATTCTGTAGAGCCCTTTTTTACGTTCTCTCTACTATGAATACCGTATGAGGTGAAATTGTTACAGACTTTTTAATAAAAACTACAAGCCCTTCTGCAAACGCTTCAGTTGTTCCAAAAAGAGCGGTCGCCGACGGCGAGATACTTCAATCTTCATTTCATCATCCATGATGAGGTAGCCTCCATCCCCCTTCACAAACTTACGCATGTAGTTTAGGTTAATCACATGCCGTTTATGCACTCTGAAGAAGTTGAACGGAGTCAACAAGTCTTCATAAGATTTAATCGTGCGAGAAGCGGTGAGTCGCTCCCCACTTTTGAGGTAAATGTGGGTATAATTATCTTCTGCTTCAAAACGAACGATGTCACTGATACTTACAAAGTAAATCCCATCTAGCGCAGAAATACTCATCTTCGTAAAGGCATTCGGATTAGTGTAATAGCTATTCAGAATATCTAATCGCTTATCCATCTCATCATTGCGCTTAGAGCGAATACGCGCTAGTGCTTCCTTCAGATTATCGGGATCGATAGGCTTGCGGATATAACCTATCGAGCTGTATTCACACGCCTTGATGGCATAATCATCATGAGCAGTCACAAAGATGATCTCAAAATCAATTGGTCGTAGCTGATTTAACAACTTAAACACCAAACCATCTGGCAAACTAATATCCATAAAGGCGACATCTGGCTTAATGTTGGTATTACTAAACAATGCCTGCCCCTCCTGGATACTACCTGCCTCACCAATTACATCTATACCACCGCCGTGTTGTTTCAATAAGTTTTTGAGGTTGTTCAGCCCTAGGGCTTCATCCTCAATGATAACTGCTTTAATCACAAATTCTGGATTTTCATATTCATAATACCCACTCCAAATGCACTTGCTATTGTTAAATAGCAGCTCTAAATGTACAAAAAATCGATATTTCTTTGGGGTGGAAATAGTCCTAAAAGATGGGCGAAATTACATTAAATATCGCTAAATATGAAAATAATTCTAAAATATAGACCTTTTTTAGATCGTATAAACGCCCCCATATTTCGGTAATAATTGGCAAAAACTGCCACGCCTTTTATCTTTGATCTTATGAGTAAAAGATTAAATCCTATAAAAGAGCGCCTTCACGAGATTATTTTTGAGGCAGATACCCCAACAGGTAAGACCTTTGATATTGTATTATTAGTCTTTATCTCTGCAAGTGTGCTGACCGTCATGCTGGAAACGGTTCCCAGTCTTGATGCGAAATTCCACCAGGTATTCCTTGCTCTAGAGTGGTTCTTCACCATTATTTTCACCATTGAATACGCCTTACGCATTTATTCAGTCTACAAGCCCTGGAAGTATATGACTAGCTTTTATGGCATCATAGACTTGCTTTCCATCTTACCTACTTATTTGAGCCTTTTGATTTCAGGTACCCACTACTTGGTGGTTATCCGTGGCTTGCGCCTTATGCGGGTGTTCAGAATACTAAAGCTAGGCCACCTGATCAAAGAAGGGCAGGTCATTAGGAGAGCACTAGAAGCTAGCCGCGCAAAGATTACTGTTTTCCTCACCTTTGTGTGCATCATCGTAATCATCATTGGAGCCCTAATGTATTTAGTAGAAGGTGGAACCAATTCTGATTTCTCTAGTATTCCGCGAAGCATTTACTGGGCTATCGTTACGCTGACTACGGTAGGGTATGGTGATATTACCCCAGTTACAGCAGTGGGGCAAATGCTTTCGGCAGTAGTGATGGTGCTAGGTTATGCCATTTTAGCGGTACCCACAGGTATTGTTAGCGCAGAATTTATTAGCCAAGAAAAAGCTGCAAAGATGGGTAATACCCAGGCTTGTCGCTATTGTGGCCAAGAAGGGCACGATAACGACGCTCGTTACTGCAAATATTGTGGAGAAATATTGAATGAAGCTTATTAGTCGATCTTTAAAACCTATTTCCGATGAAGCTAAAGCTCTTGTTAACCATTGTGCTCATAAACCTCGCTCCCGTCCTTTCTGCTGCTCAACAACTCATCGGCGATCCACTCAATGGTGATGCTCCTGTAGATCGCTTTGGCTGGTCTGTTAGTCTTTCAGCAGACGGCAGCCGTCTCGCTATTGGTGCTATCAATAATGATGCTAGTGGTGAAAGTGCCGGGCAGGTAAAAGTCTATGAGCGTTTCAATGATACTTGGTCCCCACTCGGCCAAGACCTAGTTGGAGCAGCTCCTGCCGATCTTTTTGGCTTTGCAGTTAGCCTTTCGGCAAATGGCAAACGACTCGTGGTGGGTGCTTCGCGTAGTGATGCAGCAGGTGAAAATGCAGGGCAAGTGCGCATTTTTGAGGAAGTTAATGGAGACTGGGTTTCTCTGGGTCTGCCAATCAATGGGGCCACAATTGGTGAAGAATTTGGACGAGCAGTAGCCATTTCTGGCGATGGGAATCGTATTGTGGCAGGTGCCCGCTTGAGCAGTGCCAATGGTGAACTATCTGGTCAAGTAAAGGTTTTTGAGTGGAATGGCAGCATGTGGGAAATACTTGGAGAACCAATTAATGGTGCGCCTTCTTCGGAGGCTGGTCATGCAGTAGCTATTTCGCAGGATGGCCAACGCATCGCCATTGGTGCCCCAGGCAATCCTACCGTTGCCGCCCAGACAGGCCAAGTACAGATATTTGCGCTTGAAAATGGCCAGTGGGTACCCGTAGGTAGCCCAATTTCAGGAAAAGAGGTAGGTGACCAAGCAGGCTGGTCCGTCAGCCTATCTGGTGATGGAAACCGAGTGGCCGTAGCATCGCGCTTGCATGCCCCTGACCTAGTCCCGGCTGGGCAGGTACGCCTTTTTTCATGGGACGGTACCAACTGGAACCAGACTGGGCAAGACATTAATGGCCAAGTGCAAGATGAGGATTTTGGCTATGCCATTAGCCTTTCGGCAAATGGCGAACGGGTCGCCATTGGCGCTCCATTCAATACCGCTAATGGCACCAATGCTGGGCAAATACAAGTCTTTGAACTCGTTAACGACAGCTGGCTGCCTTTGGGGAATGCACTACAAGGGAGTGCGCAAAGTAGCGCCGGCTTAGCCGTTGCCCTAGCTGCTGATGGCAATAGCATGGCTTTCGGTGCACCCAGAGCTACGGTCGACGAGGAAGCGCTGGGGCAAGTACGCGTTTTTGATTATTCGATGGCTACCGCTACTCATTTTCCCGTCATAGCGTCGCCTTTGATATATCCTAATCCTACCTCCCGCATTTTGAAAGTGGAAGGAGGCTATGACCATTATACTATATTTGATTCTACAGGAAAGGTGGTCGGCTTTTCTACCCAAGCTTCCGATCTGCTAGAACTTCACCATTTGCCCGCAGGCACTTACTTCTTACAGCTAGAAATCGATGAACAGCTAAGCGTTATTAAAATCCTTAAGGAGGACTAATATCTTTTCTTAGTCAGATAACTTTCGGAGCCTGAGTAGCGTCTTAGCATGTTTGAGCATTTCCCAAAGTGACAGATCTTTGCGTGCATCCTGCTCCATTTGCATTTCTGCTAATTCAATGATTTCTTTTGTCGCATTTATTTTCCGAATCCACTCCAGCAATTTCTCATCTTTCATCTCTCGGATAAAGGCGATGGTAGAGCCTGGAATTAGTAGAATTTCAGCTGCTTCTATCTCCGTAAGCACACCTCGGAGACCTTAAGCACTCGGAGATCTTAAGATCTCCGAGTGCTTAAGGTCTCCGAGGTACCCCCGCTACGCCCCTGGCACTTTAAAGGTTGCGAACAAACGCCGTACACTATACCGCCCACTCCCATTGACCAACACCATCAATAAACCCCCGGTAATAGCCAGATTTTTCATAAACAAAATCGACTGCCAGCGCTGCTCCTCTGGCGGATCGTTCCAAAAAGAGTGTACAATAAAGGTAACTGGAATCCAATAGACCAAAATCAAAACCGCCCCCAACTTAGACCGATACCCAATCAGAATCAACGTACCGCCAACTAGAAGAAACGCGATAGTAGCTGTCAGTAGCAAATCTTGCTTCCACGTGATACCATATTGCGTCATCAGCAATTTAGTACTCTTGAAATAGACAGTAGAATCGTAGGCTTCAAACAGAAAAATGAATGCCAGCAATACCCTGGCAATCAGGTCTATAATATCTTTCATGTATAATCAGTCTTGGTCTCTTAAGTTATACGTGACGCAAAGTGGTTTGCTATATGCAAACCATTTTGGTGCAGTATATACTGACATTGACGTAGTCGCGCAATAGCGTGACTACTCAATCGTCAATATAGGTATTTTGCAACAGCACGAGCTACATTTTGGCCATCCATAGCAGCAGAAATAATACCCCCTGCATAGCCAGCGCCTTCCCCGCAGGGAAATAAACCTTCTGCATCAGCGTGCATATAAGTAGTGCGATCTCTCGGTACTCGAATCGGCGAACTCGTTCTACTCTCCGTGCCAATTACATTTGCCTCATTGGTATAATAGCCTTTCATCTTACGCCCAAAGGTCTGAATACCTTTGCGCAATTTGCGGTAAATAAAATCAGGCAGTAGCTCGTGCATCGGCGCCTCCCAAAGGCCTGGTATATAGGAAGTTGTCGGCAAGTCACTAGACACTTTTCCTTTCACAAAATCTAATAAGCGCTGAGCAGGTGCTTTTTGTGAGCCATCCCCAGCTTGAAACATGCGCTGTTCCACTGCCCGCTGAAATTCGAGCGTAGCAAACGGCCCATGCTTTTTGAACGGCCCCAAATCATCTAGCTCCACCGCCACTACCGTACCAGAATTGGCGTAAGCCGAATCTCGCCGCGACATCGACATACCATTTACTACCAGTTCCCCCGGTGCCGTTGCAGCCGGTACTACTAATCCTCCTGGGCACATACAAAACGAAAATACTCCCCGATCGCCCACCTGACACGCTAAACGATAACTAGAAGCCGGCAGGTGCTCCTCGCGCGGAGATTGCCGATATTGAATCTGATCGATTAGCGCTTGCGGATGTTCTACTCGTACCCCTAGTGCAAAAGGTTTCGCCTCGATGTAGATGCCTTTACGATGCAGGAGCTCGTATATATCTCTAGCCGAATGGCCTGTTGCTAATACTACCGCTTTCGCTAAATGTTCTGTTGCATCATTCACGCGCACCCCTTTCATTTGACCTTCTTCCACTATCAAATCTGTCACCAAACTATCGAAGTGTATCTCCCCTCCAAAATTTAAGATGGTCTCCCGAATGTTCGCTACAATCTTAGGAAGCTTATTGGAGCCAATATGTGGGTGTGCATCTATCAGAATATCGGACTTAGCCCCATGCTCCACCAAGAGTCGCAAGGCTTTGTAAATATTACCTCGTTTCAACGAGCGCGTGTATAATTTACCATCAGAATAGGTACCTGCTCCACCCTCCCCAAAGCAGTAATTAGAATGCGGATTGACTTCCCCAAATTGCTGGATGGCTCTAAGATCACGCCGCCGCGCGCGCACGTCTTTTCCCCGATCAAATAAAATAGGCTTAAACCCAAGCTCAATAAGCTCTAGAGCTGCAAAATACCCCGCTGGGCCCGCCCCTACGATAATCACTGGCGCTGCCGCTTCCACCGATTGAAATTGGTCGAGTAGAACGGGTTCAGCTTGAATATCCTGGTCTACATACACCTCCACTCGTAGCCGCATATATGGCTGTTTGCCCCTGGCATCAATCGAGCGGCGCACGACTTGTGTAGCACTAATCTTTTTTAATGGAAGCTGACACTTCTGTGCAGCAGCTCGCTCAATCACAGCCTCATCCGCCGCTTCTGCTGGTGAAAGTTTTAATTCAACTTCTTTAATCATTCTATCTTCTTTTGTAAAGTAGTATCAACTGGCAATTCTTCGGGAGGTAGTGGCTCGGCAGAAGATGTTTGTTTTTCCTCTTCTTCCTCTTCTGGCGCTTCCCAGCTATGATCCCCCACTTGGTTAAAGGTATCTGGTAAAAATACACGCACTTTTACTTCCTCTCGACTCTCTCCTTTTGAAGTACGCACTATTTTACGCTCCTTTTTTACCGAAAACAGATGCAGGCCGGTCTCATCAATCGTATCTGCATCAATCTTGTAGCGTTCATTCTCAATCAAATACTCTAGGATACCGCTAGAGGCATCGTATAGCTTTATAGTTGTTTCCACTAATACAGCATCACCAGCCCACGGTTCTACCTCATATGTCCCCAAAAAATCAACTGACAGCATCTTCAGACTATCTAATTGAAAACTATTATGTAGCACTTTCACATGCTGCCCCCAAACGGTAGTGGTGAAGCCAAGTAATAGGCCCACTAACAAAAAGTTATTCCATCTCATAGGTTCTAAGAAAATTTGGAATGCAAAAATACAATGATCTTTGCTCAAAAAAATAAAAAAGACGTCATTCACTAAGAATAACGTCTTTTTAAGCATTTTTTGTTTACCGAGGGTCGAGCGAAGTCGAGACCCGAACGTGAGGCCCGAGCGAAGTCGAGGGCCGAGATTTACAACGAACTATCTACCTCCACTACCTGTGTAGAAGCAGTATTCGGCAATTTCACCTGCACGCCTTCAGGCGCATAAATCACATAGGTAAGTGATTCGTTGATGACTTTGCCACCGATCTTTACCTCTCGCTTCATATTGGGAGCGAAGATATGGAAGCCTTGCTCACCAATACCCGACTTAAGGTTGTAGCGTCCGATTTGGACGAGTGATTTCAGTAAGTTTTCAGAGCCATTTTCGAGCTTAATGACCATTTGAACGCGTAGGATATTTTGCTTCCAAGTACGTACTTCAACCGGACCATCCAATTCGATTTGAATGAGGTCGTGACCTTGAAGGTTGAAGGCTTTTACAAGTGTTTTTTCCGCTTGTTGTGCAACAAGTGTAGTAGTTACTAAAAAAGTAAGGGCGAAGATGGTAGCGAATTTGATAATTTTCATGTGCCTTCTTTTGTCTTGATTTTGAATAAATTACAAAATTCCCGCCAAAAAATCAAGGCCTTTCCGAAACAATATTAGGCAGCTGTAGTATGAATAGCCGCCTGAATTTGTAAGAGCCGTTCTAAGATTGGCTCCAACTTTTCCAAAGGCAGCATATTTGCTGCATCTGATTTTGCTTCAGAAGGTCGCGGATGGGTCTCCATAAAGATACCATCCACTCCTACCGCAATCCCGGCTCGTGCAATGGTCTCGATAAGCGCTGGACGCCCACCGGTAACACCGCTCGACTGGTTGGGTTGCTGTAAGGAATGAGTGCAGTCGAGTACTACTTTTGCACCAAACGATTGCATGACGGGGATACCCCGAAAATCAACGACTAAATCTTGATAGCCGAAAGTCGTTCCGCGCTCCGTTAGCCACACCTGCTCATTACCCGATTCCTGAATCTTCACCTGTGCGTGCCGCATCGACTCCGCACTCATGAATTGCCCTTTTTTAACATTTACTACTTTCCCCGTTTTAGCAGCAGCCACTAATAAATTAGTTTGGCGACACAAAAACGCAGGAATTTGTAGCACATCAACATATTGTGCAGCCATCGCTGCTTCTTCTTCTGTATGTATATCTGTAGTAGTTGGCACCCCAAAGTGCTCTCCTACTTCTCTGAGTATTTTTAGCGCCTTTTCATCTCCTATCCCTGTAAACGAGTCCAAACGGCTGCGGTTCGCTTTGCGATAAGAACCCTTAAAAATGTAAGGAATCTGAAGTCGATCACAAATCGTACTAACCGCTTCCGCAATCTCAAAAGCAACGTCTCGCCCCTCAATAGCACATGGCCCTGCAATCAAAAAGAAATGATCGCTGTCGGTGTATTTCAACTTTGGTAGCTGTGAAAGGTTCATAGCATAATACCTTTAAAATAGTTACTCTAAAAACGTTCAAGGCTGCAAAAGTAACATAAGAGCCATACAAAAAGGTATTTTGTTTGGTCGAAAAAATGCCTCTAATCTAAAACTTAGTTACACCTTTGATTATTACTTTCCTTAAAGGTTTAATTCATGCGAATATTGCTGTTTATTTTATTCTTCCTTGTCATCGATTGGTATTCCTTTCAGGCTATCCGAACCCTCACTCAGAGCTGGAATACTACGCTGAAAACCGTGATCTACACCCTATTTTGGGTGATCCCCATTTTTAGCATCGCTTTCTTAGTGGCAGTCACACAGAGCGATACAACGACCTGGAACAAATATTGGTTCACCTTTGGGCGTACCTTTATCTTCATAGCTTATCTCTCCAAAATGCTCATCGCCCCCTTCCTCTTGATCGATGATGTGCGGCGGCTAGTCTTATACATTATGTCTAAAGCTAGCGAAGGCACCGCTTTCAATGCAAGTCGCTCCCGCTTTTTATCGCAAGCAGGCCTACTCATAGGAAGTATTCCTTTTTTGTCGCTCACCTATGGCATCATCAGAAACCCCTACCGCTATAAATTATTCCACTCTGAAGTTCCTATAAAAGGCCTCCCTGCTGAATTGGAAGGCTTACGGATTGTACAGATTTCTGATATCCACTCTGGTAGTTTTACACTAAAAGAACCTGTCAAAAATGCCATCGATTTAATTAACGCGCAACAGCCCGACCTCGTCTTTTTTACAGGCGATATGGTCAATACTGTTGCCGATGAGATGGATGACTATAAAGATGTCTTCAATAAAATAGAGGCTAAGTATGGGGTGTACTCCGTATTGGGTAATCACGACTATGGCGACTACTACCGATGGCCTAATCAAGAAGCTAAAAAAGCCAACCTCGATAAGTTGTTCCAAACCCACAAAGACCTAGGCTGGAACCTGCTGCTCAATGCACATGAGTTGCTAGACATCAACGACCAAAAAGTAGCAGTTATTGGTGTAGAGAATTACTCGGCTCATCCCCGCTTCCCCAAGTACGGCGATTTGGCGAAAGCCTACAACGGCACGGAAGCAGCTCAGCTAAAACTACTGCTTAGCCACGACCCTAGCCACTGGAAGGATCAAGTGACTACCGATTATAAAGACATTGACATTACCTTTTCGGGCCATACCCATGGGATGCAATTTGGTATAGAAATACCTGGTTGGTTTAAGTGGAGCCCCATTAAGTATGTGTACAAGCAATGGGCAGGCCTCTATCAGCAAGAAGGGCAATATTTGTATGTCAATCGGGGCCTTGGGTTCCTAGGTTATCCCGGGCGAGTTGGTATTTTACCGGAGGTTACTTTTTTAGAACTTAAAAGTGCTTAGAAAAGTGACTTTGATACTTTTAAGAAGTCTTAAGATTAAGTTAACAAAACCTAGATGCCTTTAGCTTTCTAGTACACTAAACACATTTAACGTACATTTGAACTGCGACTAGGTCTATGACTTAGTTAGCTTTAAACAACGCCGCCATGCCACCAAATAACTTTCAGTTGTTAGCAGCAGACGAAGAACGGCACCTTTCGGATCACGCAATTCGGCAATTGCAACAGTCAGAAAGCAACTTAACGAGGAGACTACAATTATTCCGAATGTTAGGTGCCACTATTGATCTGTACAGCACGCGCTTTTCAGCGTCGCTGACTTCTCTGATGGAGTCGGTACCTACCTGTGTAGAAGCATCAGGAAAGGGAATGGGGTATGTATTCAACGAAATGACGGTTGATTCTTCGTCTCCGGTATATCCTTGGTCTTACATTGCCTTACAACTAGAGGAACAGGAAGACGAACAAACACTCATCGAACAGATCGGCGCTTCTATTGAAGATATATTGATTCAATTAGAACTCCCTATCAGCGCTTATTTTCTCGTTAGCGTCAATTTGAAAAAAGCTAGAGCTATTCTGCGCCTAGAAGAAAATAAAGCAGTGTTTATTTTGGATGCTTTTAGAAAAGGGGTTGTCATTACACCACAAGTGGCATCCATAGGCTGGTACGACTACGAGGGCGGTGCTTTCCGCTTCCCAATGGAGGATTCTCTAACGTCACTCACCCGCTCTATCAAAGTGCTTATTGCTAATAATAAGGTGGGCAAAGCCATTGACCAGGCCTTAGTTTACTTCAAAGGGAAGCACGACGCACTCTACCAGCATTTTTTGGCCCAGAAGATAGAATTAGCAGTAGTCCAACAATCAGGCATGCCTTCCGCCCAAATCGAAGTGGGCATGCTGAAGGTAGAACGTAATATCCGACACTTGCTAGATCGTATGACCTTATCATAGTAGTTTTATAAACCTAGCCCGCGCCGTTCGGATTTGCAATCCGAACTGTACGAATCCTATTTCTGTGGTTTCACTGCTTCATACATACGCTCCACCTCCTCTAATCCAAAAGTACCAATGAGCCCAGTCTGAAAGGTGTACTCCATATCTCCTTTGACCATCGCATAGCGGAATCCGTAATTAAGATGAGTGGAATCGATTTGGGTTTCATAGATGAAGCCCGCCTCTTCTTCTTTCATAATTTTAGAGAAGTAGCGATTGGCTTTTACCTCAGCCAATTTGTCGGACTTCAATTTTGCAATATCGTTGGTCTCCGCAGCACCAGCGTACAATTGGATGTAATAATCATCTCCCTGCTGAATCGTCACATCTTTCAATATACCGAGATCGGTTAGCTTTACTTCTGCACTATCGGGTGCCATGATCGTAATGGGCACCCCTGCCTTTTCCAGCAAATTCAAGGGCTTCCAGGCCTCCTCGGCAGGCTCTTGATTACAGGAAAATAGGGCGCAGGACAAGAGTGCTAGTGCAATAATTTTTTTCATTGTATTGTATTTTGAATCGTGTTTTAGAAATATCCGGCCGCTAAAATAAGGCATTCCCTAAAATCCACTCGGTAAAGCGGCGCAAGTATTTCAGAAACCGTTAACTTTGCGGGCATCAAAAATTAAAGACGCGAATGATTAAGAGTCTTTATATCAAGAATTACGCCATTATTGATAAGCTCACGATCCAGTTTTCGGACGGGCTCACCATTATTACGGGGGAAACCGGTGCAGGAAAGTCCATCCTCTTGGGTGCGCTGGGCCTTATTATGGGCAAGCGTGCCGATACCAAGGTGCTCTACCATACCGATCAGAAGTGTGTGATCGAAGCTACTTTTGAGGTGGGACGCTACAAGCTGCGGGGCTTTTTTGATGAAATGGAACTCGATTATGATTCGGAAGTAGTCATTCGCCGAGAAATAACACCATCCGGAAAGTCTAGAGCCTTTGTCAATGATACCCCCGTCAATCTAAAGGTGCTACAGCGCCTGAGCAGTGCGCTTATCGATCTACATCAGCAATTTGATACGCTTGATATACATAATGTTTCTTTCCAGCTTCGCATGATCGATGCGCTGGCTGATAATCAGGCGCTCCTGTCTAAATACCAAACTATTTATCGTTCTTATGCTGCTGATAAGCGGCAGCTTCAGCAACTCGTTGATCGCAACACCAGCGCCACTAAAGAAATGGAGTTCCTGCAATTTCAACTGCAAGAGTTTAATGAAGCGGAGCTCATCGAAGGCGAGCAGCAGCAGCTAGAAGTAGAACTCCACCGCTTGACGAATGCAGAGGATATCAAGCGGACTACTGCTGGGGCGTTTCAGCAACTAAGCGAAGCAGAGCAGTCGATTATTGGTCAATTAGAGGAAGTGGGGCTGGCGCTGGGACAAGTAAATGCAGTAGATGCAAAGTTGCAACAGCTAGTAGAACGCTACAATGGCTTGGTGCTAGAGCTACAAGATTTAAGTGGCGAGCTGGAACAAGTAGCAGAAGATACAGAGTATGATGAGGAGCGCATCCTAGAGATTCAACAGCGACTCGACCTAATTTACCGCCTACAGAACAAGCATAATGTGCCCTCTTTAGAAGAACTACTGGCCATCCAAAATGACTTAGAGCAACAGCTAGCTGCCTTCACCGATCTGGGAGCTAATATCGAGCGTTTGGAAGAGCGTATTCGCGAAAATGAGGCAAGACTGCAAGCCCTCGCCTTAGATTTGCGCGCCAAGCGCAAAAGTGTCGTACCCAAATTTGAGAAACGCATCCATAAGCTCTTAGGCCGACTCTCTATGGAGCATGCACGCTTACAAATCGAATTTGCAGCGCTAGAAGAATTGGGACCCACTGGACTGGATGAGGTAAATTACCTCTTTGCGGCCAACAAAGGTGGGCGCTTACAGCTCATTAAGGATGTCGCCTCGGGGGGCGAAATCTCGCGTTTGACCCTAGTCACTAAATCACTGGTAGCCAGTGCCATCCCCCTGCCCACGCTCATTTTTGATGAAATCGACACGGGTATTTCTGGCGATGTGGCACTCAAGATGGGGCAAATTTTACGACAGCTATCCGATGGGCACCAGGTGGTCTCCATTACGCACTCGCCACAAGTGGCTTCCAAGGCCGACCGACACTACTTTGTGTATAAGAAAATAAAAGAAGAGCGTACCGTCACCAATATCAAAGTCCTAGATGCCCGCGAGCGGGTGGAAGCTATTGCGGTGATGCTCAGTCAAAATCCACCTAGTCCTTCCGCTTTAGAAAATGCGAGGGAATTATTAGGTTTGGCAATAAATTAACCTTTGCTTTACAGCTAAAACAGAAACAACTATGGCAAATAACTTGCTTGCAGGAAAGAAAGGCGTCATTTTTGGCGCATTAGATGAATTCTCTATTGCCTGGAAAGTAGCAACCCGCTGCGTAGAAGAGGGAGCTCAAATTACCCTCACCAATGCTCCCGTAGCGATGCGTTTCGGAAAAATTAAAGAATTAGGCGAAAGCCTCAACGCCAAAGTTATCCCTGCTGATGCTACTAATGATGAAGACTTGCAAAAGTTATTTGAGGAATCGATGGACGCGCTGGGAGGCAAAGTAGATTTTGTGCTGCACTCCATTGGCATGTCGCTCAACGTGCGCAAAAAGCGCGACTACACTAACCTGAAGTATGACTGGATGCAAAAAACTTTCGATATTTCAGCTATCTCCTTCCACCGCGTCATGCAAACTATCTGGAAGATGGATGCCATCAACGATTGGGGTTCTATTTTGGCCTTGACCTATATTGCAGCACAGCGCACCTTTCCCGATTACAATGAAATGGCAGAGTCAAAGGCCCTCTTGGAGTCCTTTGCACGTAGCTTTGGCTACCACTTTGGAGTAAAGAATAAGGTGCGTGTAAATACCATTTCGCAATCTCCTACGATGACTACCGCCGGAAGCGGGATCAAAGGCTTTCAGGAATTTTTCAACTATGCCGATAAAATGTCGCCACTAGGTAATGCCTCAGCAGAAGCTTGTGCCGATTATTGTGTGACGATGTTCTCTGACTTGACGCGTTCGATTACGATGCAAAACCTTTATCACGATGGGGGCTTTTCGAACATGGGGATGAGCCCGGCAGTGCTTGGGTTAGATGAGGATGAGTAGGTTCGTTGCAAGACTTGCTCGCGGATTGCAAATCCGCTGGGCACGGGCTGAGTTTTTTTTTAGAAGCCTTGCCCGCGCTCAACGGATTTGCAATCCGTGAAGGTAATTAATGAATAGTCAACAAAAGGTTAATTTGTTAAAGGACTAGTCTGAGACGAACCAAACCAACCGTTCTTTGAATATTGAATACAAAATATGGGTAGAACGCTTTTTATAGGATTCATTTTGATGGCTTCGGCAGTATGTCTTTTCGGGCAGAGCCGAAATTTCCCGGGCCAAGCGGGCGGCTTTAGCGGTGGTTTTGATGGCCAGGATACGCTGGTCAGAGGGCAAGATGAATTCATTGAAACGCTAGATACCTTTGGTATTTTCTACTTCTACCCAGACAATCCCAATTTAGAATACAGCTTTGATGATTCGTTGTTGAATAATTACTTTCAGCAATACGATCCAGCGCGCAAGCGCGATCACGACTATATGCACTTGGGTATTGTGGGATCAGCGCATCATCCGATGTTTTACGAGCCCACGCAGCGGCAAGGCTTTGAGGTAGGCTGGGATCAGTTTGACCTTTATCTGACGCCTGCCAATCGGATGCCTTTTTATCGCATCGAAAAGGCCTATACTAATCTATCGTATACCCAAGGTAGTGAGCAGCCGGATGCGCTTTTCAGTGCACAGTTTAGCCGCAATTTTGCTAATGGGGTCAACTTTGCGTTCGACTATAAGCGGATTAGCCAGTTGGGAGAGCAATTTCAGTATCCCAATCAAAATACACGGACTACGGCACTCACCTCTGGCCTTTCTTACGAAAGTCCCAATGGGCGCTATAAAGGCTATTTCACCTATGCCGCCAATACGATTCAGCACAAGGATAATGGCGGTATTTTGGTGGAACCCACCGAAGATGGGGATTTCAGTAGCCCCCAAGCCGCAGAAGTCTTTCTGCGCACAGCCGAAACGCGCCATGCCCATCGCGAGTGGAGCTACCATCAGTACTATCGTTTTGGCGGAGAGCGAGATTCTCTACAGGGTTTTAAGCGCGCCTACACGCTCCACCATGAGTTCAATTACAACAATAGCAAATACAATTTTTGGATAGAAAATCCGCCCCTTTTAGATACCGCCTTCTTCAGCCGCTTCCCACATTTGGATTTGGATGATCGGGGCACGCGTGTTTTTGTGGAGCACCGGGCGTATCGAAATAGCTTTAAAATAACGACTTTTCGCCAGCGCAGCCTCAATGAAAATCGCGTAAAGCAGCAGCGCGACCTGATCGAAGTAGGATTGGTACACACCCTGCATCGCCTCAATCAGGAACCGGTAGATTCTACCCTCAATAATTTATTTCTGACTGGAAAATTCAATTTTTCCCCTAACGATCGCCTCCGCATCGAAACGGAAGGACACTTTGGCCTATGGGATAATGCGGGAGATTATCGCGCTTCGGGCACTTTTTTCTTTGATTTCAAGAAGTTTGGCTCGCTCAAAGCACAAGTCATTAACCAGCTATACAAACCCACGCTCATTGAGCATCGCTATTATCTTACGCAACGCCAGCTTTGGGACAATGACTTTGATCGCACACTAGAGACCAACTTACAAGTCACCTACTCGCTCCCCTCGATTAATATGGAGGTGATGGGGGGCTATCATTTGATCAACAACTTTATCTACTTTGATACCTTGGGTTTTTCTCGGCAGTTGGGCGTGCCAGTCAGTGTGTTGCAGCTTTCGCTAAAACAGGATTTCAAGCTGGGCCCGATGCACCTGGATAATGTGGTGACAGTGCAAGAAATCTCAGAAAATGAATTGCGCCTGCCTGCTTTTTTCTCCAAGCACAGTCTTTACTATGCAGGCAAATGGTTCAAGGTGTTGAATGTACAGTTAGGGTTCGACTTACGTCTAAATGGCACGTACAATGCGATGTATTACAATCCAGCGATTGGACAATTTCACTTGCAGGAGGATCGCGCGGTAGAATTTTATCCCGCGCTTGATACCTACCTTAGCTTACAAGTCAATAAATTCCGTGCATTTTTCAAGTGGGAAAACCTAACAGATGCTTTTATCGGGGATCGTTTGTACTACCAAACGGCTTATTACGGCTTTCCCGGCGGTGGCCTGCGCATCGGTATTCGATGGCGATTTATTAATTAAGCACCAACTCATCTTTCGCCTTCTCCTTTTTAATCCAACGGCCCATGATAGGCGATAAAATTGCAGCTGGCAATAACCAAAGTACCCATTGATAATCCCAAGTTGGTGCCAAATGTCCACCAATCTGTACGATGAAAGCAGTAACCGCCGCAATGTAAGAACCTATCATCGCCTGCATATGATGGTATTTCCACCAAATTTTATCATCGAAGTCCTTTGTCAAAAAGAAGACGACATCTTTGCGAGCTGAGTCAAAGGTGAAAAACCCAAATAGCATACATAACATCGGCAAAGCCAGATGTACTGATCCGCCCATCCCTGGGATCAATTTAAGACCTACTACAAATAATCCTATCCCCGCTACTATTGAGAGCAATGCCCCACCCCAATCTAACCAGTTCGCTTGATTGGGCAACTTGCGCTTCAGCACTCTGTACCCAGAGAAAGAGAGGTAAAAACTAAAAATACCAATCACAAGTAGGAATAGATTGAAGCGTACCAGCGTCAAGAGTAACATGGCGGAAGCAAAAATGGTAAACATCCCCCAGAAGTAGAATAAACCCGCCTTACGATGCCCGTTCCCTACTTTTTGCGTCAACATTGCCATAGGTCCGCTTGCCAATACGGCTGCTCCTGCCGCGATATGAGTACCAATTAAAATCGTTTCTAAAGCTGTCATGATCGTGTATTTTGATTTATTAGCAAGTTGTACGTTTTTAGGCTTTCGCCAAAATGTAGCCCACCGAAGCGTCAGAAAGGCCACCCCAAACGTCAACACTCACGACTCAAGCGCAGCGTTTTAAACAAACTTTAACCCCCACAACTTGCCTAGCTTTCAATATTCGGTAATTTTGTGGCGTTTGTTTTCTTAGACAATTTCACAAAAGACCAGACATATGAAGTACTTATTCTCTGCTCTATTAGCACTCACATTAACTACAGGATTATGGGCACAGGATTACACCAAAAAAGGAGATTCTGACCCTGCGGCTAAGAAGATATTAGATGCCGTCAGCAAAAAGTATAAATCTTACAAAAGCTTAGAAGCGGGCTTCCAACTGGAAATTCAACTGCCCGAACAACCAAAGGAAGTCCAAAAAGGCAAAATGCTAAAGCAAGGCGACCAGTATCGCGTAGAAATCAATAATTCCACTGTTTTTTCAGATGGTGAAGCGATGTATGTCGTGATGGATGCTACGCAGACGGTGCAGATCAATGATATTCCCGACCCCTCAGAGACAGAAGGCTTGAGTTTGACGCCGGAGGCGATGTTTAATTTCTATGAAAATGGCAAATTCGTCTATGTCCTCACCAATGAGTATATGGATGGCAAAACACGGCTTCAGCAAATCGAATTTAAGCCATTAGATCGTGGAGCAGACTACTCGAAATTGCGCTTAGAAGTGAATAAAAAGACAAAGGATGTGGTGCGCTTAATGGCCTTCAGCAAGGATGGCTCCCGCTACACCTTGTCTATCAATAGCTTTGCAGCCAATAAGAAATATCCAGGCAAGCTCTTCGCTTTCAAGGAGGGGGACTATCCCGATTATTATATTGAGGATTTGAGAGAATAATTTCAGATTTCGCTAACTTTGTTGGCTAAATAAGTTAGCGCGTATGGGATTTAAGTCATTCATTGTAAAGCCATTTGCCAATTGGGTAGCCCGAGATATTGAACGCTGGTCGAAGCAAGCAGTACAGACGCAGCAGCAAATTTTTGAGACCCTCATCAGCGTGGGCCGACGCACGGCATTTGGTAAAGACCATGGCTTTGAGCAAATTGACTCTTATGAAGCGTTCAAAGAGCGCGTTCCCATCACGGACTACGAAGGATTGAAGCCCTATATTGAGCGCATTAAAAAGGGCGAAGCGGATATTCTCTGGAAAGGCTCTCCTTTATATTTTGCTAAAACCTCGGGTACCACTTCGGGCGTAAAATATATCCCACTGACCAAGGATAGCCTTCCCAATCATTTTGGCTCTGCCCGAAATGCCTTATTCAACTACTACGCCCGCACTGGAAAGGGAAAGTGGCTTGATGGTCACATTATCTTTTTATCAGGTAGCCCCGAAATGACGGATACGAATGGCATATTAACGGGACGCCTATCGGGTATCGTCAACCATCAAGTGCCAAGCTGGCTCCGCACCAATCAGCTCCCCTCCTACTCCACTAATTGTATTGAAGACTGGGAAACCAAAGTAGAGCGCATCGTCGATGAAACCATCGATCAAGACATGCGCCTGATTAGTGGCATTCCGCCTTGGGTACAGATGTATTACGAGCGCTTATTGGAGCGCTCTGGCAAGCAATACATCAAAGATCTTTTCCCAAATTTTTCCAT
>JBCCRH010000018.1:0-29274 GCA_039208045.1 Bacteroidota bacterium
TATATGGCGTATAATAAATTTCAGGATGGTACACTCGCTTTGCAGTAATATACTACGGCAGTAAGCTCAAGAAACAGAGCAGAAGAGGCACTGCTAGATGCAAAGAATCAAGCGACAGTAGCCTACCATTTCTTTCAGCACCTGGAAGGCTACTGTCGCTTGATTCTTTGCATATAGCAGTGCCTCTTCTGCTCTGTTTCTTTAGCTTACTGCCGTAGTATATTCCTGCAAAGCGAGTGTACCATCCTGAAATTTCTTCTCCGCCATATCAGCGGTAAGCGTATGAAAATCAAACTCTTTAGTACGTACTTTTAAAATCTCTACGGCCAACTGCAAGTCTTGATATTGCCGTAGCACTAGCTCGCGCAGCTTTAATGTTCGATCTTCGCGCACTAATTTTTCCTGCTCCATCTGGTTTTGCAGAATCGCTCTGCGATCATTACGCGTAATAAAATCAGAGAGCGGAATACGAATTTGAAAGCCCAACCCATAGAAGTAGTTTTCTCTGGTTACCGTACGCACCTCATCGCCATTATTAGATTCCAAATCATCCAAAAAAGTGATATTACCGACCTGCACCGAACCGATCAAGTTGAAGTACTGACTCCACTCTTTTTCCAGTAATTTGATCTTATGGTAGATGTTTTCCACATTGAGGTCCTGCACTTTCAAAAGCGGCGCGTTTTCCATGGCATCTGCCATCAGTTCCTTTAGTGGCCTTACGGCAAATGGCTCTGTAGCACTCTTTGGCTCGATCGTGCCGGGCAGTGCATCCTGTGCGTTTAGGGACACCACACTAAGCAGCATTCCTCCAATAATCATCGGCAAAAAGTATTCTCTCATGACTCTGTTTTTTTAAGCTGAGTAGTGGATAGCCACTTTGTTGCTATCCAGTTCTTCAATTTTGTGGGCCAGTGTTTGTCCATAAATGGCTTTTCTAGCAGCAAATAGAAAAAAGCAGCAATAGCTAGAATAATAGGCACCACTATTAGTCCTTGTACTATCAAATTGAGGCTAAACCAATTCGTTAAATGTATATGTCGGGTAAACCGAATTAGACCTTCCATCAGTGGAAGATGAATCAAATAGATCGTATAACACATTCCGCCAATAGCGGCAATCCACGGCTTTCTGAGAAACTGGCTAAAGCCTTTTCCGCGAAAAGCGGCTAAAAACAGCAGGAATAGCGCGGCAGAAAAAAGGAGGTTCTTACCCCACTCTTCAGACCAGGTAAAACAAAGCGTGAAGAAAGCCACCACAGCAATGCCATCAAAAAGCCAGTATTGCTTCGGTTGTTGATCCTGATAGTTTACTAGGTATATATCAGCCATCAAAAAGCCGATTAGAAAGTGCTGCAATTGGCCCAGCAGGCTAATCTTATACGGCAGTGCCATCCACCCCAGATTGTGCTGCATCGCAATAAATACAAAGATGGCAACCACCAAAATGGAGCGGCGGTAGACTGTATTTTTTATCGAAAAGAAAAGCGCGGCCAAGAAGGGAGCCAAGAGGTAGAACTGTATCTCAATTTCCAAAGACCAAGCCACTGGATTGATGGGTGTGTAGCTGCTATATACCCAATTGTGCATATAAATCATACTATACCCCCAGTGGCTCCACAGCCCCTCTTGCATCGGCTGCCGGATGAGCAAGATGATAAAAAAGAAGGTCATCCAGATGAGATAAGGCGGTTCTAAGCGAGTAACGCGACGCCACAGGTAGCTGCGATAGCTGAGCTTTCTGCCCCCCTGCAAATGGTATTTGGCGAAAGGCAAACACAAAATGAACCCACTGATCGAAAAGAAAAGAAATACCCCAATCGTCCCACGGCTCGCCAAGAAGGCCACCGGGTCTTCCGCAATCGGCGTCGCCCATTCTACCGAAGAGTAGCGATACAGTCGCTCGCTCAGATGCTGAATGAGTACCGGCATGATCGCGACAAAGCGCAAACCATCTATCTCCCGGATGTATTTGCCAGAAGACGTGATTCGCGCTAAGCGGGATGGGACTGATTTGAAGTTGATCATAAACTCGTTTCTTTCATACCTTTTCAGCAAAATAGATATTAGGAAAATAGGCATTTGATTTTTTCGGTGACCACCAACAAAGGGGGGCTGAGGCGCAGTATTTGGGGGTTAAAAGGCAAATGAGGGAGGAATAGGAGGCTATTTTACCGTTTATCGGCTGATTTGGGTTAAAGAACGGGCAATTGGAGCGGCTCAACTAAAAGCTACACGCTACTCCATCGGGGACAATAAATTAGAAGGAAATTTAATGAATCAGATGAAAAAACCTGCTTTACTCTTTATTGACGACAGCGAAATGATGTGCCAGTTTCTGGTGCAATATTTTGGTAATCGCTATCAGGTGCATGCGTTTCAAGATGGTAATGAAGCCTGGAAATGGCTCAACGAAGGGAACTTTCCCAACCTCATCGTCTTGGATTTGAAAATGCCCACTATCTCAGGTGCTGAACTACTCAACTTGTTCAAAACCTCTACCTATTTCCATGAAATTCCAGTTATCATTTTATCAAGCATCGACAAGAGCGAGGAGCGCGTAAAATGCTTGGAGGAGGGCGCTGTGGATTACATCAATAAGCCATTCAATCCTAAAGAGCTGGAAATTAGAATTAGATTTCACTTACAACAAAGTACCGTTTCATAAATTATGAAAACCATACTCTGTATTGGTGACTTTTCAAATGCGCTACAACCGTGTTTGCCGGACTGGGGTAGCCAACTCGTCTACATCGGTTCAGGAGCGCAAGCCGTAGAGTATTTGGAAGAAGCCACGAAAATGCCTGAAGGCCTACTCTTCCAGCTGGAGGCTAGCAGCGTACAAGATTTTATGCACCTGCGCTATGCCATGCTACAGCGCCTACACCTTAAGAACCTTCCTTTTGTTGCCATCTCCACTTATCCTACGAATCAGCTGAAGCGGGTGGCCAAAAAATTTGAGGTGCGTGCTCACTTTACTACTCACAAAGCTTTCTCAAAAGAATGGTGTAAGATGATTATTCAAGAACTCAATATCCAGCAATCGAATCCGCAGGCAACTGATACGACGACGCTTACTTCTTTTTCAGAATACCACCTGCCTTGGTGGAAGCGCCTGTTTGACATCGTAGTTTCTGGCAGTCTGATTCTATTGGCATCGCCGTTTTTACTCCTTATCGCGTTGATTATTAAATTGGAGTCGCGAGGCCCTGTTTTCTATGTCTCTAAGCGCGCCGGGCAGGGATTTCGAATATTCGATTTCTACAAATTCCGCTCGATGAAGGCTACTGCCGACAAAGAACTTGATACCTTGAAGAAAAGTAATGAATACAAAGGTGAGCAAGCAGCAGAACCCACGATAGAAGCCTCTGATGAGCAGCAGCTGTTGGTGAGAGATTCGGGTTTTGTAGGCGAACAGACCTATCACCATGAGAAACAGCTCGAAAAAGCAGGTACTTTTGTAAAGATCAAAAACGACCCGCGCGTTACCCGATTTGGCCGATTTATACGCCAAACGAGTATCGACGAATTACCGCAACTGTTTAACGTATTGAAAGGAGATATGTCGATTGTTGGCAATCGCCCGATCCCCATTTACGAAGCAGAACGATTGACGACCGATAGTGATGTTGCACGCTTTTTTGCACCAGCAGGTATTACTGGTCTGTGGCAAATTACCAAGCGGCGCAAAGAAAAAGTTAGCGAGCAAGAGCGTATTATGCTCGATGTGGAGTACGCTATGGGATATAATTTCTGGATGGATTTGCACATCCTCTGGAATACCTTACCCGCAGCACTCCAATCTGAAAAGGCGTAGAGATACTAGAGTATATTTGCGTCTCTAAATACACCCATTATGTTTCCCCTGAACCGATTAAGTACACCCAACACTAGGTGGTCATGCCATAGCGTGATCGTTTTGCTAGTCTGCTATCTCCTTCCGGGTATGCTGAATGGTCAAATTCAGATATCCACCCTCTCTGCACCAGATGCATTGGTGGCCTGCGGCCCTTCCGATGCTTTTACCATCTATATGGCTAATCAACAGGGCGACGAGTTTCCAGGAGGAACCTTTACCATACAGCTTCCGCCGGGCATGCAATATGCTGCTGGCAGCGCGAATGGGGCAGTGGAAATAAATGTAAGCAACAATAGCCTGCTACAGTTTAGCATTGCCGCTAATGCCAGCGTTCCTTTCCACACCCTAAGCTTCGAAGCCCTCATCGACTGCGCCTTCACCAACACTCAAGCTATCCAATACATTTACGAAAGTAGTGCAGGAACTGCTACTGCTAGCGCCCCTCCGCTGAGCAACTATTTCACGCCAGAAATTGTACCGCTAGACATTCAAAATACCACCCTCTCGCTTTCTGTGGGGCAGCAGGGTGTGCGCAGCTACACCATTGTACAAGCACGGCCGGAAGCACGTATCGATTCCCTTTTCTTAGTGGCCACTTATGACGCTTCCGCGCAAATGACGAGTTTCAACTTGGGGCAAGCTGTAGGTAGTGCGGTTGGTTCGGATACCTTGGTTATTACGGGGGCGGAGCTGCCAGGAGGCGATGGCTTTTTTGATTATAACGACCAGCTTGTTTTGGAAGAATTAGTGACGCTGCTGACGTGTACGAGCACTAATAGCCAGCTGGAGATTTTCTGGCGGTGCAATGGGTCGCTTTGCCAATCCTTTGTTGCCGATGGCTTGAACCTGATTGCGGATGGTTCGCCCAATATTACGATTACGAATCAAAATGGCTTTATCGATCAAGCCGTCGCTAATGATGCTTCGCAGGTGGGAGGTGGGTTCTGCGAAACCTTAGAGCTAGAATACTTGGTAGAGAATGATGGGGCCGAGTCCTTTCTGGGAGCAGG
This sequence comes from Bacteroidota bacterium, assembly GCA_039208045.1. Lineage (GTDB taxonomy): Bacteria > Bacteroidota > Bacteroidia > Chitinophagales > Saprospiraceae > JBCCRH01. Next base: position 4,869 of record JBCCRH010000018.1, read on the forward strand.
TACCGCCTTTGACTTGACGGTAGCTTTTGGGCTAAATAACAACCTATTTGGTACTGCCTTTCCGGTAGATATTATGCGCTTCCCCAACTGGTCGTTCGAAGCGTTTATTGGCAACACCCCACTGCCGCTTTCTGCCTACCAATTCCCTGCGGCCGATCCGCTTTTGGGGTACAATATTTTGTTTACCACGCTCACTGCTGACCCCGATGGGGCAGGCGGCCTGGATGACCTGGATGGCGATGGTTTTTTTGATGACCTTCCGGTAAATGGCAGCACCATGATCCGCATTGCGATCACCTATGATGCCAATACCACCCAGGATTGTACCTTTTTAAGTGGTTTTCAGAATACGGGAGGTGCACAAACCAGTTTTCGCATTGGCTTTAACTTTCTCAACCAATGTGGCGGTACAGCTTCCTATTGGTATGGGGTGACGGATCCGGGTATCAACATCATTGAGCTGTTTGTTCACCGTGCGGGCGAAGCCATTTTTTCGCTCGACGATGAAAATTTGGAGCCTGGAAATACGACTTTCTTGAATGTTGTCCCTGGGGGCGACTGGTCGAGCCCTTGCGCTGCGACGGATTCGTTTGTCTTGCAGTTAGTTTTGCCGGAAGGCTTGCAGCTGGGCACGGGGGCTTCGGGTGGGCCATTGCCCTATTATGGCATTGTAGATAATACAGATAACACCATTGCCCTGGCCGCTGGATCGCGAGGTGGCCTCAATGCCCCTTGGCGTATCCCGATTACCATAGATTGCGCTAGTACAGTATTTGATTCCACCTTGGAAATTAGCTTTCAATATTTTTGCGATCCTGCCTGCCCTGACTTTAAAATCATTGATTGCCAACGTACCACCCTGGACTACTTGCCCCAATGCCAAGACTGTACGGATGGTATTTCGACCACCGACTTCGAGCTGACGCGCCTAAGCCTCGGCTGGCAGGATGTTTGGCGCAACGAGCGCGTCGACCCCATCCTCAACCCTAATATCAACCTTAAGGCAGGTATCAATTTTGATTCAGTACTCATACAAATGAGTGGCCGCTACGGCGGCGGTGCGCCTTTCGATAGCCTCTTTGCGCGCCTAAGCTATCAGCCGATTAATCAACCACAAATTACCGCCAACCTCCCCCATTTTGAGCCTATCGCAGGGGAAGTGCAGTATTTCGCAGCAGATGGTTCCATTACCACTTGTCCGTTTTCTGATTGGGCAGCCAGCTACGCGGCTAATAACAACTTGCACTTTCTCGATTTTGGTGTAGAATCGCTGTTTGAGCCAGGAGGGTGCCTGGAAGCCATCACTCGTGCCGAGGGCGATAGCATCGTCCTTTCGGTGGTGAGCCAGGTGACGGAGAATGTACCGATCCGAGCGGAATCCATTCCTGAGTTGACGGGTGGATTTTACACGACCGTGGAGGGCAGAGATACCTTTTGTAATGAGTTGCTAGAGCAGTTTGTATTGGAAGAAGTGATCCCGAAAGTCCATGTTTCCTATGGTCAGGAGCGGCACTTTGGGTGCAATGAAGTCTTCTTTACAGGAAGTTTTATCAATAATCATGGCCATCAACTGGATGGCGATCAATTTCCGGATGAAATCCGCTCCATCTCAGAAGTACAATCGGTGCGTATCTTGATAGAAGGCCACTGGTACTATCAAGCGGGCAGTAGTACGATTCGGGCGAGTGGGAGCTTGGATCGGGTCAACGGCAGCTCTACAGCGGCGCCAGGCATTACAGCACCTATTGATGATCCTGTAGTTAGTTTTGATGGTACCTTTACAGTGCTTACCTATGATACCCCTGAGCTCTGGCCTGCTGGTGATTTGGTCATCAACGGAAGCGATCCGCAACACAACATCCGCTTTCGCGCTATCCCCAGCTGCTCCGTGCCGCGTAACCAATCCTTCGATGTGGGCATGGAGGCCGATCTTACCAAGTTTACCCACGCCCCTGCTGCGCAGCAGCTCACTATCACCGAATCTCGCTTCTCCGATGCCAAAATCTACGAGCAGCAGACTGTAGGTGTCAATCTCATTTCGCCACAAACCAGCAATCCCGTTAATGACACCGTACAATGGGCATTTCAACTCGAAAATCTCACTAATTATGCAGGTTCGGATAAAACGGTTTACAATAATTGGATCGCCATAGAAGCACCCCCTGGTGTAGAAGTCATTGCCTTACAAGATATTACCGACCCTAACAACCCAATCACCTACCCTGTGCTCCCCTACCCCGACAACAATTTTTGGTTTCAAGTAGGAGATTTGCCCGGTTTTGGCAGCCGAGATTTTGAGCTGATTGCCCTCTTTGAAGCATGCACTGATAATACCATTCAGCTGACCCACGGCTTTTCCTGCGAAGCGTATCCCGAGCCTAATCCGTCGATGGGTTATGCTTTCGCCGATGATACATTTAGCTGTGCTACCAACAGCCTCGATTTGGCTATCCGCCCTGGTGAAATTGCCTTAGCCGTAGACCTTAACGAGCCGAATTATCCTGTACCCCTTTGTGTACCACTCAACTACACCCTCGATATTAGCAACTTACAAATCAGCTATGCCTATGATCTAAACGCCCTACTCACCTTACCAGAAGGTATGACGTTATTGGAATCGAGCGTTCGTATTGAGTACCCTGCTGGAAGCGGTAATTTGCAAACTTTTAATAATCAAATCTTCTTGGGAGATCGCACTTGGGAGTGGTCGTTGTTTGAAGTGGTAGAAGTGCTCAAAGGCTTGCGGGCGGAGCCAGAAAATGCGCTGCGCCTCTATTTTCAAGTAGAAACGAATTGCGACTTTTTGGTGGGTCGTCAGCTACAGCTAGAAGTCAGTGCCAACAGTAATTGTGATTTTTCTGATGAACGACGCATTTTCAGCCTGCCGATCTTGATTGAGGGCATCCCTGCCATTGTCAATCAGTATGACGTATCGCTGGATTTCCCAGAAGGCGGCATTCGCAGCTGCGCTAATTCTACCCTCACCTATAGTCTAACTAATTTGGGGCCTTTCCAGGTCTCTAGCTCTGAGCAAATGGGTATTTTGCTTCCTAGCACTTTAGATTATGTGCCCGGCAGCTTACAAGGTATTCATAATGCCCCTACGGCCATCGCTGCCAATACCATTATAGACCAAGAGCGCCTCCTTACTTTCCAAACACCCGCTGGGCTAGCGCCTGGCGATTCGGTGGTATTTTCCATCACCGTACAAGATTTATCTACTCAATCGCTGGATTGTGGCTTCATTGACGTGGAGGCCTTAGCCTTGGTGGAGGCTTCTATTGATTGCCCATCGGCTGCGGGCGGGGCCTGCGAGGTTTTCGCTATTGCTAATACTGAACTCTATCAAGTTCCAGTTTTGGACAATCCATTGGTTGTCAGCTTTGCGCCGTGGAGTAGCCCTGGTGCGGAGGATGCAGATTTGATGAATGGCATCTTTTATATCACCAATACGGCGGACTACCCGGTAGTTAATGATGAGGTGCAGCTCATTGTCTTTGAAGACGATAATGGCAATGGCCAGTGGGATAATCCACCCGAGCAGCTTTTAATCAATACCACCATCTCTGTAGATAGCTTGGCGGCTCAAGCAGACCTGATCGACTCGCTCGATTTTTCTGGTATCATTGTGCAGGCAGATCAGGTAGGTTTGCAGCTCTTTGAGGCCGGTACTGCGTGCTGGTGCGATACCACTACGCTTATCATCCCCACACCTCCTATTCAAAATGCAGGCGATGACCTCGTCATCTGCCATCAGGATACGATTACGCTAGGTAGTCCTACTGCTGTTCCTACGCTTGGTTTTTCTTGGCAAGGGATCGGGGGAGCGCCGCTTTCTGCCCTTCTACAAACCAATTCGGAACAGACACAGGCCGTTTTTACCAACCTTACTAATAGCCCAATTAGCTATTCGTACGAGCTACTGACGACACAAACAAGCGGCATTACCACTAGCGATACGGTTACCGTCGAAATACGCCCTATCATTGAGGTGGATGTGGTGCCCGATGCCGATTATAATGGGCAGGACATTTCTTGTGCAGGGGCGGCAGATGGGGCTTTGCAGATCAATGTTGAGAATGGTATTTGGCCATATACGTATTTCCTGGAAGGGCAGGAAGTGCCCGATAGTATTCTTACTGGACTGGGAGCTGGCACCTATATGTTCACCGTAGTGGATGCGGTTGGCTGTAGCCAAAATGTCACCTTTAGCTTGGCGGAGCCGGATAGCTTACAGTTAGACCTTTTTGCGCAAGCAGTAAGTTGCTCCGATAGTAGCGATGGTAGTGTAAGTAGCGCAGCTACGGGAGGAACACCGCCCTACACCTACGCGTGGGCCCACGACCCAAACATTGCCACTCCCACGCTCCAAAATGTGCCTGCTGGTACTTACACCTTGACCCTCACCGACCTTAATGGATGTACTATTGTTGAATCTATTGAGGTAGACGCCCCTATACCAACCACCGCAACTCTTGAGCTGACACCTACTACCTGCCACGATTCAGCCGACGGGACGGCTACGCTCGTTGATGTAATAAATGGAACGCCACCCTACACCTACCTCTGGGAGAATGGGCAAACGGATAGCCTAACTACCATGCTTGCCAAGGGCTTCCACCAAGTAAGTATACAAGATACCAATGGCTGTATCAGCGTGATTGATTTTGAAATCACTGGTCCAGAATCTTTAATCATTGCAAATACTGGAATTACTGGATTAAGTTGTAGCGGTGCTACGGATGCGACGATTGCCCCTGTTATTGAAGGCGGAACCATGCCCTACACAATTGCATGGAGTACGGGGGTAGTACAGCCTAGTTTAGAGCAGTTGAGCCCTGGCACGTACTCGTTTACGGTAACGGATGCGAACGATTGCCAGCTTATTAGCCCTGAAATAGATCTGGATGAGACTTCGTCGATTAATATTATCATCTCCAATGCAGTAGATATTGACTGTTTTGGAGCTGCCACGGGCTCTTTTTCAGTTGGGGTGCAAAATGGAACGCCACCCTATTTTTACTCGATTAATGGCGGGCCAGTGCAGGGTAGTCCGGTCTTTAGTAATCTAGTCGCTGGTACTTATACGATAGCCGTACGGGATAATCTAGACTGTGAACAAACCATTGAATATACCTTGACTGAGCCTGCGCTGCTTTCACTCGCCTTGAGTACACAGTCGCTTTCTTGCATTGATGCATTGGATGGCCAAGTGGCTGCAACAGTGGATGGCGGCGTGCTGCCCTACACCTTTGAATGGGATAATGGAGCGGATGATCTACCTGATAGTGCTCTTCTGAATGGTATACATCCTGGCTGGTACACGCTACTCTTGACCGATGCTAATGGCTGTACGTTACAAGATTCTATCTTGCTTACCGCTCCCGATGCTATTCGTGCAGATATTGATCTTTCGCCAACTACTTGCCATGAGTCAGCAGATGGTAGCGCTACTTTACTGAATGTAGCTGGTGGAACACCGCCTTACAGCTACTTATGGGAAGATGCACAAATGGATAGTCTAAATACTACCTTATCTAAAGGTTTACATCAAGTCACCATTGAGGATGCGAATCAGTGCACGACAGTCATTGATTTTGAGATCATGGGTCCGGAGTCTCTAGTCATTGATACGATCGCACTCACCGATTTGAGCTGTAGCTATACGACGGATGGTGCCATTGTACCTACTATTCAGGGAGGGACTGCACCTTACGAAATCAGCTGGAATACGGGCGTTACCCAAGCTGCACTAACGCAACTCGAAGCGGGAGTCTATGCCTTTACAGTAACGGATGTAAATGGCTGCCAAGTCTTCAGCCCAGACTTAGAACTAACACAACCAGCGCCCATCGCGATAGCCCTTACCAATGCTGAAAATATTGCCTGTTTTGGTGAAAATACCGGAGCCTTAGTCGTTGCGGTGCAAAATGGAGTCCCTCCTTTAACCTATTCCATTAATGGAGGGGCAGGGCAAAGTAGCCCTATCTTTGAAAATCTAGCTGCTGGTATGTATACCATAACAGTTAGCGATAGCCGGGATTGCCAAGCATCCATCGGATACGAATTGACCGAACCCACCCCGCTCACCCTAGACCTAGCAGCGCAAGGCACCATTTGTGCCAACACACAAGGCGGCCAAGTAACGGCAACGGTGAGTGGAGGGGTAACACCTTATCAATTTGAGTGGAATAATTCCAATATTCTCCCTAATAGTCCCACACTGAATGATGTGAATGCAGGTTGGTATACATTACTGCTGACTGATGCAAATGGCTGCACCCTACGTGACTCTATTCTAGTCGAAGCAGCCAATCAAATTATGGTGGAGCTGACACTCACGCCTACTACCTGCCATGAGTCTACCGATGGAACGGCTACTTTATTTAATCTCGCAGGTGGAAATCCACCCTTTACCTACCTCTGGGAAGATGGGCAAACCGACAGTCTCAATACCATGCTCGCCAAAGGCTTCCATCAGGTGACCATTGAAGATGCTAATCAGTGTGGCACTGTCGTTGAATTTGAAATTACGGGGCCGGCACCTCTAGTGATCGATACCATCATACGCAATGATTTGAGCTGTAGCTACACGATGGATGGTGCTATTTCACCTGTCATACAAGGTGGGACAACACCTTATGAAATAAGCTGGAATACGGGGGTTACTCAGGCTTCCTTGGAGCAGCTTGAGGCAGGCAGTTATGCCTTTACGGTGACGGATGCAAATGGCTGCCAGACCACTAGTGCCGATATAGAAATAGCGCAACCCGCAGCTATTGAAGTGACTATTACTGATACTATCCATATCAATTGTGCTGGGGAGGCGACCGGTGCATTGACCGTTTCGGTGCAAAATGGCATACCTCCTTTGACCTACTCGATTAATGGCGGGACGGCGCAAAGTAGCCCTATATTTGAAAATCTATCCGCTGGCGCTTATACTATTGTGGTAAGTGATAGCCAAAATTGCCAAGCATCCATTACATATGAACTGACCGAACCAGCCCCGCTCACACTAGCACTGAGCGCCCAAGCCACTTCTTGTGCCAATACGCTGGATGGCCAAGTGAGCGCCGTGGTGGATGGTGGGGTTCCGCCCTATCAATTGGAGTGGAATGAGACCGATACGCTACCCAATAGTGCTACCCTAGATGCTATTCCCCCTGGCTGGTATACCCTTCTTTTGACGGATGCCAATGGCTGTACCTTGCGCGATTCTATTTTGGTAGAAGCAGCAAATGTCATTTCTGCTGAGCTAGCGCTCACGCCCACAAATTGCCATGAGTCTACGGATGGAACAGCTACTTTATTTAATCTCGCAGGTGGAAATCCACCCTTCACCTACTTATGGGAAGATGGGCAAACCGACAGTCTAAATACCATGCTTTCTAAAGGCTTCCACCAGGTAACTATCGAGGATGCCAATCAATGTGCGACGATCATTGAATTTGAAATCACAGGGCCGGAGCCCCTGGAAATTGATACTATACTAATTACTGATTTGAGCTGTAGCAACTCCTTGGATGGTGCTATTTCACCTATCATACAAGGCGGGACGGCGCCGTATGAAATTAGTTGGAATACAGGGGTTACCCAAGCTTCCTTGGAGCAGCTAGGAGCAGGTACCTACACCTTTACCGTGACCGATGCGAACGATTGCCAGCTCATTAGTCCCGACATAGCCATAGCACAGCCGCAGGCTGCGGGGCTATCTATCACAGGTGTCGTCGACATCGACTGCTTTGGTGCAGCTACGGGTGCCTTTACCGTGGCGGTAGAAAATGGAACGCCGCCTTTTGTCTATACACTAGTGGGTGGAGCGCCTCAAAGCAATCCTACTTTTGAGAACCTGAGTGCGGGAAGTTATACCATAGAAGTGAGCGACAGCTCAGGCTGTGGAAAGACCATTGAATATACACTGCCGGAACCCGCACCGCTCACCATAGCTTGGAATGTACAGGCTACTTCTTGTTTTGATACAGCAGATGGGCAGGTGGAGGCCCTCGTTAGTGGGGGGACAGCCCCCTATGCATTCATGTGGAATAACACAGATACACTACCCGATACTCCATTACTAGAGGACTTAGCCCCTGGCTGGTATACGCTTTCTTTGACAGATGCAAATGATTGTTCTTTAATCGATTCCATCTTCATCGATGCCCCTGCTCCGATCACTGCCAATCTAGAGCTATTCCCCACTTCTTGCCACAATACGACCGATGGTACTGCCCTGCTTACCAATATTCAAGGTGGGTCTGGTAGCTATCAAATCTTCTGGCAAGATGGGCAGCAAGATACCATCAATACTGCACTGGCAGCGGGTGCACATAGTGTGCGTATCGAGGATAGCCAAGGGTGTAGCTTGACGCTAGATTTTGACATAGAAGCGCCGGAGGCTTTGGCCATTCAGGGTGCTACCACTACAAACCTGTCTTGTTATTCTACTATCGACGGCACCATTGAAGTGCTAATAGAAGGAGGAACGGCGCCTTATTCTTATATATGGAGTAATACTGATACTACTGCATTTATTAGACCGTTGGATGCAGGTAGCTATACCCTTACGGTAACGGATGCGAATGGTTGCCAATTGCTTACGCCTCCTTATGAAATAGTACGCCCTGATAGCTTGATCCTAGCAGTAGCTTTTGAGGACAGCATTGCTTGCCAAGGGGCAGCAACGGCTAGCGTGGTATTGTCGGTAACCAATGGCGCACCACCCTATTTATATCAAGTCAATGCCAGTACGCCGCAGGCTAGTCCTATTTTTGATAATCTTTCAGCTGGCGACTACCTCTTCTCAGTGACTGATGGCTCAGTTTGTACACAGTCCCTTAGTTATACCATTAACGAGCCTACCCCATTAGCTATCACTTTCGCTGCTGTACCTACCTCTTGCGCTGACACTGCGGATGGGATGCTTAGCGCAAATGTATCAGGCGGAAGGCCTCCCTACTCCTACTCGTGGAACACTGGCCCAACAGTGGCTGCTCTTTCTGATTTAGCTGCTGCTTTTTATACCCTTACGGTAACGGATGCCAATGGCTGTAGCTTGGTAGATACTGCACAAGTCGAAGCACCATTACCATTGGAAGCGACGGCTACTACTTCGCCCGCTTCTTGCTTTGAGGCGCAGGATGGGCAGGCGGTTATCGAGCCAATTGTGGGGGGTACTCCGCCCTATACCATCCTATGGGAAGATGGGCTTACGCTCCCTACCCGAAGTGATTTATCGCAGGGCAGCTACGACGTACAGATTACTGATTCCAATGGCTGTAAGTACTTCCTGGCACTTAGCATTGATGCACCCCCTATTTTGGCTTTAAGCCAATTCCAACGCACTGACCTGAGCTGTTTTGAGGCCAATGATGGGCAGCTTGCCGTCAGCATCGAAGGTGGAACGCCGCCGTATACCTACCTGTGGAGCAATAGCGCTACAGAAGCTACGCTGACTGGCCTTGCTGCTGGTTCTTATTTCTTGACAGTCATTGATCAGCAGGGGTGCCGCTTGGAAGATTTAGCCTTTGAGCTCACGCAACCAGAAGCACTTGAGCTGAGTGTCATCGCCTTAGAAGATATTAGCTGCTTTGGTGCAGCGGATGGTCTTGCAGAGCTTGAAGCGGCCGGTGGTGTCCCCCCTTACAGCTATGAATGGTCTAGTGGGCAAAGCAGCGCTGTAGCGGACAACTTAGCCCCTGGCACTTACGAGATCACACTCACAGACGCCACCGATTGCACCATTTCCACCACATTTAGCATTACTCAGCCTATGCCTTTGGAGGTATCGACCAATATTACCTCCCCTGGCTGTAATGGCGACCCCGCCTCTATCGAAATTATTCCAACGCTTGGAGGAGGCACGCCACCCTATTTGTACTCTATCGATAACGGGCAGACCTATTCCGACTCCACCTTTTTTGATGGTTTGGAACTGGGCACCTACCCCATCCAAGTAATCGATGCCAATGGCTGTGTCTTCTTTGAGGAAGCGCTCATCTCCCCTGCTCCTCCCATCGATATTCGATTACCAAAAGAATTAGTCATCAATTTTGGAGAAGTAGATAGCATCCAACTTGAGGTGTTCGATACCATTGGATTCACCTCCATTGAGTGGACACCTGCTGACTCTACTATCTCCTGCACGGATTGCTTCAGCCCCAGCTTTTCCCCGCCCTTTTCGACCCAATACCAGGTAACCATTATCGATGGAAAAGCCTGTATAGGTCAAGCCACCCTCCCAGTTTTTGTCCAGCGCCCCCGCCGCCTCTTCATCCCCAATGCCTTCAGCCCCAATGGCGATGATAATAATGACGTCTGGACTATTTTTGGTGCCCCGGAGGTCGTCCAGCTAGAGCAAGTACTCGTCTTCAATCGTTGGGGTAGCCTGGTATTTGAGCGAAAGCGTATTCCACACTCCGATGCTTCCCTGGGCTGGGATGGGCTCTTCGATGGCCGGGAATTACCTGGCGGGGTATATGTGTATTTGGTGGAAGCCTTGTTTACGGATGGCGAGCGGAAGGTATTTAAGGGCGATGTGGTGTTGATGCGGTAGGGAGCAACCTTGGATGTTGACGAGTGGGTGTCCAGCAGAACATCCAAGGTTTTGCGGGTAGGAAGTCTACCGGAGACCTGCAACTTTTCTATAATTAAAGTATATTACGTGAAAAAATCACGCCATGCTGCTTCGAGTTGTTATAAATAACTTTATGTCGTTCGGGGAGGAAACAGAATTCAATATGTTTCCAAATCCCAGATATAGCAAAAAAGCACATCACTTGCATCATGCTCCTGCATATGAACTTGACTTCCTTAGGTTAGGAGCTATTTATGGTGCTAACGCTGCTGGAAAATCCAACTTTATCAAGGCACTTAGCATTCTCCAACAAACTATTCTGTCAGAAAAAGTTCCTGCAAACTTATCGAATATAAAGTTTCGCTTAGGCGAAAGCCATCAAGTACAACCGGTTACGATTGGAATCGAATTTATCGCAGGTGATACTGCCTTCCTATATGCTATCCAACTAGATGATAATTTGGTGATTGCTGAAGAATTATATCAGTCTGGCCTTGGTAAGGAAGACGATCAGCTTCTTTTTGAAAGAAAATCTACAAGGGCGACCACTAAAATCGAGTTCTTCTCAGATTTTTATAAAAGTACTGAAAATGAAGTCTTCGCAAATGTGATCGAAAAAAACCTATCTAAGCCATTCAAACCTATCCTAAAATTACTGGCCGAGCTAGATAATGATGCTTTGCACACCATTTCAGCAGCATATGATTGGCTAAAAAGTGACTTAAGAATTATTACCCCTGGCACTAAGCCACAAAACTTGGCACATATCATCGACCAGAATCCCGAATTTCATCAGTTCATGAGACATATTATCCAATCCTTCCAATTGGGTGTTCAGGACATAAAAGTCGAGAAAAAAGCAGCAGTAGAGTTTTTTGGAAGAGATGATAGTGAGATTTTTCATCGTATTTATCAATCTATGGATGAGGAAGATGCTGATGTAATTAGTATGACGATTCCTAGTGGTGATTCGGTATCTGTTGCTAGAGAAGATGGTAGTTTAGTTGTAAAACAATTGAAATTCATGCATCATTCTGATCTAGATAGTTACTCTTTTTCAACTGTTGAGGAGTCAGATGGCACTAGACGATTATTAGAGCTCGCACCTGCATTTTTGAGCATTCTTACGCAAAAAGTAGTGTATCTGATCGATGAAATTGAAAGCAGCCTTCACCCTTTATTGATCAAGGAATCTCTGAAAATTATATCTGATAAGATTGATTGTATGGGGCAACTTATTTTTACCACTCATGAATCTCAACTACTAGATCAGAACATTTTTAGAAAGGATGAAATTTGGTTCATCGAAAAAGATATAAATGGTAATTCTAGCATCTATTCCTTAAGTGATTTTAAGCCTCATCATACTAAAGACATTAGAAAAGGATATCTAAACGGGCGCTATGGTGCGGTACCAACCTTAGGTAAATTAAAGGATTTAAGCTGGCTCGACTATGATACTACCACGCAATAGGCTTTTTAGCAGAAGACCGCCTGAAAGAGATGCCACCCTGATTCTTATTCTTTGTGAAGGAGGAAAGCGAGAACCAGATTATTTCAACTACTTTTCCAATATTGATTCAAGAGTCAATGTTGCTATTATTCCTGCTGATTCAAAAGCTAATAATTCGCCTACTGGATTGTATGATTTAGCATGCCACTTGACAGGCTATAAATTAGAAAGCGTCTCGCCCGAGTTTCAATTAACTGGAGAAGACGAGCTATGGTTTGTAATCGATACTGACCAATGGGGAGATAAAATAGAGGCCCTATATCGACTCTCTTCTGAGGCCAGCAATTGGTTTATTGCACAGAGCAATCCCTGCTTTGAATTATGGCTTTACTATCACTTCTCTTTTGAAAAACCCAACTTTAAAGGAATGGCTGCTTCCAAGAATTGGAAAGCTTTTTTGAATAAAATAATACCTGGGGGATTCGATTCTAAAAAACATCCCTTACTACTCCGTACTGCTATTAGCAATAGTGAACACAATGCAAGTGATAATCAAATACCTGAATTCTTAGAAACTCACGTATTTAAGCTAGGAAAATCGATCTACCGATTATTGCATAAAAAGATCGACTCTGCAAGAAATAAAGCCGACTTATAACCCCCTACTCCGGTTCCTCCGGAACCTCCAACTCATAATACGAAGCCGACAACCCGCCCCAAATGCCAAGCCCTCCCTCAATATTCGAATCCACCCGCGTATAGTTGGAGAATGGGCCCTGATTAGCTAGGGTAAATTCTAGCGTATTCCAAAAATTAAAGTGCGGCTCATCGATATTGATCCATTTGACGCCGACTTGGTCGCCCCGGCGGTACAAGCCAAAGGTGGCAGGGTCGAACTCAGCATTGCGGTCTTCAGCTTTTGCTAGAGGGAACTCAAAGGTGTCGCCATCAAATAGGCGATCGTCCACTACGCTGCCGATGGGGCTTTGGAAGCCTGCACTGTTAATCTCGGTTTGATAGCGGTAGAAATCGCGCTGGCCAGCGGGATCGGCAAGGAAAATGCGTAGCTCAGCCAGTGTATCATTGGGTGTTCCCGGCGGCTCGATGAACCGAAGGGAATCGAGTGGGACGTGTGGGGGGATGGTGGTGCTGGCAGTGAGTGTTTTGTCTTCGGCTTCTATCCGTAAATCGTACTGCTCTCCTTCTTCGCCTATCATAGAAAAGCTGAGGTCGACATAAGCACAAAAATTGAAGGCGATACTATCGGGATCAAAGCCTAGCAATTGCCCGGCAATAGCTTGCTGCTCAGGCGAAAGCTCTTGCAGGCACAATTCTGTTAACTGCACCGTTTGATCGCCATTGGTCACTTCTACTTTGGCATCACGCACAAATAGCCCATCAAAACCATCCGTATTGATATTCTGAAAGAACGGAATAGAACGGGTTAAAATCACAAAGGGAGGCGTGGCGCGCGAGCCTGCTTCGATATAGCCTTCTACCACAATAGCATTGGGATCGGTAGTAATTTCAGGGATAAATTCTTCTTCGCAACTCCAGAGTAATGCCCCCATCAAGAGCATTAGCAGGTATAGAACTCGTTTCATAGCTTTCTAAATCAGTTATATATGTTGTAGCAACATCGAAATATTCGAATAGATGGGGCCTCCTGTATCAGCAAAATCCTCCAAGCTTAACCATACCGCTTTTTCAATATCTTCCTCCGCTTGTGGAATCAACTGCTGCTCATCGGTCTGCATCTCGAACCAAAAGGTCTGTTTTAATACCCGTACCTTTTTGGTCGGATGGCGATAGGTATGATAGGTAGTTGGTAGCGCATTTCCAAGTGTCAATGCTTCTATACCTGTTTCCTCCTGCACCTCGCGAATGGCCGCTGCTTCTATGGTTTCGCTTTTATCTATTTTGCCCTTCGGCAAATCCCAAAACCCACGTCGGAAAATAAACAGTATTTTACCCTCAGGGTTGAAAACAACCCCTCCTGCCGCTCTAATAATTTTAAAGTGTCCTGAAAAATCAGCAAATAGTTTTTCCACATCATCTGCGTAAAGGGTGACCGACTCGAAACGACTCGATTTTTCTAGCATATCGATGTAGTTGAGCAGCATCTTAGACTTGCCTGGGTAACGGGCCAGTAAATTTTTATCATCATTTGCCGGAAAATGTGCTTTATCGCTCGTAGAGATCAGCTGCAAGGGGTGGTCGTTAATGTAGATTTTGTACATTTGCGTTTGATTTTGAAAAAACAGAACGAATATACTACACTATGAGGAATGTTGCCGCCGAGCTGGCTCAGCGTTTGCTACATATCAAAGCTATAAAACTCAATCCCAAGGCACCTTTTACCTGGGCTTCTGGCTTACGATCTCCCATTTATTGTGATAATCGCATTGTGCTTTCTTACCCAGACCATCGCCGGTTTGTCATTCAGGCATTTGCCGAACAAGCAGCCTCTTTTGCAGCAGCTGATATTATTGCAGGCGTGGCTACCGCTGGTATTGCACATGGTGCTTTATTGGCGGAGCAACTCGATAAACCCTTTATCTATGTCCGCTCCAAGGCGAAAGGGCATGGCCGTCAAAACCAGATTGAAGGAGAGTTGCAAGCTGGTGCAAAGGTGCTAGTCATTGAAGATCTAATCTCTACCGGAGGAAGCTGTCTCAAAGCAGTAGAGGCCCTCCAGGAAGCTGGTGCGCAAATCAGCGGTGTTTTAGCTATCTTCACTTATGGTTTACCTAAAGCCACCCAAGCGTTTACTGCCGCAAAAGTGCCCTATGCCACCCTTACCAATTATGAGACCTTACTTCAAGTAGCCATTGAACATCAGTACATTGACCAGGCGGAGCAGCAGACCTTAAGTGTTTGGAGCGAAGATCCCGCTGCTTGGAGTGCTACCTGGCAAGCTTAGTATTCACCCATTTAATCTGCTATCTATGTCTATTATCAATACATCATCCGAAACTTTTTTAGCGCAATACTTAAATAACGCCTCTCCCACCGGCTTCGAATCGGCAGGGCAAAAACTTTGGCTCGACTACATCAAGCCCTACATCGACGAGTGGCATCTCGACAATTATGGTACCGTATATGGCGTCATCAATCCAGGAAAAGACTATAAAGTCGTGATCGAAGGGCATGCCGATGAAATCTCCTGGTTTGTCCACTACATTTCTGATGATGGCTTCATTGGCGTCATCCGCAATGGCGGTTCAGATCACCAAATTGCACCCTCCAAGCAAGTCAATATTTATACCAAAAAAGGCATTGTAAAAGGCGTATTCGGCTGGCCCGCCATCCATACCCGCCGAGGCGACGACGCGAAGCTCTCTCCTAAAACCGAAAACCTATTCATAGATATTGGAGCCAACAAGAAAGAGGAAGTCCTCGAAAAAGGTATCCACGTAGGCTGTGTCGTCACCTTTGATGACCAGATGCAAATCCTTAACGACCGCTACTACGTAGGCCGCGCCTTGGATAACCGCATGGGTGGTTTCTGCATCGCAGAAGTAGCACGCCTATTGCACGAAAATAAGATAGAACTGCCCTACTCTCTGTACATCGTCAACTCCGTACAAGAAGAAGTAGGCCTACGCGGTGCCGAAATGATCGCGCGCACCATCCAACCCAATGTAGCCATCGTCACGGATGTCACGCATGATACCTACACTCCATTGGTAAACACCAAAAAGGTAGGTGATGTAAAAAGCGGCAAAGGCCCAACGGTCACCTACGCCCCCGCTGTACACAACAAGCTACTCGACCTCATTATCGACGTAGCAGAAGCTAAAGAAATTCCGTTCCAGCGCGAAGCTGCCTCGCGCCGCACCGGCACCGATACCGACGCTTTCGCCTATTCCAACGGTGGCGTCCCCTCCGCTCTGATCTCTCTGCCCCTACGATACATGCACACCACGGTAGAAATGGCTCATCGCGATGATGTAGAAAATGTCATCCGCCTCATTTATGAAACCTTACAAAAAATAGAATACCAGCACAATTTCAAGTATTTTTAATGGTAATACTCCCATAGTCAGCTTAAAATCGTTGCACTAAGAGCTCTTTAGAACAAGACCTATTTGGTGGCGGTGGCCCGAAAAGGCACTGTTTGAGGGACGAGTTTGCCTTTTCTAGCCTTTTTGCTTCGTTTTTTGGCAATGAAAAAATGAAGAGCCCAGCCGGCTTGAGGCGAAAACTAAGCTTCATTCGACAACCTTTAGCCGAAAACAAAAACCACGGGCAACATGAAAGTCGATGTACTAAAATTAATTTTAAATCCCATATCCCCACTCATTGACCTCCTCTTATATGGCAACTTCTGGATTGCCGCCGCAGCCAGCGCTATGTGCTTACAAACCCAATGGCTCCTCACTGGCCAGCTGCATTGGAATCCACTCGTGTTTTTTGTTTTTTCCGCTACCCTCTGCCTTTACGCCTTACACCGCATTGTCGGGCTGCAAAAGGTAAAGCCTTTTCAAGATCACGGCCGCTACTTGGTCATTGCACGTTTTAAATACCACATTTTAGTATATGCCATACTTGGATTGTTGGGTAGTGCCTACTTCTTTTTTCAGCTACAGCAGCCCATACAGTTAGCCCTCGTCCTCCCTTCCATATTGTCCATTGCCTATGTAATCCCCATTTTGGGCAGGAAGCGGCGCCTGCGTGATTTTCATTTTATCAAAATCTTCTTGATTGCGCTGGTGTGGGCGTGGATCACAGTGGGGGTACCGGGCATCAATCAGCAGCTTAGTTGGAGCTTGCACCTTTGGTTAATGACCGTAGAGCGGGCATTATTTATCTTTGCCATTACACTTCCCTTCGATATTCGGGACTTGCAGATCGATCAGTTCACTTCCGTGAAAACGCTGCCGCAGCAATTAGGAGTGAAGGGTACAAAATGGTTGGCGCTCACGCTCTTAACCCTGGCATTTGGCGCAAGCCTACTCAACTACCAGATCGATGCCTACACGCTGAAGAATCTATTGGCGCTCACGCTCTCCTACCTCTTAGCACTCGCCTGCAATCTGCTGGCTGACCGCATACAGCACGATTACTTTTTTACCGGCCTAGTGGATGGCCTAATGCTCATTCAGTGCCTACTGATCTTATTCTTGTAAAAATTGCTGAATCGCCCCCATCACTAGCCCTTGCTTGTCCATCCAGGCTGCATGCCCAGCCCCTTCTAGCACCTCTAGCTGGGCATTGGGGAACAGTTTCTCCCAGGCTTTTGCCCCTTCTAATGGCGCCACCCGATCTTTATCACCATGCAATATCAGCACCTCCGCTTCCAAGTTTTCGAAGTCTGCTTCCGCAAATGCCAAATTTTGTACGGAAGGCTCTAAGTACTGCTCCCAATGCGCTATCCGAGCAGCGGGCTGCTCGTTGGGGTATTGACAAATCGTAGAAAGGGTACGTACAGCATTTTCCTGCTCAACTACGTATAGCTTGCGCTGGTTGCCCCACCATTGCTCGCAGTAGGCTTGCTGTGATAGCGAATCTTTCGCTTGCGCTAAATCCATCATAGCAGCTGCTACTTCGGTGCTGATCGCGTCAGAAAAAGCGTCGTACGTATTAGGAGCTGGCGCAAAAGGGCTCAGTTGAATCAGCTTCTTGATACGATTCGGATATTGCTTCGCATACTCTGCTACCACCAATCCATAATACCCAAATCCGATGGTGCTAAACTGCTCTGCTTTCAGGAAGGTGCGCATGCGCTCTAAGTCTGCCACATCTTTCTGAATCCCTCCTTCCAAGCTTTGTGCCTTGCGAGCAGTAGTGGAGCGACCTCTATTTCGAGCATCATAAAAAACCACAGTATAAGCACTCGCAATACCCTTCAAGTCATCCGACAGATAGACCGAAGCCGGAACAATCATCGTCTCTGCTCCCTTCCCTACCCGCTTAAATGAAAGCAGCAAGCCATCGGCAGTCGGCACTCCACCCACTTGTACATCGATGACCACATCTTTTGGATCAATAGGTAGGGGCTTTTCTTTTTCTTCTTTAGGTTCTGCCTGGCACGCTCCAATCAGCAGCAGTAGGCACCAAAACAGCAATGAGAAAGGATTATTTTTCATAGGTAAGTAGTTATTTTATTACAAAAGCGAACATATTATTTATTTTAACTTTCACCTAACAATTTATCAAAATTCATGGAAGCTACTCCCACTCCTACCTTTGCCATACGGCCCATCAATGCAGCCGATAATGCCGTGCTCGCTCAACTCATCCGTAACGTGATGACCGAGTTTTCCTGCGTTGGCGAAGGCTTCTCCATCATGGATCCAGAAATGGACGACCTCTACGCTACCTATTCGCAGGCTGGTTCCGCTTTTTTTGCGCTTACGCTAAATGGCAAAATAGTAGGCTGCGCAGGCATTGGCCCACTGAAAGGTGGCGAGGCAACCACCTGTGAGCTGCGCAAGATGTACTTCCTTCCGGAAGCGCGTGGTTTCGGCTGGGGCCAAAAGATTTTGGAGCACTGTTTGCTTACTGCAAAAGAGCTCGGCTACCAGTTGTGCTATCTCGAAACAGTAAATTGGATGAAAACGGCCAATCAGCTGTATCAAAAGTTTGGTTTCGAATCGCTTGATAATCAGCTGGGTGCGACAGGGCATAGTAGTTGTAATTTATTTTATGCAAAAACATTGTAGTTCACAGCTCTCAAAGACTAGCATTGTCCTTTTCGTCTATCCTTAGTTGCTTTTGATAGGGAAAAATCTGGGATTGAACTATTTGGGTAGGTAGAAGCAGCAAAAAATGCCTAATTTCTACTCTTATAATGATCACCCAAACCGACAAATCGTTATTCCTTCGCATTGGGGGGCATGTGCTGTTTTGGCTCATCCTCATTAGCATCTTCTACTACAATTCCATTCAGATGGGTTGGGTGGATAATTTTTGGTGGTATATGATCTGGTTGATGCCTATTGACTTGGGTGCCGTTTATTTTACGGCCTACTACCTGATTCCCAAATTTTTACTTCAGAAAAGGTATAAAACTTTCTTTTTTACCATCCTTGTTTCTGCTCTTAGCTTTGTGTTGATGCAGCGGTGTATTTCTTATTTTATCGTATTCCCAGCTATTTATGTAAAAGGCTTGGAACGTCCCTTCTTCTTTTTACCGGAGCTGTGGAATACCGGCATTTCCATGTATACCTATGTGTTTCTATTTTCAGGTGTTCGGGTGTTTCATTCGTTGCTGATGCAGCAACGCCAGCAGTATGCGCTAGAGAAGCAAAACTTACACAGTGAACTAGCGATGCTCCGCGCACAGATCAGT
Source organism: Bacteroidota bacterium (assembly GCA_039208045.1). Lineage (GTDB taxonomy): Bacteria > Bacteroidota > Bacteroidia > Chitinophagales > Saprospiraceae > JBCCRH01. The sequence goes on from JBCCRH010000018.1 coordinate 24,195, forward strand.
CCACATTTTCTATTTAATACCCTCAACAATATCGATTTTTTGGTTTACCACGATCAGGCGAAAGCCTCTGATTCCCTGATGCGCTTGTCGGAAATTATGCGCTATATGCTCTATGAAGCCAATGTGGAGCAGGTACCCTTGGAGCGCGAAGTCGCTTACTTGTCTAGTATGATCGAACTCTTGCGCTTACGCCTGGATAATCCTGATTTTATCCAATTAGAGGTAGATGGTGACCTTTCGGGAAAATATATTCCTCCGATGTTGTTGGTTCCTTTTGTAGAAAATGCCTTTAAGCATGGCAAAAAGCAGGGTGCTGCACCCGGTATTACTATTCAGCTTAGCGCAAATGAGCAGGTCTACCGCTTTGAGGTAAAAAATCAGATTGACCGCCAGGGGAATCCATCAAAAGATGCAGTGGGGGGCATTGGTCTGCAAAATGTACGGCGCCGACTGATGCTGTTGTTTGGGAATAATTACCAGCTTGATCTATGTACCGAAGAGTATCAATTTCGGGCATTTTTACAAATACCTGCCTCTTTGGCTACTAACGAAAAAAAGCAATATGGAGCAGTTGCATATACTTAATGGGGATTCCATTTATGAGGCGTTTATTGCACAGCCCATTCCTCAATCGGAAGTAGCGGTGTGGCGAGAAGTGCTGGCGGAGGGGCCAGTGCATCACGCTGTTGGCACACCCGAATTTTGGAACGAACGAGCCAACTTTTTCCCTACCTTTTTTGAGGTAAGCGCTTCAGAATATACCTTCAAGGCACTTAATGAGTTTGAAAAAATTCGTCGCTATGCCAAGTATCAGTCGATTACCCTTTGGTTTGAGTATGATTGGTTTTGTCAGATTAATCTAATGGGCTTACTGGCTTATTTTGCAGCGCAAGAAGGGCCTAAACCACGTATCTCGCTGGTGTGCATCGGGGAACTTACTGGTTATGAGGGTTTGGTCGCTTTGGGCGAAATAGACTCTAGCCTATTTCCGCAGCTTTATCAAGAGCGAATGCTTCTCTCGCGCACCGCACTTTCTATTGCTGCACAATTTTGGGATGCTTACACGGCCGGAAGGCCAGAAGAACTGGTACCTATAGCCCGAGCAGGTCGCTCTTATTTCCCTTATTTGGAAGCAGCAGCAGAGGCCCATTTGCGCAACTATCCAGAACTGCGCTCTGGCTTAGGAGCTATTCAGCGACAGCTGCTAACGACTATTGCTGAAGGTACCGAAGCATTACGTCCCCTTATCGGGCAAGCGCTACGTGCCGATCAATACTATGGCTATGGCGACCTCCAATACCAGCATTACCTCAAAGGTCTGCAAAGCTTGCTACAGCCTGGCCTACCCCTTCAACTCAACGAGCACGGCAAAGCCGTACTAGCAGCAAGTGCTGATTTTCAGGCAAATGGCGCACCAGAATACCACTATGGCGGCACTAGCACCAAACAAATTCGATGGGATGCACAACTCCACCAAATCGTTCGACTATGACTATCACCTGTATTATTGTAGATGATGAGCCGCTGGCTCGCCAAAAGATTGCCTCCTATGTGGAGCAAATCGATTATTTGCAGCTCGACGGCACCTTTAGTGATGGCCTGAGTGCCCTATACCATTTGCGAAAGCACCCCACTGACCTGATTTTCCTGGATGTCCAGATGGATGAATTTTCAGGCATCCAGCTCCTCGAATCGCTCAAAGAACCACCCGAAGTCATCCTCACCACTGCCTACGACAGCTACGCCCTCAAAGGCTTTGAGCTATCCGTTGCCGATTACCTACTCAAGCCCATCAGTCTTGCCCGCTTTTTGACGGCAGTCGAAAAAGTGTACGCCCACCTCAGCCGCAAACGCCAAAGCGAGCCCCCCACGACTGGCCCCAAAGACTTCATCTTAGTACGCTCCGAATACCGCCTACAGCGCATCTGCCTCAAGGACATCCTCTATATTGAGGGCATGAAAGACTACTCGCGCATTTATACCCCCAGCCAGAAGGTGATGACCCTCCAAAACCTAAAGCGCATTGAAGAAGCGCTACCCCAGCCTTCCTTCTTGCGTATCCACAAATCGTTCATTATTTCGCTAGATAAAATTCAAACTATTGGTAAGAATGATGTCACCATCGCCGAGCAGACCATCCCGATTGGAGGAATGTATAAAGCCCGGTTTTTAGAGTTTATTGAGCAACAGCAACTGCTGGGCTGAGCTTTAGATTTCCTGAATATAGAAAAACGCTTCTCCCGAAGGATCTGCAAATAGCTGCCTGACACTTTCATCTGCTATCAGCGTTCCACCATTTGCTAAAATTAAGTTTCCTGTCTCCGCTGCACTATCAACATTAAAAACAGTGACCCAGTATTCATATTTGCCTTTCATAGCATTCGGCACTTCTTCGATATACGCCTCCACCTCATAATTTGGTAAGGTGACGGCATAGTGCCCAGCATAAGCATCTGCTTCGATCTTCCAATCGAAAAGAGCCTCATAGAAAGGAATCACCTTAGCTGCATTAGAGGTTTGCAGCGCCCGGTAGAGCACCCCGCCAGGCTGCTCACTTGGCATTTGCCGTAAGGCATCCCCCTCATACACGGTAAACCCAGCCCCCATAGGATCGCGGATCAGGGCAATTTTTCCTTCATAAAAAGGCGCGTTGGCCACTTCTACTTTTCCACCGTGCGCCTCTGCAAGCGCCACCGTCTTAGCCACCTCCTCCACTTGGATATAATTCATCCAAAAGTGTGGCATCTTGATTTTTTTAAAGAAGGCGGGCGTTTCATAAATGCCGAGTAAAGCTTGGTTATTTTGGTAGGCCAGGTGGTATCCCTGCTGCTCATAGAAGGACCACGGGAAGATGGCCTTGTAGAAATTGATGCTCTCCAAAGGCTGATAGGAAGAGAGATCGGTCCAGATAAAGTGGTTGGTTTTCATAGCCTCATATTACGGAATAATTTTCACTCGACTTGCACGAATGCGCCAAGACTCCGTATATTTACGCCCCACACGGGACATTAGCTCAGTTGGTTTAGAGCGCATGCTTGACAGGCATGAGGTCGGCGGTTCGAATCCGCCATGTCCCACTTTGGCTTTTCTGTTGCTCCTGTGCTAACTAATCGTTGATATCAATTTAATTGTCAGAAACTCCGAGCGCCGTCTTTACCATGATTGGAAAGGATTATTTAATTACTATAATTTTTCTTATCTGTCATGAAGCACAAAGAACTTACGTATAAGATAATTGGCTGTGCAATGGAAGTTCATAAGTACCTTGGGAACGGTTTCCAGGAAGTGATTTATCAGAGAGCCTTAGCTATTGAAATGACAAAACAAGGCTTGGAATTTTCAAGAGAGTTTGAGATGCATATCTCTTACAAAGGACAAGAAATTGGTACTCGAAGAGTCGATTTCTTTGTAGAAGAGAAAATTATGGTAGAAATCAAGGCCGTAATTAACTTAGAAGATGTGCACTTGGCACAAGCCATGAACTATGTAGAAGCCTACCATCTAGAAATTGGCCTATTAATCAACTTTGGTTCAAAAAGTTTACAACACAAAAGGGTACATAACAACAATAGAATCAGGTAATCAGGAAGATCAAGCACGCAAACTGTCTTTACCTTGATTCAGAAGGATTGGTGAGATTACCTTGATTTTTTAGGCACACGCCAACAGCAAAATCACGTAATCACGATAATCAAGCCCATCAAGGTACTGACAAGGGCACGGAATGAGCAGGAAAATGCCACACACTGTCTTTACCTTGATTCAGAAGGATTAGTGGGATTGCCTTGATTTTTTTAGGCACCCCACTTTTATTATTTGCGAAATAGCTTACTTTAGTAAGCACGCATCAAAACCACGCCATCTGTTAGCCGTCCTTCAAATCGTAGCTATCCTACAGGGAGTCTTTCTGGTACTTGTATTGTTCCAGAAAAGACAGGCCTACCAACAACCGACTTTTTGGCTGTTTATCGGCTGCTTGGTCTCTATGATTTTATTTGCGCTGGGAGATGATGATTATAATTTATTGGTCAGCCCCAGCAGCTGGTATTTTTTTCATGAGCCACTCCTCATTACCTTTTTCTTTCTCTTTATTCGATATAGCGATACGAAGCGCAAGACCTTTCAACAATCGGATGCGCTGTTTTTTCTACCTTATCTGTTGTATATTTTGATCGAAATGCTCTCCGATAGGAGTGCCTTAGCAGATTATCTGGTGCTGGAAGTGATGGAGACGCTCATCGAGCTCGTTTTTTTGGGAATGTTGTTGTACAGTAGTTACGATATTGTAAAGAATGAAAAGGAGCGGTGGTTACTTGCCTTTATTCTTCCATTCACATTGATCTTTCTTTTGGATAGCCTATCGCCATTATTTTTAGCTAGTCAGGAATCCTTTTGGGCGGTAGATAGCTATGGGGCGTTTCTGGTTGTCATTTTTCTATTCTATTATGTCACGTACCGACTAATTGCGGCACCAAAGGAAATTCTCGCTACTGCTGACGCGAAATATAAGTCGTCTAGTTTATCAGAGGCTGCTATTGAATCGACCATTCAAGCCCTCCACCAATTGATGCAAGAAGAGCAGCTTTTTAAGAATCAAAAACTGACTGCTGATGAAGTTGCGGCACAACTTGGTATCACTAGGCAGCAGCTGTCAGAGGTATTGAATGTGCATATGGGCATGCGGTTTCAGGACTTGCTTAATCAATATCGTGTTGAAGCATTTATCGACTGCCTCCATCAAGAACACTATCAGCAGTATACGCTCTTAGGAATTGCTATGGAAGTGGGTTTTAGTTCTAAATCTTCATTCAATGCGACCTTTAAAAAATTAAAAGGGATAACGCCGAGTCAGTATAAAAAGAGCCAAACGTAGCCCTAAAACGTCCAGAAAGCGCATTCTGCACTTCTTCCACCTCTTTTTTCATAAGAATATCCATCATCCATTAGTTATTGAAGCGCTATTGGGCCTGTGCCTACACTCTCTTAACCTACAATTCTTACTAATAATGAATTGGTATTCAAAATCTCTGTTCTTCCTATTGCTACTCAGCGCTTCTATTTTTGCCTTCATTTCTTGTGA
>JBCCRH010000019.1:0-28714 GCA_039208045.1 Bacteroidota bacterium
GTGTGGCGCCCCACATGGCTCGACCCGCCGTATTCCATGTGCAGGAACCGAGGGTATAACTTTAGATTTTTCTTGATGGTGGCCTCGTAATTTTGGTACACCCCAGCATACCAGCCCGACCAGATAGAAGGCGAAAAGACGTCCACAATATCCGAGCCCGCATAATATTTGCGAATAGCAGTCATCCGGTAGGGGTCTAGCTCATGCGATTTATCATTGAGCTTTTTTAAAAAGGTGTTCAGCTGTTTTTCATCATCGCCCCCCTCAAAATCAGGGAGCCAGTAAATTTCGTTGCCCAAAGACCAAAATAGGATAGATGGGTGGTTATAGTTTTGTGTTATTTGTTCCTCCAGGAGGCCCATTGTATTTTTTTGCCAGTTGTCGCCACCCATGCCCCCACGGCACCACGGTAGCTCATCCCATACGATCAAGCCTAGCTCGTCGCATGCCTTGTATATCTCCGGGTCTTGTGGGTAATGCGCTAGGCGAACGAAGTTAGCCCCCATTTCTTTCATCATTTCCACATCGCGGCGGTGCAGCTCATTGGGTAAGGCCGCGCCATAGCCTGCATGTTCTTCGTGGCGATGCGTCCCTCTGATTTTTAGGCGCTCTCCATTGAGGTAAAAGGCCCCATACGGATCGAAGCGAAACCACCGGTAGCCAAACTTTTCTTCTGTCTGATCAACCAGTTTTCCCTTCTTTTTTAGCAAAACTTTTAGTTCATATAAGTTGGGTTGGGCCGTTGACCAGAGTTGGGGCTGCTTGAGGGTAGGCATTTCTACTTGCAATTGGTCATTGGCTACTTTTACTTCTTTGCTTTCAGCAACGCGCTGGCCAAAGGGGTCGTACAATTCCATTTTTGCCGTAAGGCCAGCAGCAGGCGCATTCAGCTGCAACTGCACGGTGGTGGTTGCTTTTTCTTGACTGACTTCGGGGGTGGAAATTTGCACGTCTTGGATGTGCTCGGGGGAAAGTACCTTGAGCCACACATCACGCGTAATACCGCCATAGATAAAAAAGTCTGCCTTTTGAGAAGGAATAATATCAGGATTATACCCATTATCTACTCGGATGGCGATTTGGTTGGTAGCGCCTTGTTGGAGGTAATCAGTGAGGTCGATTTCAAAGCCTACATAGCCCCCGATATGGGTGCCAGCTAGTTGCTTATTTACATAAATGGCGGAGCTGATGTTGGCCCCTTCTAAGTATAGCACATAGCGCTTGTTGGGGTCGATTGCTATAGTTAGCTCTTTGAAATACCAGCTCGCAGAGCGGCGATAGCCGGGAGTAATGTCGGTGGCATCCCATTGGTTCCAGGTGTGTGGCAGATCAATGGTTTCCACTTCATTTTGCTCCAAGGCTTGAAGTGCTGTGGCTACGTTCTCGTTGGGGTTGGCCCAATATTGCCAATTTTGATTCAGATGGATAATGCTGCGCGGCTGGGCGAGCATTATCGTCTGAATCACAACTAACAAAAAGAATAAAAGTATTTTCTGCATAGGTGATGATCCATCAAAACTTTAAGCTCAATCTTGTTTTATCAGCTTGTTCCTCTAGCTCTAATCGGCGCAAGAGGGCCTCCACATAGTAGTAATCTGCATACACGATAGGCACGTCGATTTCTGAGCCTGCGGGTGCATTGCCTACACTTTTTGCTAAGAAAAAGGGAGCAGCTTCTGTCTTATACGCTTGCTGTTCTAAGCTGAGTAAAATTTGATCGGCCCAAGTCATATATTGTTCCGCTTTGGCAGCATCGTAGGTAGCTAGTTCATACAGCCCAGAAGCGGCTATTGTTGCGGCCGATACGTCTCTTGGTTCACTTGGAATATTAGGGGCGTTGAAGTCCCAATAGGGGATTAAATCTTCTGGCAAGTTGGCGTGATTAAAAAAGTACTGGGCTATTTTTTGGGCTTGCGCCAAAAATTCGGGCTTGCGGGTGTAGCGGTAGGCTACGGTGAAGCCGTAAAGGCCCCAAGCTTGCCCTCTAGCCCATGCGGATTCGTGAAAGGCGCCTTGATGGGTGTGGCGCTGCTCTACTTCGCCGGAATCAGGGTGGTAGTCCACGACGTGGTACGAGCTGTTGTCGCTGCGGAAGTGGTTGTTTAGAGTAGTGGTAGCGTGTTGTTCTGCAATGTAGTAAAATGTACTGTCGCCTGTTGAAATAGTGGCTTCAAAAAGTAATTCTAGGTTCATCATATTGTCTACAATGACGGGAAAATCCCATACGTCAGCGTGATGATCCCAAGAGCGGAGCGCTCCTACATTGGGATTATAGCGAGTGCTCAGGGTACGAGCGGCGGTCACGTAGATGTCCTGATAGGTTTTGTTTCCAGTGAGGCGGTAGGCATTTCCGTAAGGGCAAAATACCTTAAAGCCTAGGTCGTGTGTCGTGCTATCGTGCTTTTCTTTTTCTACTGGTGCTTGCCAGGTCATAGCGGCTGCTTTGAGCGCATCGTTTTTGCTGTAGCGGTACAATTGCCAGAGCGTGCCTGGATAGAATCCGCTAGTCCAGCTCTTTGATTTGGTAGCATCCAAGCTTTGATCTTCGAGCAATGATCGAGGGATGGCTAGGCTATCAAAAGTCAATTTCGACGCATCTTGTTCTGCTTTCGCGGAAATGGTCGTTAGGCGATGGCGGAGCATTTCGGCATCCACAGCTACTACTGCTTCTTGATCAGTGGGTGCCTTTTCGGTGGAGGAGCATCCATGCAGCAGCAAGATCGCAGCAGCCAAGTAAATAAGGTAAAAAGCTTGTTGCATGACTATTTTTTTGATAGCAGGGAGAAAAGCAGGCCACTTGCGTTCGACAAGTGACCCGTTCTTTCTACTAGCTTAAAAACTTAAAGTGTTTTTCGTTTCGTATTTTCTAGCGTACGACTAGTTTTTGAGTCATCATACCCATCTCCGTTTGGAGATTTACTAGGTACATGCCTTTCGGCAAGTTGATATTCCAGTTGAAGTTATGATTTCCGGAAGGTAACATAGCATTGACCGGCTGCCCTACTAATTGGCCGCTAAGGCTAAATACCGACACGCGCACTTCGCTCGCCTGATCTAGATCAAAGCGGAAAGTCGTTTGCTCCGTAGTAGGGTTTGGGAAGATTTCTAATGCTAAGGCCTCGTTCACTACTTCGCTCAAGCTCGTAGCGAGCTCTGGGCAGAAGGAACGCACGCCTACTCCACCACCATCTATCGCTGCAGTAGCAGATACTGCATCTGTAGAATAGCAGGGATCAAAATCATCAAAATCAAATAAGTTACCAGAATCAAAAGGTGTTCCATCTAGCACATCATCCTCTACGATAAAGTCAAACATATCCTCTGCTGCTGGATTGGTGTACAAATCTTGAACATATTCTAAGATCGTCTGAGGTACGTTATTTAACGAAAGTGGCTCACTAAAGGAAGCATTTGCTGCATCTGCACCTAAGCTTTGCTCTACTAATTGTGAAAGCACATTAGGCGCGTTGATAGTATCAACAGAAGCCCAGTAGTTGGTTACGTCTTCTGTCCAGAAAATGTTGTTATTAGAAATCTCCAGAGTGGTACTTTCTAATAAAGTATCTAGTGTAATCACGCTATGTAAATCGTTATCTGGCTGCGTCTGCTCATCCGTATAGAATGGGCTACTTCCCAACATGATTGGATTAGAAAATAGGTTGTTGGTGATCTTTGCTGTGCGTACTCGACCCAACTGAATATGTCCGTGGCGACCAACTGTATTGAAAGAGGTACAGTGATCGATTTCAATATAGTTATGTGGGTCGCTTGCGCCCTGGCTTCTCATAAAGCGATCTTGGATATTATGCACAACGGTATTACGCATAATAAGTGTGTCCATCGAAAAGTCACGGCAATCTACCCCACGTCCATTTCCTTGAATAACACGGCGGTTACCACCATTACGGAAGATACAACCATCGACATACATTTTGATTCCATCAGCACGCACTTGCAAGAAGCCGCCACGGTCTTTTTCAATAATACAATCGGTTACCGTCACCCGTGTATTCTCTCCCATGAAGCGAATTTTACCCCAATCGTGCTGTTGTAGAGCACCTCTCTCACCAGCAATAATCCACAAGTTGGTAAGTGTTACATCGCCTTCTGGGCGCATAATGTCGGGATAGTCTCCAGTAGCATTTGGGACACGGGTGATGATGGCTTTGCTATCGATATTCTCCGTATCTACTGCACGAATTTGCAATGGCCATTCTGGCTTATTTACAATACGTCCGGTAGTGATGTAAACTACACCATTTTCTAACTCGTAGACCGTATTATTGTCTACCCGCTCTCCTGTAGCTGTGGTATCCCCCATAATTACTGGGAAAATATTTACTGGCGTAAACGGATCACCATTGTCTGCAATAGTAACTATTCGTTGAGCGGTGAGCTGCCCTCCTACCATTAATGCAACTGCAAGCAATAATAATTGGTACATGTTCTTCATATCAATTCAATTTTATGATAAATGATGAAAGCGCTGGCACGTTTGGATACCAGCATGAAATGTTGATTATCGTATTTGGTACTGCAAGCCAAGGGTTGCAGTAAACCCATAGGTTTCTATGGTATTGACAAAATTGTCGTTGCGAATAAAGGTGATATCCTGCTGATCTGTGAAATTGTTGAGGTTTAAAAAGGCACTCCAGTTCTTCTTAAAGTTTTGGCGCACAGAGGCATCCCATCGCCAGAAGCTTTGCGTAAAGCGGTCAAAGTCCTTGTTAGAAGAATAGTTGCGCGCCCGACTCCCCTGATATGCACCCGATACCCGCGCGGAGAAGCCTTTCAAATCGTACCCAATGGAAATATTAAGTACATGGGGCGCTTGACTTGGGAGCGCTACCCTACGTGTTTCATTATTAAATGTCGTTAGAATAATAGGTGGGATTTGGCTAATTAACTTGCTCTCAGAGGTCAAGAAAAAGACCTCGGTTCTGGAATCCAGATAAGCATAGTTTACATTCAGCAACAGCCCACTAAGTGGGAAAGGTAACCATCTGAAGTTCGTCTGCAAGTCCACCTCAAACCCTCTAATGGTCGATGGCTCCGAGTTGATAAAAGAGCGCAACTCATAACCCACATTGTTGGGGAAGCCAAACTCGTCTGCTATTTCTTGATCGAACAGATTAGTCCGCCAAGGGTAGAAGATGTTGTCAATTTCTTTATAGAATACCCCAAAGGATAGTAAACCTAATTTGCCGCTATAAGCGGAAACAAAGAGGTCGTAGTTGGTAGCTACTGCGTGGTTTAGCGCTGGGTTACCAGCGTTGATAATCGTTTGGTTATCATCGATCTGGATGCGAGGGGTCACAAAGGTAAAGTCAGGGCGCGAGAGCGTTCTGGTGTAGGAAGCTCGAAAATCGAGCCAGCTGGTTGCTTGAAATTTCAGGTGCAAATGTGGCAAAAACTCCCCATAGGTCTGATTAGTGGTCGTATCTCTAAAGAACCCATTTACCCCATAGCGCCCATTGATCGAAGAAATACCAGAGCGGTACTCATTATCGGATTGCTCAAAGCGAAAGCCCGGAATAATGGTTAGGCGCTTGCCCACATCAAAGCGCATCATTGCGTAAAAGGCCGCTACCGTTTCTTCTACTTCATAATTATCCAAAATCACCTCGCGATCGTTGTTCAATAGGCCCCGCTGGTCTTCGTACCACTGGCGCATCAAATTGCGATCAAGGCTAGCTTTAAGTCCTACATTTTCTTCGGCTTCATTAACAAAGTCGATGTCATTATTATCTTCAATAAAGCTAAGGATAGAAATCAATTCTTGATTTTGTGGTAAAGTGATCAGGTCACCAGAGTAGGCACCAATCGCATCCCGTCCGATTTGTCCGCCTAGGTAATAGAAGTCTTCTGCCTGGCGTCGTACATTGCGATCGCGTGTGATGGTTGTATATTTTCCTCCCACTTTGAAGTAGCCTCCCAGTTTGGAGTTGATCGTAAAGGGAAGCTTAAAGTTTAATGCCCCAATATTAGTGCGCTCATTGGTAGACGTTTCGTCTATATCCGCATTCCAGAGGATGGTCTCTGCCAGATCAACAGAAGCGGCGTTGAAGTAATTGCGCGGATGATCGTTATTATCGAGCGAAGGATCAAATACCTGACTATTATTGACAAAGCGCATGGTAAAATCATAGGGAGTGCTTCCCGCTGATTCGCTGGTAGCTAGCGTCCAATCCACGATGACTCGGCCGATAGGATGTTCTCCTTGTAAAGACAGCGACGTTAGGTCGAGCTGGTTTTCAATTTCCCGCCCCTGGAAGCTAATACCCGGCTCGTTCGGCTCATAATTTTCTTGCATGATAAAGCGATCCCGCGTGGTGCGGCTAAACAGCCCAAAGAAGCCAAAGCGGTGCTCGCCCAAGTCATAGTCTAGTGCCAAGCTACCATTGTAGCGGCGGCGAATTTCCTGCTGATCTTCTAGTCTTAAGCGATTACCAAATATCTCTGTCACGCCTGTGGAATCATCCGTCGGGCCACGACGCCAGTCATTGTTCAGAAAGTCTCCACCGCGATTGAAACGCTCCACGCTTCCCTGCGCTACCACCCCTAACTTATCGTTGAATACGCGCTTACTTACTTGTACTACGCCTTTATAATCACGCCAATCTTCATTGAGTTGGTTATATCCACCCAAAAGTTTACCCAGCACGCGCAAGTCTTTTGGTGCTTTGCTCAGGCGCAGGTTGACCGTACCCCCCACGGCGTCGGCATCCATATCTGGCAAAGGGGCCTTGAATACCTCAATTCCATCGAGCATTTCAGGAGAAATGAGCGACAAGTCTACCGAGCGATCACTACCAGAGTTACTCGGCATCCGCACCCCATTCACAGTGATAGCAGCAAACTTAGGTTCCATTCCGCGAATCACCACTTTTTGCCCTTCTCCCCCACTTCTATTGATGGCTACACCCGGCAGGCGCGCAATGGCTTCTGCTGCGTTTACATCAGGCAGTTCTTGTATGCGGTCAGCCGAAACGATATTAACCAAGGTCTCCGAACTCAGCTGCTGGTTGATTGCTTTTGCTTGTCCTAAAAGCTGGCCCGTCACGACAATCTCTGGCCCTGAGAATGACTCAGGCTTCATGCTCACCTCTAAATTGGCGCTGCCATTGGCAGGTACATTCACCGTTATTTCCTGAGTAGCATAGCTCAAGAATGATACTTCAAATACTTGTTCGCCAACAGGTATTCCAGAAAGAATGAAACTCCCGTCAATATCAGTAGTTGTACCTACAGTAATTTTGTTCTTTAAGTAGACATTGGCACCTGGTAGGCCCAAGCCGTCATTGCCATCCACTACTGTTCCCTGCACAATACCCGTTTGGCTAAAGCCAATAAGCGCACCTCCTAAGAGTAAATATGCAAACAATGCCCGCTTCAGAATTGATATTCGTTTCATACAATTACCTGTTTTAAATCGACGGCTTTAAAAAATCATATTCGGAAATACTTCTTTTTTTAGCACATTTCTTTGGTCAAAGATAGTCGGCGGGTTTAGAAAAAAAGTCCAGAATGGGGGGTGAAAAAGTCTAATTGGCAAGAAATTAGGTCAATTTTCCTAATTTTTTCTTCGGTACTTAGGACAGGGTGGAGCCTTGGCTTACAAATTCAGAGGGATTGCAGCCGTAGGCCTTTTGGAAGACTTTAGAGAAGTATTTGGGTTCTTTAAACCCTACGCGATAGGCTACTTCGGAGACGTTTAGTTTGCCTGTTTCTAGCAGCTGGGCAGCGCGCTTTAGGCGGAATGATTTTAGGAAGTTCTTGGGCGTGGTGTCGGTCAGTACTTTCACTTTCGTAAATAGCAAAGCTCTACTCACCGCTAGCTCTTGCGCAAATTGCTCAATAGAAAAGTTGGGATTATCAATATTTGCTTCCACTAACTCGACTAGTGATTTTAAGAAGGCTTCATCAGCGGAAGTAACTGCTACTTCTTTAGGTGCAAAGGTGGGTGATTTGGAAAATTGTTCGCGCTGGCGCTGGCGCTGCAAGAGTCGGTTGCGCACTTTCAGGCGAAGCTCAGCGGGGTGGAATGGCTTAGGCACATAATCATCCGCACCTATTTCTAGCCCTTCCAGGCGATCGTTCAGTGCTGTTTTTGCGGTAAGCAAAATAATCGGGATATGGCTGGTTGCCAAATTGGTTTTTAGTTGTCGACAGAGTTCAAACCCATCCATGCGCGGCATCATCACATCACTTAGCAGGAGGTCGGGCTGGCGTTCTTGGGCTATAGCTAAACCTTCTATCCCATCATTAGCAGTAATTACTTGGTAGTGCTCTGCAAATACGCTTCGAATATATGCTTGCACCTCGGGATTATCTTCAACGACCAGTAGCAAAGGTTGTGCTTTGGAGGTAGAGATAGGTGTGATAGGTTGCCCTTGTAGGGGTACGGGGATGCTTGCTTTAGCAGGCTTTGCTTCATTTTCCTGCTTGCCAGGAGTTGCTTTGATTACTTTGGCAGAAAAATGCTGCTTACCCAAGGGCAAGTACACACTAAAAGTTGCCCCCGCTCCTACCTTACTCTCTAACTCAATACGCCCTTGGTGTAGGCCCACGAGCTGACGGCTTAGGGCTAAGCCTATGCCCGTTCCTTTGATTTGGTTAGTGCTCCGCCCTGGTGTTTTTTCGTAAAAACGCTGAAAAATTTGCTCCTGCACAGCAGGATCGATTCCTACCCCGCTATCCTTTACTACAATCATCACCTCTTTATTCCACTGCCGCACTTGCAAGGTAATCGCTCCACCATCTGCTGTAAATTTGAAGGCATTCGACAGCAGATTAAAAAGCACTTTGTTCATTTTTTCTCGGTCGAGCCAAACTACTAATTCTTGCTCCGTAGCCTGCCATTGGTAGTCGATGGCACGAATTTGTGCATAATCCTCAAAAGAATCGAAGATTTGCTTCAAAAAGTGGTGCAAATTGGTGGGCTCTACTTGAAGGGGCTCGTGGCCAGCTTCCATTTTCTGGAAGGTAAGTAGTTGGTTCACCAAATCCAGCATGCGCTGTGCATTGCTGTAAATGGTACCAATGCGCTGGCGGGTCGGGCCATTTGGGCTTAAAGCCCCCTTACGAAGCAAGTCCTCCAGCGGGCCAATAATGAGAGTGAGCGGGGTGCGAAACTCGTGCGCTACATTGGTGAAGAAGCGGGTTTTCATCTGATGCAGCTCCGCTTGTTGCTGCTTTTCGAGCTGTTCCAACTTATAGGATTGGCGCAGACGAATAATTCTAAGAATAGCGCCCCCAGCAACTACAGCTCCTAATAGGTATAGCAAATACGCCCACCACGTCCGGCTGAGTGGCGGCAATACCCGCACTTGCAGACTTCGCACTTCAGGGTTCCAAATGCCTTCTTTGTTAGCAGCACGTAGCTCAAAGGTATAGGTTCCCTCTTGCTGCAAGGTATAGGTAGCTTCTGGGCGGCCCGTCACATAAGCCCACTCATCCTGTAGGCCTTTCATGCGGTAGGCAAAGCGATTACCTGCTGGATTAGTAAACTCTACTGCTGCGAATTGCAAAGTGAAGTTGGCATCTCCATAATTGAATACGATCTCATCGGCTTCATTAAGTGGTTGTTGTAAAATACCATCTTCCCCACCTACTTCGATAGCTCGATTGAATGCCGTTAGACCAGTGAATATAACGGAGGGCACTGCGGTATTAGGCCGTAATTCTTCTGGCCTAAAGCGCGTAAACCCATGCGTTCCCCCAAAGAGAAAAGCGCCCGATTGGAGGCGATAGGCGGCGTTGTAGTTAAACTCTAGATTTTCCAGACCGTCCATATGGGAGTAATTCGTAAAGGTCTGCTCCTCAGGATCGAAGCGAGAAATACCATTATTGGTGCTCAGCCACAGCTTGCCTTTTTCATCGGGCAAGATGCCAAAAATGGCATTTCCTGGCAGGCCATTTGCTTCGGTATAGCGTACTACTTGTTTACTTTTTTGGTCTAGTGAAAAAAGTCCTTGGCCAAAGGTACCCACCCAGATTTTATCAGCTGCTAGCAACACGGAATACACTCGAATATTTTCTAAATGGCGCTGAAATTGCAGCACTCCATCCTCAAAACCGATCGCTTCATTGAGGCCATCTTCTGTGCCTATCCATAGTTTTCCAGCTGCATCCACCGATATCGTGCGCACCAAATTAGAAGAAAGTGAGGTAGGCTGGCTAGCACCATGTTGGTAGGCAATAAACTGGCCAGTAGCCAAGTTCATTTGGTTTAAACCACCCCCATAAGTGCCAACCCAGAGCGTATCGGATTGCTTCAAAAGCGCATAAACATTATTGTGCACTAGTGAATTAGTATCGTTGGGATCGTGCAGAAAGTGGCGCATCTGCTTACTTTCTGTATTCAGCAAGTGCAGCCCATTTCCAAACACCCCAATATGTAAGGTCTGACCATCTAATAGTAAAGTTTTTACATTATTCCCTTGCAAGCCATCCGCAGCGCGAATAAAAGAAAACTGCCCTGTTTCTTTCTCCAAAAAGTTAAGGCCACCTCCCTCCGTACCAATCCATAAGTCCCCATTGGGGGCTTCTGCAAAAGAACTCACCACATTGAAACTCAAGCTATTGATACCCGGCTGATGTTGGAAGATACGGAAGCGATTGTATTCTTCATTCAGGTAGTGTACGCCTCCATAGTAGGTGCCTATCCAAAGATTTGATCGATTATCGATAAATACAGAACGTACGGAGCTATTGCGCAGTCCTTCTTGGTTATAGTCGTCGCTCAGGAATTGGCGAAAGCCTTTTTCCTCAGGTAGATATTGGTTCAGGCCCAAATAAGTACCTACCCACATCGTACCATCTGTATTGACTGTTACGGATCGAATATTGTCATGACTCAAGGAATAGGGAACTTCCGCCTGATGTCGGAATGCAGTAAGCGTTCCTGTTGCTTTGTTCCAACACCAGATGCCGTCGACTTGCGTGCCAAACCAGTATTCCTCTTCTGTCCGTTTATTAATGGTCTTAAGATGTAGATCGGCTAATGGAGCCAGCTCCGGGTAGCGTTCTGCTGCCATAACAGGCAATTGCTCCAGATTCTCTTTGTCTGGAAAAAGATACAGGCCTCGATCAGTGCCTATCCAATAGTGCTGCTGATCTTCCAGCACCACTTTAATATCTACGCCTGCATTTGCAGGCATAGCTACATCTTGAAAAGTAGTAGCTTGATTTTTTAAATGGGATAATCCTCTAGCGGTACTTACCCATACTTCGCTTTTACTATCTATCATAATATGCCGGATAGTCTGCGACATCAGCCGCGAACTGGCTTGGTCTGTTTGCTTATAATTTATCCAGCTATTGGTCGCAAAATCGTAGCGCGCAAGCCCATCCAAGGTACCCACCCAAAGGCAGTTACGAGTCGCATCATAGGCAAGGGAGCGCACATCATCCGAAGGAAGTCCCGCTATTTGATCGGGTATATGGCGATGCACCGTAAAGCGATAGCCATCAAATTCATTCAGTCCTTCTCGGGTACCAAACCACATTACCCCACGCCCGTCTTGGGCAATGGCAAAGACCGAATTTTGCGATAAGCCGTTCTTTTTTCCGAAATGTCGAAAACGAATGTCTGCCTGTCCGCACAGTAAAAGCGGCAGAAAAATAAGGCTGAGGAAGTATGGCAGTAGAATCGCTTTTCTCATTCAATATGGAAGAAACTAATTTCCCCTAAAAAAATACAATTATAGAGTAAAAAAGTCGGAAAAGCGGCAGTTAAAATGACCTAGTAGTTACCTTTCAGAATTGCAATAAAAAATTTGTAGTTGTTCATTTCACTTAAATCCAAATTAAAGTGCAGCATTTTTTCTCTTTAGAAAATAAAACTGCTTTGGTCACCGGCTGTAAGCGCGGCATTGGCAAAGCAATGGCAGTTGGCTTAGCGGAGGCTGGCGCCAATATTATAGGTGTTAGTGCCACACTCGAAAAATCAGGGAGTGCCGTAGAGCAAGCAGTGTTGGAAACCGGCCAGTCCTTCACCGCTTATGCTTGTGATTTCTCTGATCGCAAGGCGCTGTATGCCTTCATCGAGGAGGTCAAGCAAAAGCATGCGCCTATTGATATTTTGGTCAATAATGCGGGTACGATCATGCGTAAACCTGCCGCAGAGCACCCCGATGATTACTGGGATAAAGTAATAGAGGTGAACCTCAATGCACAGTTTATTCTGAGTCGGGCCTTTGGCGGTGCTATGCTGGAGCGCGGAGCGGGAAAAATCATTTTCACGGCCTCTTTACTCACGTTTCAGGGCGGTATCACGGTACCTGGATATGCGGCTTCTAAGGGTGGTGTGGGCCAATTGACCAAAGCCTTGGCCAATGAGTGGGCTTCTTCTGGCGTGCAAGTCAATGCCATCGCCCCTGGTTACATTCGCACCGACAACACCCAGGCGTTGCAGGATAATCCAGAGCGCTCCAAGAGCATCCTCTCGCGCATCCCTGCGGGCCGCTGGGGCAAAGCTGAAGACCTAGTGGGTGCGACTATCTTTTTGGCCTCTTCCGCAAGCGATTATGTAAATGGACATATCTTGGCCGTAGATGGAGGTTGGCTGGCTCGATAAGTCTACTTTTTTCAATTGACGACAAATAGCTCTACTATGAAAAATATTCTCGCGCTACTCATCAGTTTCTGCACTTTTTTAGCGACAGCTACCGCCCAAAGCCCTACTATTATCCTCAAACTCGATGACCTCTGGTACGAACATGGCCTAGTACATCCAGGATGGATACAGGTAGTGGACTTTTTGCAAGCAGAAGAAGTGACTGGCACCATCGGCTTAGTCTGTGAGTCCTTAATGGAAGGAGATACAACCTATTTTGATTGGATCAAAGCACGGGAAAAGGAAGGCTTTGAAATCTGGCACCATGGCCTTTGCCATTGCAAACCGATGGTCGATGAGGTTCAAAAACGAGAATTCCGAGGTACCGCAGCAGATTTTCAGCAAGAGCACCTCACCCATGCCCACGAACTTGCCCAAGAGAAACTGGGCATCACCTTCCGCACCTTCGGTGCTCCCTACAATTCGACCGATGTACACACCCCCACTGCTTTAGCTGCCATCCCAGACATCAAAATCTGGCTCTACAAAGAGACGAAGTTTCCTACCGATAAATTCGTCTTCCCTCGTATCTCTGAGGTCAATATCGAGTACCCCGTCCACATCCCCGACTTTGAGCAGTTCAAAAAAGGGTATGAAAAGTACAAGAACGAGCCTGTCCTGGTCATCCAGGGCCACCCCCGCAGCTGGGTCGAGCAGCCGGAGCGCTTTGCCGAGTTTCAGCGCATTGTGTTGTTTTTGAAAGCGCAGGGTTGTGCGTTTATGACGCCTTATGGGTATTATCAATTGTTGGAAGGGAAGGAGTAGTGATGGTATTTACAGCTTGCCCACCTACGGGGGCAGGTACATGTACGCAATAGTTAGTTATTGACAGTTTGTCAGCCTTAGGCAGACAATTCTGATAGCTTACATGTATGTGTATAAAAATATTGTGTCCTAGAAGGACAAACTCACAGCTTGCCCACCTATGGGGGCAGGTACGTGTACGCAGTAGCTAGTTATTGACAGTTTGTCCCTACAGGACAATTCTGATAGCTTACATGCATGTGTATAAGAATATTGTGTCCTGGAAGGACAAACTGTCTATAAAGTAGCCATGCACATACTAGAAGCGCCCGACCCATTCGGGCAGCCTGTACTCAGCCCTTGCTCATCGCCCGCAAAATACCCAGCTCCAAACCCCGCAGTTCCGCCAGCCCACGCAAACGCCCGATGGCGGAGTAGCCGGGATTGGAAGTTTTGTGCAGATCATCCAGCATCCGATGGCCGTGATCGGGGCGCATCGGGATGGGAGCGGTACGATGTTGTTGCTCTTGTGAAAGGCCTTTTAGCACTTCATACATGTCAGTATCCCCATCTAAATGATCTGCTTCGTGGAAACTCCCATCAGGGGCTCGCTTGGTATTGCGTAAGTGGATAAAATGAATACGGCTAGCAAATTCTTGAACCATAGCTGGTAAGTCATTGTCTTGGCGGACGCCAAAACTACCGGTACAAAAGCAGAGGCCATTGGCGGAGCTAGGGGCTGCTTTGAATAAGGCGCGCACATGTTCAGCCGTGCTTACCACTCTGGGTAAACCCAAAATAGGATGTGGTGGGTCATCGGGATGGAGCGCTAGCTTTACCCCTGCCGCTTCAGCCGTTGGAAGAACCGCTTTTAAAAAGTCGATCAAATTACTTCGCAACTGCCTGGCGCTAATAGAGCGATAGCCATCTAGCACTTCCTGAAATTGCTCTAGCGAATAGCCATCTTCCGACCCCGGTAGGCCTGCGATAATATTATCGCTTAGTTTCCTCTTATCAGCATCCGATAGGGTTCTGTAGTAGTTAGTTGCTAAGCTGATTTCCTCTAGGGTATAATCTGCCTCCGCAGTGGGTCGCTTTAGTAGGTACAGCTCAAAAGCAGCGAATGCAATCTTGTCAAAACGAAGGGCCGTAGAGCCGTCCGGCATGGGGTAGTCGAGATCGGTGCGCGTCCAATCGAGTACAGGCATGAAGTTGTAGGTAACCGTAGTGATGTCGCAAGCTCCCAGGTTGGCTAGACTCTTTCGATAGTTTTCAAGATGTTGTTTCCAGTCGCCGGTCTGCTTTTTAATATCCTCTGTGACGGGTACACTTTCTACCACCGACCACACCAGCCTTGCTGCTGCTATTGCTTGTTTGCGTTGCTGGATTTCTTCTACAGTCCACACTTCCCCATTGGGAATATGGTGTAGAGCAGTAACAATACCGGTAGCTCCTGCCTGCCGTATATCTTGTAGGCTGACCGGATCGCTAGGACCATACCAGCGGAACGTTTGTTCTAGTTTTTTCATTTCTATGTTTTTAAAACCCTATACCATTTACACACCGCTCCAACAGCTAAATCCGCCATCCACTGCAATCACCGTACCTGTTACGTATTTGGAAGCATCCGCAGCTAACCAAATACAGGTGCCGACTAGTTCTTCTGGTTCTCCAAATCGACGGGTGGGTGTATTGTCAATCACCGTTTGGCCTCGTTCTGTAAAGCCCCCTTTTCCATCGGTCAGCAGCATCCGGTTTTGGTCGGTGACAAAGAACCCCGGTGCAATGGCGTTCACGCGGATGCCATCGCCAAATTTTAGGGCCATTTCGACCGCTAGCCATTTGGTAAAGCAATCTACTGCTGCCTTAGCCGTAGAGTAGCCGGGCACGCGCGTGACTGCTTGCTGAGCTGTCATAGAGGAAATATTGATAATACTCCCCTGCTTCGTTTCCGACATCGGTTTTCCCAATATCATAGTGGGCAGTACGGTGCCATCAAAATTGAGTGCGTTTACTTTTTGGAAGTTCTTAAAAGGATGCATAAAGATGTTTTCCGTGGGCGGAATGGCGGCGCCAGGGATATTACCGCCTGCTCCGTTGACGAGTATGTCGATTTTTCCCCAGGTATCTAGCACTTTGTCGCGAGCTGCTTGCAAAGCTTCAGCATCTAACACATCGGCTACTAGAGGAATGACTTCGCCTCCTTCGGCTTTTATAGCTGCTACCATCGCTTCTACTTTGGCTGGCGTTCGGCCATTGACGCCTATTTTGGCGCCGCGCTGGGCCATGCCTTTGGCCATGGCGCCGCAGAGGATGCCGCTGCCGCCGGTGACGACGGCTACTTTTCCGGTTAGATCAAATAGTTTATCCATGTTGGTGTGGTTTTTGTTTTGCAATCGATTGCATGAAATAAGTGAAAAATTAGTTCATTTGTGTTAAACGCTATTTTTAATTTTGAGGCCCGGGGCTGATTATTCTTTTGGTGATTAGAGTACTGTTTCCAGTTCTTGGTAGAGGTTCTTCCTTTTTGTCTTGATACAAAAACGAAGCCAAAAAAATCAAGACTATATTTATTTTGCCTAAAAATGAGCTATGCCCTACGCTCGCATCTAGAGCCGCTCCTTCGTCGCTCGCTAGATGCTCTTAAAGCTATCTCGCAAGCCCATTTTTTCAACGGCAAAATCAATAAGGTCAAGTGCATTTTCATGAGTTTCTAAATACTTCAAATTCTATCTATATTGAAATTAGGCCTAACTGAAGAAGCTCGGGTAATAAGACTTGGGGTTAAAACTAGTTTTTTGGGTACTAAATCAGGTTCCTGTTTTTGAATATTTGCTAATAGGGTCTCTGCGGCAAGTTCTCCCATTTGGGCGCTATGCTGTTCTACGGTGCTCATGCGTGGCTCTACTAGATCAGTAAAGGGTTCGTTGGCGAAGCCGACAATGCCTAGGTCTTGGGGGATGCGCAGGCCCTTTTCTTTGGCTAGTTGCATAGCGCCTACTGCTGCAAAATCACTAGCTGCAAAGATGGCATCGGGTAGTGGGTGGAGCTGTAGAAGTTGTTCCATGCCTGCTCGGCCATCCTGTATTTCGAGGTGATTGCTTTCGAGCACTAATGAAGGGTCGTAAGGAATGCCATGCGTACTCAGCGCTTCTTGGTAGCCTCTGTGGCGGTACTTGTAAATATTGATGTGCTGTGCACCGCTTAGGTGTGCAATGCGCTGGTAGCCTTGCTGTATCAAGTGTTCTGTGGCATAATACCCTCCTAAATAATCATCGATGACTACGGTGCTAGCTCCAAGATTTTCCTTTACGCGATCAAATAAGACCAAGGGGCGGTTTTGGGCATTGATCTTTCGGAAATGCTCAAAGTCTGTTGTTTCTTTGGCGATGGATGCGATAATTCCGTCCACTTGCGTCTTCAATAGGGTGTCAATATTGGCCGCTTCCACTGCTGTCGAATCATTAGATTGGGTAATCAGTACATTAAACCCTGCCTTGCTGGCCACCCCTTCAATCCCCCGAATAACAGAAGAGAAAAAACTCCGATCTGTGGTAGGCACCATCACGCCAATGATAAAAGTCTTCCCTCGGCGCAGCGCTGCTGCGATGCCATTGGGCCGGTAGCCTAGCTGCGCTGCCTTTGCCTTCACACGTGCCTTGGTACGCGCACTGATGTGCGGGTGGTCGCTCAACGCTCTGGAGACGGTACTTGGCGTAATGCTGAGTGCTTTTGCGATGTCGTAGATGGTAGTCATAGCTGCAATCGATTGCATAAATGTAGGGAAAAAACACAGCTTTGGCTGCTTTATGCAAAGAGATGTCTTAAAAATAGGTCTTCACTGCAAATTCAAATTGCTCAATAAATATTCGCTTGAATGCAGTAATGTTGTTTCTCTCATAAAATATCAGCATGGCTTTCTTGTAATCGATAGAGTCTACTGTTCTAAAAGATAACGGACAGTATTGATTAGCAATTAAAATGGCATTGCTAGTAATTCTTGCTGTTCTTTTATTACCATCCATAAAGCCTTGTATATATGAAATCAACACTAAAGCGATCAATGCCTTTTCAAATATATTTACTTTTGAGTTGATAAGCTTGCACATATCACTAAAAGCTTCCTTTATCTGAAATTCGTTGTCTAGCGGCCTATAATTAGTTCCTGTGATACCAACGCGTCTACGTCTTAAATTGCGACTGATTCCTAACTCTTTTGTGAGCAGACTATGGATATCCTCAATCCGTCGAACAGACAATTCTTCTAGATATTGGGGGTTTTCAACTATGAAATCTATAGCATCTTTATGGTTGAGCAGCATTACTGCCTCATCCTTACTCTTCCCAGATGCTGTTTGCTTTTCTTTAAGCAAGCGTTCTGTTTCCAGCAATGAGTAGGTATTTCCTTCAATTTGCGAAGACTTCCAGCTCAAATCAATTGCTAATCGTTCTACTTCTTTAAGGTACTCTTCTGGAGTCAATTCCCCAATATTACGTCGATATACTTTTTGTAAGTCATCCAGCTTTAGCAATTCCGAATCTGTAAACAAATCGACCTTGTATAAATCTTTTCTAAGTAGTTCCTGATTGAACGAGTTAATGATTTCCCGATTGTCAATATCTTTTGAAAAGTATTCGTCAATATCTATGGAATGCAAGATACCATACGACTTGGATAATGAATACCTTGTGCTCCTAGCTGTTCCACTCTTCACTACCAGCTTTTTGGCAACTAGCTTATCCAATAATCGAATGAGTGTACGATTACTTTTCTGAAATGCTACTCGTTCATATATTTCGCTAGATGACAGTGATGCACTGTGGCTCAGAAGCTGTAAAATCAGGTCGGCATCTTTCATTTATCCGCTTTATGTGACAAAAAAAATCTGAATACGAGACAAAATAGCCCTATTTTGTCACATAAAACAATATTTTTTGTCAGATAAACTAAGTTCATGGCCTCCTCAGGACAGTCAGACTCCGATGGGGATGAAGCAGCAGTACCCTCCTTTGTCTTGACATGATTGGTAGGATGGTGGGATGTGCATGATTTTTTGGCATATGCTGTGCTCTGCAATGGCAAGGCAGTGGTATCTTCCAGCCTGTATCCTGTTTATCATTATATCTTATACATCGTGGCTAGACAGTTGGGTGGCGGCGGGGTGGGTGTACGAAGCAGTTGTGTGCCAGTAAAAACGTAGAATTAAAATGAATTGAAGAAGTACGAACTCATCATTATAAGCATGCTGATATTGGTTTTACATGCTTTGGTAGCCATTCGGACAATATTATTTTCTTCTGATTAAAACAAATTCACGCATTCGTTTATTTGCATTGAAGTACGCGACTTAAGTAGAGTTAATGCTAATACTCAATGGAAAAACTTCAATATTATCAGTTTAAAGCTGTAGGATACCAAAACGAAATTGGCTTTGAATTATTAGAAATGGAGGATATTTTCTCTTTACATCCTTCTGAAAAAAAGGATCCATTTAAACCACACCGGATAAACTTCTTTGCTGTACTGCTATTGGCGGAAGGAGAAATGACCCATCAAGTAGATTTCGTAGATTACAGAATGATGAGTGGAG
Source organism: Bacteroidota bacterium (assembly GCA_039208045.1). Taxonomy (GTDB): domain Bacteria; phylum Bacteroidota; class Bacteroidia; order Chitinophagales; family Saprospiraceae; genus JBCCRH01. The sequence goes on from JBCCRH010000019.1 coordinate 18,955, forward strand.
ATTGCCTTTTTATTTCAAAGGGCCAAATCCATAAGTTTGACCCATCAGGCACCTACAAAGGCTACGGTCTTATCTTCACTGAAAAATTCATGCTGCATCATATATCGCCATCAGCTTACTCCAAAATAAGCTTTTTGTACAACCACTATTCGAATCCATCCCCCTTCAAAGATGCAGGTGATAGGGACCTCATCGTTGGTTCCTTGAAAAAGGAACTTTCTTCTGATCTTGGCAAAATTAAAGCGGATGTAGTGGCTGCGTTGCTAACAGTACTACTATTAAAGGCACAATTAAACCCCAGTAATTCCCTAGCCTATAATGAAAAGAGCTATCCCCAATTTATAAAGTTTCAGAACTTAGTAGCCTTAAAATTTATGCATACACGGACAGTCGGGCATTACGCTGCCCTACTAGACATGACACATAAACAGTTAAATAAACTTTGCACCTGCTTTACGGGTAAAACGGCTAAAGATTACATCAGTAATTATATTGCCTTGGAGGCAAAGCGCCAACTGGCAACAACTAATGTACAAGTCAAGCAAATAGCCTTTGCCTGTGGTTATAAGGAAGTAACTAATTTTTTAAAATTTTTTAAAAAAATGACGGGGAGTACTCCTATGGAATTTAGACAAAAAGTAAACTAATCATTTTCATGTCGGCTCATTTTTACCATCGAAAAGACAATTTTTACCTTTTCGAAGGTCTCGATTATCATACTTTTGGACACTATTTCTTAGTGCTATTTATACGGACTTAATATACTATGAACGGGGTTTCAGATATGAAGTTCGATTTTTTTGAAGGTAAACAGAACTTCAATTTTCGACTATTTCCAATAGACGAGGTGTTCTCTTTCAAACTTACTGCCAAGAAAAATCCCTTTAAATCACATCGAACTAATTTCTTTACTCTACTTTTATTGACGAAGGGGAAAATGACTCATTTTATAGATTTTAAAGCCTATGAAATGACGGAAGGGGACTGTCTATTTATCTCTAAGGAACAAATCCATAAATTCGATTCCTCTCCTGCTTATGAAGGATATGGTTTTGTTTTTACCGAAGAATTCATGCTACAGCATTTCTCGCTTTCGGCTTTTTCTAAGATAAGTTTTTTGTACAATTATCATTTGAATCAGCCTCTATTCAAGGACTTCAAAGACCAAGAAACTTTCCTACGTGCTTTAAAGAGAGAATTTTCCTTGAATCTGGGAAAAGTTGAAGCGGACGTAGTGGCATCCATTTTATCCGTCTTTTTGCTCAAGGCCCAATTTCATATTGGACTCGAATTGAAGGTAAACAAAAGTGATTATACACAGTTTAATCAATTTCAAAAACTGGTTGCCTCAAAGTATTCCGAAACGCGAATAGCCAGGCATTATGCACTTATGTTGAATACAACTCACAAGCAACTGAATAAACTATGTCAAGCATTTACGGGTAAGACGACTAAAGCGTACATCAGTAGATATATTTTGATAGAAGCCCAACGTCAACTGGTGACCACTAACCTTCCAATTAAGCAAATAGCTTTTCATTGCGGGTTTAGTGAAGCTACCAATTTTTTAAAATTCTTTAAAATGAACACAGGTCTCTCTCCTAAGGAGTTTAGAGCGGTAAACACATAGTCCGTTTTGCCTTTACCCATTTTAACCATCAAAAAGTCCTTTTTTACCTATTCTATGATTTTTGGTTCAACTAATTTTGACATGCAACTTGAACTAAGCGCTAGTTCCATTTTCTATATCTGTAAATAAAACTATAAACAAAATGAAAAACACATTTCGTCCACGCTCCTTCTTTGAGAAGGTGGGTCCGCTTATTGCATTTTTAACATTATTTAGTGGTATCGTATTTGCACAACAAGATCAAGGAGACCTCTTCGCTACCATGCCAGAAGAGTTAATGAATGAAGGTACTGGTGTTCCAATTAGTTATGAGCCTTATGAATTAGCAAAATTCACCAAAGATATGGACCGTTATCCTGCTGCTGCCCCACCTAAAGGGTCTTTCAATCGGCATGGTGAACTCGAATTTTTGGGTGAAAATGTTTTTGGCATCCATTGGTTTGTAGAAGTAGAAGGCTCCGTTTGGCATTTTGTAACGGCTGGGTATCCACATAAATCACCTATATTAATGGTTCATGGATTCCCAGAATCTTGGTGGGGCTTTGAACAGCAAATGGTTGATTTAGCTAAGGACTACTATGTCATTTCAGTAGATCAACTGGCCTATGGACAATCGGATAAAAGTCTGAATCAGGACTTAAGTCATCAGGGAGTTGCCGAGAGTTTGATGAAGTTGATGGACAAAATAGGCATTGATAAATTTGATTTGGTTTCGCATGATAGAGGTAGTTGTATAGCGGATAACATGATGGGCGTCCCCGGAGCGAATGAAAGGGTAACCAATTGGATTAGAATGCAACAATCATTCAACGAACCACACGGACTACCAAGACCTTCCCACGAAAATTTAGCACACGCCGAAAATTATAAAGACGGTATCATGATTACGGCTACCTATAATTCGGCATGGGTATCAGTGGATTTATCCCCCGAGCACATGGACAGGATCTATAAGGAATTTGGGACAGAGGGCATTGCTGAAGCAGTAGCCAAAACCTATGACACTAGTTTTGATACTGAGATGGAGCATAGGATGAACAACTTAATTCAACACATGACCATGCCTATCCTCTTTTTGCAGGCCACCAAAGACCCAGCTCAAAGAGAAGAAGAATACGCGAGGACACCCGATTTTGTCAAGGATGGCTATGTTCAGTTTGTAGAGGCCAACCATTTCTCTGCGACCGAAGCAGCAGAAGAAGTTAGTACAGCAATTAGGGACTTTATTGAGGGCAAGCGCCCGCCTAAGCTAATTGTTGATTAACCACTATCTAATCCCTTATCGTTGAAATTGGAATTTTAGGTAATTGTAATTGGGAATCTCTGATTGCGCGTATCTAATGAGGTTGGGTTTGCTGCCTAGACAGCAGCCCACCCTGGTTTCGATTTCCATAACGAATCGCGGGAAGTTTTCTTTTTTTAAAAATATAATTATGGTCTGTAAATATATTTATCAGTCTGTGCTCCGACTGTTGGTTTTACTCTTTTTCTCATTAATTTCAATTAATGGATTTAGCCAGGAGAATACAGCAAAAGCTAAAGAAGAGAATTTAGCTAAAAAAATGGGAGAAGGGGAGTTTGTATTCAATGGTAGATTACGCTATTGGTTTGCAGAAAACGAAAGCCTCGAAGCTTCTCATGCCACTACTTTTGGTACTAATTTCGGCTATTTGACCAAGTCATACAAGGGCTTTCAAATCTACGTTGAAGGAGAAAGTGTCGTTGCCCTAACGCCACATTTATTTTTCGATGGATTAAATGGCCGGACCGAAAGAACCAATGTGACTGATGTAGAAACACTAGAACTTAATAAGCTCAGAGTGTCCTATTCTGACACGCTTAATAATGGAACAAGCTTACAGTTTAAAGTGGGACGGCAAGCGGCCTTGGTCGAGGATGAGCGTTTTATTGGAAATGTAAGTGCTCGACAAGACGACCAGACATTCGATGCTATTTATGGTAAGCTACAAAATGACCAAAAGGGTATATCATTTGAGTATGCTTATATGTACCAAGTCAATCGTTTGCTGGCGGAGGTGGTTGATTGGAGGAGTGATTCGCACGCATTCATGCTTGGGTACTATAAAAATGATCTAGCAAAAGTGGGCTTATTTGGGCATTTGCTGGATTTTCAGGAGGATAATCCGCTAGGTAGTAATAAAACATTTGGTTTTACCTTCGATAGAAGTCGTTTACCACCCGATAGAATTGCTTTAAATTATAAAACCGCTTTTGCTTATCAAAGTGAATATGGGGATAACCCAACGAATTATGATGCCTTTCTTATCAATGCCGAAATCGGCATTTCTCTTCCGAAGATAGGTGTTTTTAATTTGGGCTACGAATTGGCTACTTCTGATAATGGTATTGCTTCTTTCCAATTTCCACTATCCACTGGCCAGCGTCTACATCGTATCTCCGATGTCTTTATTAATCCACCAGCAGAGGGATTACACAATCCTTATTTTACCGCAGAATCTCGTAATATTTTCTGGGGAATTGGAGGCTGGCTGGGCTATCACACATACTTTTCGGAAGAAGAAGGTACTTTTTTCGCGCATGAAATAGATTTGGTTTTGTACAAACAAATCATCCCTGATTTATTGAGGGTTGAATTGACTTATTCCAATTTTTTTGCTGAAGAAGACCGCTTTAATAATCTGAATATTTTTGCTCTTGATCTATTCTTTGAGTTGTAAAATTAGCATTATGAATAAGTTTTTTGACAAATGGCATCCTAAGGTATTAACCCTATTAAGAGTTATTCTGGGATTCCTAATATTTTGGCATGGAACCCAAAAACTCTTTGGCTATCCACCGTCTGACAATTTACCAGGGGAACTTTCAACTTTGATTTTAGTGGCTGGTATTTTAGAATTTTTAGGTGGAATCATGCTATTTATTGGATTATTTACTCGATGGACAGCCTTTATTTTGAGTGGTATGATGGCAGTTGCCTATTTCATGGTTTTCTTCAGTAAATCATTTTTACCCATTGTGAATGGGGGAGAATTGTCAGTGCTTTACTGCTTTGCCTTTTTATATATTTTCTTTGCTGGTAATGGAACATGGAGTCTTGATGGTTATTTGCAAGCAAAGAATAAATAGCTTTTAATCAAACACAACTAAATCATGTCGAATAAACAACTTTTGGAGTTAAAAGAAAAACTCCACACTACCCTTAGTGCAGCAAAAATTGTCAAAGAACCCAAATAATTCGAATGTGAAAAATTATTTAAAACAAGCAGCCATATCCGTTTTATTTTGGGGAATATGTTTAGGTCTTTTTTCCATCTTCAGGTATCTGGGCATTGACCGTATATCTGATATTGAAGTTAATGGAAGTATAAGGTCTTTAATACTTAAAACTGGGACAGCCATGACTATTCTTGGTGTCTTGTTGGGGGTGGTCTACGCTACTGTAGATTATTTTTTTGATAGGTATACTGCTAAACGACTTAGCTTGGGAGGCAGCATACTTTTCAGAACGTTCATCTATTTTGTGATGACAGTAGGACTGTTGAGGCTTGCTCAAATCACTGCTCAGGCAAATGGTATGGAGCTTAATTTTGCTGGTGGATGGCTATGGTGGTTGAAAGATGAGCGTTTTGTAGCTGTTCTACTATATATCGTTTTTTGTTCTTTCGTTTTTTCTTTAATGAAAATAGCCGCCGAAAGATTTGGGAAAGGCGTATTTTTTAAAATACTGATGGGAAAATACCGTACACCAAAAGAAGAAGAACGCATCTTCATGTTTTTGGATTTGAAAGATTCTACCACAATAGCTGAAAAGTTAGGGCATCTAAGGTATAGCCAGTTCATACAAGATTGTTTTTATGATCTCAACTTAGTTGTTTTAAAATACGAAGCAGAAATTTACCAGTATGTCGGCGATGAAGCCGTTTTAACTTGGCCCTATGCTAAGGGAATTGCTAATAATAATTGTGTCCAGCTTTTTTTTGAATTCCAGCGTCAGCGTCAATCAAGAAACGATTATTATCTTCAGAAATACGGTATTTCTCCAGAGTTTAAGGCTGGAATTCACGGTGGTGTACTTATGGTGGCAGAAGTCGGCTTTGTCAAAAAAGAATTAGCCTATCATGGAGATGTTATTAATACCTCCGCCAGAATACAAGCACAATGCAACAACTACGGTGCCACCTTATTGCTTTCCGAAAAATTAATCAAAGACATCAATACTAAATATTTCTCGACTTCTAAATCTATGGGTAGTGTTCTGCTCAAAGGAAAGCAGAAAGAAGTGAAAATACATGCGGTGAGTTTGTAAGCATAATGACTGAATTGTGATATATCTAGTTAATTAATTATTCCAGACGTTGGCGTAAACAACGCCATTGGGAACAATTTAAAATTTACTATGAAGCGTACATTTATAATTTCCTCGGCAATCCTCTTTTTGTCCATTTTTGTCATTCAATTTTCCTGGTCTCCCATACTTTGGAGTTTGGTCATTGTCCTCCCACTATTTTTCATTGGAGTGTATGATATGATTCAAAAGAAGCACGCGATTCGAAGGAATTTTCCACTACTAGGTAATTTTCGCTACTTGTTGGAAAGTATTGGTCCAGAAATTAACCAATACTTCATAGAATCGAATTCAAGTGGTGTACCTTTTTCACGAGAGCAACGCTCTTTGGTTTATCAACGTGCTAAAAATCAGTTGGATACCCTTCCATTCGGCACACAACATAGAGTAAACGAAGTAGGCTATGAATGGGTCAATCACTCTTTAAGCCCAGTACAAGTAGACTCCAAAACGATGCGTGTCTGGATTGGTGGAGTGGATTGTAAGCAGCCCTATCATGCTAGCATATTAAATATTTCAGCTATGAGTTATGGCGCATTAAGTAAGCATGCCGTATTGGCCTTGAATAAAGGAGCGAAAAACAGTGGATTTGCTCATAATACGGGGGAAGGAGGTCTAACAGAACATCATTTGAAGAATGGTGGGGACCTCATTTGGCAAATTGGTACGGGATATTTTGGCGCAAGAACTTTAGATGGACAATTTGACCCAGATTTATTCAAAGAGAAGGCATCTCACGCCAATGTTAAGATGATTGAAATAAAATTGTCGCAAGGAGCCAAACCAGGGCATGGTGGTATATTACCTGCCGCTAAAGTGACAAAAGAAATTGCTGAAATCAGAAATGTCCCTCTAGGCAAAGATGTTAATTCTCCACCAGCACATTCTACTTTTTCCACTCCAATGGGACTATTAGGATTCGTAAAACAACTTCGTGACCTATCAGGAGGAAAACCCGTTGGTTTCAAACTATGTGTAGGTAAACGTAGGGAGTTTTTGGCGATTTGTAAAGCGATGGTGGAAACCAACATTCTACCAGATTATATTGCGGTGGATGGTGGTGAGGGAGGGACAGGTTCTGCTCCGCTTGAATTTTCTAATAGCCTTGGGGCACCATTGACAGAAGCCTTGATATTTGTACACAATGCTCTGATAGGGTTTGATTTAAGAACTAAGATTCGGATTATTTGCAGTGGTAAAATTGTCTCGGGATTCGATATTGTCAAAAATATGGCCATTGGTGCTGATTTATGTTATTCGGCGAGAGCAATGATGTTGGCTATTGGGTGCATCCAATCACTCAAATGCAATAAAAACACCTGTCCAACGGGAGTTGCGACGCAAGACCCTCATTATATGCAAGCTTTAAATATAGAAGATAAGGCTAAACGTACTTCTTCCTTTCACGAAAGCACAGTAGAAAGTGTGGCCGAAATAATTGGTGCGATGGGGCTTAACAGTACAAACGAATTAAGACCTTGGCATAGAGTAAGAAGAACAGATTTTACCGAGATAAAGAATTATAGTGAATTATTTGAATTCTTGGAGCCGGGTGCATTACTCAAAGCACCTTATCCAGAAAAATGGGCGCGTGCAGTCAAATCGGCAATCAGCACAACCTTCCAGCACATTTCAATCAATTAAAAAATATGGGAATTATGAAGCAAATCATCTTAATTCTTTGCGTTACTGTTGGGACCAATCCCATTTTTTCCCAAACCCATAACGCTGTTGGTCATACCGAACCTACCAATGAAGGGTACTTCGAAGTCATTGCGTCTATCATCAATGCTAATGCATTTGATGGAGAAGGAGGTAATGTTGGTAACGAGTTTCATCTAACCTATTGGTTTAATCATCAACTTGGAACTGGAGTATCACTTACCACAAAACTACATGAAGGAGAGTTGCTATATGATACTGCTATTATTGGAAGTTGGAGTATTGCAAAATGGATAACTTTCAATGCAGGTCCTAACTTCTCTTGGGCGGGTGAACATCGGGAGTTTGGAGTTTCTGCCTATGCAGAAGTAGAAATCAATTTTTTTGTTATTGACCAAATACACATTGGCCCTGTCGTAGGCATCTTAGCTGGTAGTGAAGATGAGTTTACGCATGGGTTTCATTTGGGTTTTGAATTTTGAGCGTTTGATGAGCTAATATTTATTGGTTTCAATTTGAAAGCTTTGATTTTTTATAATGTATAAAACAATAAAAATGGCTAAGGTAAATTATTTGACTTTCACCGGAATCGCCTTGCTATTGGCAGGAATAGTCATGTTGATTTCAGAAAAAATTGGGGTAGGCATATCTAAAATACTTATTCCCTTACTATTTATAACTGGCGGAATTTTTTCTGTTCTATTTTCACAAGTAAAAACTCAGATCAAAGCAGTTAAACAATATCAATTAATTCATGGAGTTGGATTGATTTTATTTGGAATTATTTTTGGCTTGGTTCCGAACACATTGAGCGATTTCCTAAGTTATGCGACTTACTTCATCTTATTTTTTGGATTTATAGAAATTACCATATGCTTTGCTTTAGTCAACTCAGATTTTAAATTCAAATGGGGTGATTTAATTTCCAGATTTATTAGTGGCTTTTTTGGATTGATAGGTGGGGTTTTAATCTTAGCTACTACTGCGACAGACCAATTTTCAGCTTTAGCTATTACTGGAATTATTACTGCTTTAATGGGGATAGGCATAGTATTTTTCTCTGTAAAACTCGAAAAAATCATGATAGCTTCATGAAAAAGCTGACCTGTATTCTTTTCCTTGTCTGTTGCTTTACTTTTGCTCTTCTGCTCAAAAGTCTTATACCTTCAAGGAGGAAAGAGCAACAGAAGATTATGCAGCTACCAACGGAACCATGGAAGCCTTTCATGCGGTGTGTGAGGATTATCGTGCCAGCAAAGGCATTGATATAGAACACAATAAAACGGATAGTCACTTAAAGGTCAATTTGCCTTCTCGGGTAATTGGGGGAAAGCAATCGAATTCCAGTGGTTTTGATTATCCCAAAATCTGGAGTAATGAAATCGAAAAGGTATCTTTTTTAGAATTGGATTGTGGATATTTTGTCGTTAAGGAAAAACCCATGAATATATGGGGAGGAAAGCCTATGTTCTTATTGTCAACGATTCCAAGCCGCAGAGCAATGAGTAATGTACTGAAAGTATCTAAATAACTATTTTTTAATCTAAACATAATTTAAAATGGCAACTGTTATTGTACAGGTGTTTGCAGGAGCGAAAACTGCTAAACAGAATTTAGACCAAGTAATAGATGCTAATCCTGATGCAGCCTTTGCTTGGTTGGATGATGTAGCGGTCATATCAAGAAAAAAGTCAGGTCGCATCAAAGTAGATAGCACATGGGGCAGGGATGCTACCGCTGAAAAAGCTACAATTGGTTCTTTGACAGGTATGATCATTGGAGCATTTTTTGGACCAGCAGGAGCACTCACTGGTCTAATAAGTGGCGGAGCATTAGGGTCTATTACTGGGTCAGCTATTGCTGTTGATCTTACTGACCCAAGGCTAGAAGAGTTGAAAGAAAGCTTAGTAAAAGACTCTTCCGCTTTGGTATTAATAGAAACTGATCCAGCTAAATTTATTAAGGCTTTTGAATATGCAAATCCAGGAATAGTTCGGGCTACTAATAATCTTTGATTTGAGTATCCTACTACGGACTACGGACTACGGACTACGGACTACGGACTACGGACTACGGACTATTCACTAGCTATCAAAGATTCGTTTCGTTCAAAGTCAAACAGCGTAAGAATTCTAAGTCTA
>JBCCRH010000020.1:0-28683 GCA_039208045.1 Bacteroidota bacterium
GAGCCGCCCTCCACTTCACGCTGTGATGGTAAAGATAAAATACCCCCGTAATTCTTAATCAAAAAGTTTTACACATCTTTGGGGTAAAGGGGGGTGCACCTGTCAACCTTATTCATGGGACTTCACCATTCCCCGTCCTCCGTCCTCCTACCCCCGTCCTCCCACTCTCCATCCTCCATCCTACCCCCAAATCAAACCCCACTTCCGCTGCTTTCGCTGGATACTAAAATAAGGCGTCGAGACCGCACCGAAGGCTTCTGCCAAGCTACTATCGCCATTGGTATTAAAATCCAGCAATAAAGGCCTGCCTGCATTGGTACGTACGATGAGATCGGTAAGCATTTCCAGGGCGCCTAGTTGTTCTCCTGCTGGCGAAACCGTCGGGACTAAGCTCAACAACTTGCCATGACTGAAGATAAAAAAGTTAGCAGCATACAGGGTTTCTTCTCGATCGACAATGCCAGAGGCAAAGCCCCAGCCTCGATGTAGTACATTGTACATAATGCGCTGTAGGGTATGAAAATTGCGGTCTTTACCGTTGCGATCTTTAGAATATTTTAAATAGAAATCGGCGATGCGCTCTGGCTTTAGACTAGAGAGTGGAATCAGATCAGACCCGCGTGCAACATCTAAGGCTTCGAGTAAAGCAGGCGTATAGTAGGCCGAAATATCTTCATAGGAACGATCCATCCAGAGCTGGAAGTTTTGCTGTTCCGATACCTGAAAACCAGTCTCTTTGGGTAACTGATTCTGCTCATTGAGCACAATGTCTATGGAGCGAAACTCATCGGGAAGTGCCTCCAAGAAGTGCCGAATGCGCTTGGGTGAAAGGACGTTGATGGAATATATCCCCAACTCACGCATGAGGTTAGGTTGGTATAGCTCTTTCCCGTTCCACATATTTTTGCGCCAAACTAATGGCCAAACGGATTCATAGTCTCCTTCTACCAAGGCGTCCCACTCCTTCGCCACATGATCGAGGTACCACATATAACCAAAAATATTTCCATTGTTGGCATAGTGCACACAGCTATTCCATTTCACTTTATCAATGTCGTCTCTTTTGAGGTATTGGATATCCATCGAAGCAATTTTTATGCCCTTCCAACTTCCAGGATGGGTATATTGTTCAATTCTCAGAATGCATCAACTATAAAACTACTTTTCTATGAATGAATTTCAGTTTAAGACCAATATCAACTGTGGCAATTGCGTGCGAGCCGTACAGGGCTTTTTAGCAGAGGTGGAGCAGCTCGAAAGCTGGGAGGTAAACACGGAGCATCCTGATAAGATATTGACGGTGAAGGGCACTGCTCTGAGGGCAGAGACAGTACTAGAAGCAATTGAGGAAGCGGGCTTTAACGCCACTCACATATCCTAGACCTTTAATAAAAGTAGAGAAATAGCGTCCCGTCAGGAAGTAGGTCAAATGACTCTAGGTGGTCTAAGTTGTAGAAGCGATCGCCGAGCTCAAGTATGCAATCTTGAATAATTGGCCTTTCCGCTCTTGACGCACTACCATTTCCCTCCAAAAAAATGATTCTTGTTAGAGTGATTTCTTCATCAGCTATGAGCGCTGAGAGTCTGTCAGATACTTGAAAGCAAGCAGGCTTGAAATCTTCATTATCACATGAGTACAGCGTAGAAATGAGCATTAGAGCAACAACTAGAGAATATACACGCATAGGTTTAATTTTACATACAAATGATAAACAACCTTGGTGCAGATTGGTTCTTTCTCCTTTTGTAGAGCGAGGCAGCCCCAGGTCTAATTTTCTCCGAGCTGCCCTGCACGTAACCTACATATCGTTTCTATTTATACTAAAGTCTCTGCATACAGAGGGAAGGCCTCCATATACCGATTAATAGCTTGGCGGGTGCCTACAATTTTATCTTCATTTTCTACGTCGCTTAGTATCGTATCGATCCAATCGACTACTTTTAGACAATCCTCTTCTACAAAGCCTCTTGTGGTAACTGCTGCGGTACCAATACGAATGCCGGAGGTCACAAATGGGCTTTGGGTATCAAAAGGTACCATATTTTTATTGACGGTAATATCGGCACGTACTAAGGCATTCTCAGCAACTTTACCGGTAATCCCCTTTGAACGCAAATCGATTAGCATCAAGTGATTATCTGTACCGCCGGAGATGATCTTGTAGCCTTTTTGTACAAAAGCGGAAGCCATTGCCTGCGCATTACGAATCACTTGCTGGCCGTACGCTCTGAAAGAAGGCTGAAGAGCTTCCCCAAAAGCTACTGCTTTTGCAGCAATGACGTGCTCTAGTGGGCCTCCTTGCATACCTGGGAAGACTGCGCTGTTGATCATGGTCGACATTTTGATGACCGTGCCTTTGCGAGTAGTTTTACCCCAAGGATTATCAAAATTACGGCCAATCATAATGATCCCTCCACGAGGGCCACGTAAGGTTTTGTGGGTAGTCGATGTGATAAAATGGCAGTGCTCTACTGGGCTATTCAGCAAGCCTGTGGCAATCAAGCCTGCGGGATGTGCAATATCTGCCAAGAGAAGGGCACCTACGCTATCGGCGATTGCTCTGAATCGGGCGTAGTCCCAATCGCGAGCATAAGCTGAAGCACCACAAATAATCATCTTAGGTTGAAGCGCTTTTGCCTTTGCTTCTACCTTATCCATATCGATGAGGCCTGTATCTTCTTCTACGCCGTAGAAGTGGGCGTCATATAATTTTCCTGAAAAATTCACTGGAGAGCCATGAGATAAGTGGCCGCCATGCGAGAGGTCAAACCCCAAGATTTTATCACCGGGCTGAAGTGCTGCAAGAAAAACAGCTGCATTAGCCTGTGAGCCTGAATGAGGCTGTACATTGGCATAGTCTACCCCAAATAATTCTTTTAGGCGATCGATAGCTAGTTGCTCTACTTTATCTACGATTTCGCAGCCTCCATAGTAGCGCTTGCCAGGGTATCCTTCTGCATATTTATTAGTCAGGCAAGAGCCGGTTGCCTCCATCACTGCTGCACTTGCAAAGTTCTCTGAAGCAATTAATTCGATGCCGTGTCGCTGTCGGTCTAATTCTTGCTGGATTAAATTAAAAACTAAAGTATCTTTTGCCATCTTTATTTGTTTAAGTAGAATCCTACAACCTATAATTTTCGTGGCAAAGGTACAATAAATCTCACAAGAAATGCTTTATTTTAAGGCTTGTTCGATTTTGCACAATAGCTAACTTTTATGCTCCAACGCATCCATTTTATGCCTCTTCGAGCCGATTCGATAGCGGAGCCCCCATTCAATAGTTGCGTAAAATTATAGAGCAGCCGATTTGATCATCTACGAAATTTGGAAACATAGTGCAATGCAGGGATTGAAGCTCCGTATCCGTCTTTTTATCTTCCTACTCTTAGGAACCAGCTCCTCCGCTTACGCCATAGCAGATCGCTTCCGCTGTACCTGGCGCGATGATCCGGCCACCAGTATGGTCATCGGATGGGATCAGCTCTCTGGTAACGACCCTGTTTTGTACTACAGTGAAAAGAACCATGGCCAAAAAGTAAGCTTTTATGAGCGTTCTACTCGCCCTGGCTATCGCATCAAGGCCAAGGGCATGTTCAACCATTTTGTGCGTTTGACCGGCTTAAAGCCAAATACCGTTTACCATTTCATTGTAAAAGATAGCGAAGGAATGTCGATGCCCTTGTCATTCAAAACGGCACCCGACACGCCCGAACGCTTGGCGATCATAGCAGGTGGAGACTCTCGAAATCATCGAGATGCCCGCCGCAAAGCCAATCGCTTAGTGGCCAAGCTCCGCCCCCATTTCGTAATGTTTGCTGGCGATATGACCAATAATGATACGGCTCCAGAATGGCGCAATTGGTTTGATGACTGGCAGCTCACTATTGGTCAGGATGGACGCATAACGCCAATAGTCGTAGCAAGAGGTAACCATGAGGCATCTAACAAATCAGTTTCTACCATTTTTGATGTCAAAAATCCTGGCATCTTCTATGGATTTAACTTTGCTGGTGACTTGCTGCGTATTTACACCCTCAATAGCCTTATTCCACCGGGAGGAAAGCAGCGATCGTGGCTAGAAGCGGACCTAGCCGCCCACGAACAAGTACAGTGGAAAATGGCGCAATACCATCATTCTATCCGCCCACATACCGCCAAAAAGCCAGAACGTAATGAACTTATGGTCAACTGGGCGCCCCTCTTTTACAAGCATCAGGTGAATCTCGTCGTGGAGTCAGATGCACATGTCGTAAAATCAACGCACCCCATTCGGCCTTCTCGCGAAGCGGGAAGTGAAGAAGGCTTTATTAGAGACGATGAGCGGGGTACCGTCTATATTGGAGAGGGATGCTGGGGAGCGCCACTCCGCACCAACAATGATGATAAAAGCTGGACTAGAGCTAGTGGTAGTTTTAACCAGTTCAAATGGATATTTGTAGATGAATATGGTATAGAGGTTCGGACAGTAAAAGTTGATAGTGAAGAGCGGGTACAAGATGCTGCTACTACTAATTTATTTTCGGTTCCAGCTGGTCTAGAGCTTTGGCAACCAGAATCAGGTGAAGTGATATACATCCGCAACGATAAGACAGCTCCCCCTCCTGCGGTGACTGCTGCTACCCCACCCAAAAAAACCAATGCCCGAGACTGGTCGCAATTTCCCCTATTACGCCCCGACGCTGCCACTGGGAAGGTTCGTTTGGAATATGCTTTGGCTGAGGCTTGTGATCTTACCATTCTTTTAATTGACTCCAACTGGAAAGAAATAACTCGTGCAAAGCTTCCTAATCAAGCAAAAGGCCCTTACGCCAAGAAAATGGATACTTCAAAAATACCAGCTGGGAAATATCTTTTGGTAATCAAGTCGGGGAAAAACATCCTCAAGCGTTACCGGATCGATAAATAGGCACGCTACGAATTGCCCTTTTTTGCAATGGTGGGTCTAACAAAGTATAGCTGTTCTCTTACAAGTTTTGTAGCTTTGGCTTCTAAAATACCAATGTATGGCCAGTTCGCTGGATACGATCAAAGCGCCTATAGAAGCAGAACTAAAATCTTTTGAGTCTCATTTTAGGGAAGCCATGCGTAGTGATGTGCCTTTGCTCGATAAAATCACCTACTATATCGTTCGCCGTAAAGGCAAGCAGATGCGGCCTATGTTTGTGTTTCTGACGGCAAAAATGTGCGGCCAAATCAATGATGCGACCTTTACTGCTGCCTCCCTCATTGAAATCCTCCACACGGCTACGCTTGTCCATGATGACGTGGTAGATGATTCCTACGAACGCCGAGGCTTCTTCTCCATCAATGCCCTTTGGAAGAATAAGATAGCGGTCTTAGTTGGAGATTTCCTTTTCTCAAAAGGGATGCAGATTGCGCTAAAAAGCAAGGAATTTAAGCTGCTGGAAATTGTTTCTGATGCCGTATCCGCTATGATCGAAGGCGAATTACTTCAGGCCGAAAAGGCCCGTCGCCTAGACATTAAAGAAGAGAGCTACTTTGAAATTATCCGCCAGAAAACGGCTTCCCTTATTGCTTCCGCATGTAGTGCAGGAGCAGCCTCTGTTACGGATGATGAAAAGACTATTGAATTAATCCGACTCTTTGGAGAGAAAATTGGTATCGCTTTCCAAATTAGAGATGACCTTTTTGATTTCGGTTCAGAAGATGTAGGAAAACCTCTAGGGATTGATATCAAAGAAAAGAAAATGACGCTCCCCCTGATTTATGCCCTACGACACGCTGAAAAAGCAGATCGCAGACGCATCATCAACAACATTAAACGGCACAGTACCAAATCAGATAAAGTGCGAGAAGTCATCGACTTTGTTCACCAGAGCGGTGGCCTCGAATATGCAGAACAGGCCATGTACCGCTACCGCGAAGAAGCCTTCCAACTCTTAGAGCAATTTGATGATAATGATGCAAAAATAGCTTTGGAACAGTTGGTGCGCTTTGTTACAGATCGCAAGAAATAGCCTATTCGTGTGGATAGTCTTTCTGAACGATGGGCTCTACCAAAATTACACGATCATCAATCACATCTACTACTCTGACCGGTGCTCCAGTGGGTAGCGCCTGCCCCGCAGTAATCGCATCTAATTCTTTGCGGCCAGCTCCCGTTATGAGTTGTACTTTCCCAAACCCATTTCGATGTGGAGGTACAGATTGAGAAACTTGCCCTGTTTCTGCCAGATTAGCCGTTACATCCGTACTGGATTGGCGGGCAGTTTGCTTTAGGTTAGGATAGATCAGACCCACTAATAAAGTGCAAACACCACTGATAACGAAACCAATAAGCACCGAAAGTACAAGTTGATCGGAAAGCCTATTGATCAAGATAGAAAGCCAACTAAACACCGCTAAAAAGAATAGAATCGATCTCGTACCTACCAGCACCTTTTTTTTCTGTGCTTCTTCCTCTACTTCCATTCCAAATACGTCCAGCAGCACTATAATCAACAAAAAAACGGAAGCGATAACCGCTATGCTCCATAGCACATGATTATCCCATTGAATGGTCTCCCACCAGTTTGTTGTTTTAAATAGATACATCACTTAATTATACCTTCTTTCATCTTCAGTTGAAATTACGTCAAGTCCTGAAAAAACAATAGATTGCATCGACGAAGACAAATGGAAAATCGGCCAATGGGGGAGGGAGGAGGGAGGGAGGACGGGGGGAGAGAGGACGGGGGAGGAGTTTTGGAGTTTGGGAGTTTTGGGGTTGAGGGGTGACGGGTGACGGATTACGGGTGACGAGTGACGGGTTTTGGATTTCGAGTGGCAGGTAGCAGATTATGAGGCCAAAGCACCAAAAGCTGCGCTACAGCCCAACTCGAGCATTGACTCCGAAGTCCGGCACCCAAAATTCGAAACCTAAAATCCAAAACTCAGTACCCAAAACTCCAAAACCCAGCATCCGCAATCCGGCACCCAAAACTCTTAAACCCTCAAACTCCTCAACTCCAAAACCAAAATCCAGCATCCTGCACCCAAAACCCGTAATCCGTAATCCGTAATCCGTAATCCGTAATCCAAAACTCGTAATCCGGCACCCATAACCCCTAAACCCTCAAACCCCAAAACCCCAAAACTAAATCCCCCTCCCATTATGGACATCACCTGGTATCACTATTTAATCGCTATCGTCGGCAGTGCCATTGCTGGCAGTATTAATACCCTTGCGGGAAATGGCTCCGCCATCACCTTGACGATACTGACAGAACTGCTAGGCCTACCTGGCAATATGGCTAATGGTACCAACAGGGTGGGCGTGTTGACGCAGTGCGCGGCCAGCACTTATGCCTTCCATCGAAATGGCAAGCTCGACTTGCAGCGGGGCCGCTTGCCCATTGTGCTTATTACCTTGGGGGCAATAGCAGGAGTTATTGTAGCGGTGTGGGTAAGTAGTGAGCAATTTAAGCAAGTCTTCCGCTTTTTGCTGGTGGTGATGCTCTTTTTCATTTTGATCAAGCCGAAACGCTGGCTTCGAGCAACGGATACTTCCAAGGCACCATCACTATGGCTGATGATTCCCATTTTCTTGGGCCTCGGCTTTTATGGCGGGTTCATCCAAATGGGCATGGGGGTATTTTTCTTGGCGGCCATGGTGCTAGTGGCGCGCTATAGCATTATGGATAGTAATGTGATTAAGTCGGCGGTGGTGGGGCTATATACCATTGTAGTCTTGGCCATTTTTGCGTGGCAAGGTTTGGTAGATTGGCGGATCGGTGGCATCATGGCGATTGGGCAGACGACTGGAGGGTACCTAACGGCGCACTATGCCTCGCGCTTTCCGCAGGCTAATTTGTGGGCGCATCGGGTACTGGTGGTGGTGGTGATTGGGGCAATTTTGAAGTTGTTTGATGTACATACTTTGCTTCTCTAGCACCTAAAATTCAAAATCGAAAAGGGCTAAAACTTTATCTCTTAATTGTTCTTTATATGCTTCAGGTAATTCTCCTAATTCACGAAGTATGATTCTTTTTGGCACTGTTACCAATCTATGTAACCGAATTGCAGAATCAATCTTCAGTCCCGTTAGATAGAACTCAGGTATAGTTTTTCTAAGCAACAAATCAGATTTTTCATCTGCGATCTCAATACGACTAGTAATAAAAGCAATAATGATATGCTCAAACTTTGAGATTGTAGGGGTTAAACAGATAGCTGGCCGAACCTTAGAATTAGTAAAATCGTCGAATGGAAATGGTACGAGGACAATCTTATATTTCATAATAAGTAGTAATTTTTTGGATACTAATCACTACTTGGCTTTCCATCCTCGATAGTGTAAATGTCTTCTCCGCTATCTTCCAAGAAGTCAAAAGCATCATTTAAGTTGATAGCTTTCAGCCACTGTTGCTCATCGATTTCGTCTTCTTCGATTAGAATGATAACTTTCACTTGTTTATTAAGGACAGCTAGTGGAGCTTCCAAAGAGAGTATTCCTTTGGAATCAATATGTCCTGATGTTTCTATCGCTTTCATTAAGTGAATTTCTTTCCACAAAAATAAGGTAATTGAATTAACAACACCAGTATGAAAACTTGCCTTCCAAAAAAGAACGTTATAAATAAATGCAACAACTAGCACAACTCCTGGCCCCTACCACTCCATTCCTCAACCAAATCATGAACGCTCTAAAAGCCGATCAGATCAATGTAGCTAGCTTGGAACTAGACCATATCTGCTATCGGGTGGAGACCTTTACACGCTATGAAGAGCTGAAAGAAGCACTAGCTCTATTTGGAGTATTATTGGCAGAAAGTCAGATTGGTGGGCGGCCTATTGCTACCTACAAATTGCACGAGCCAATTCGCTTTCGCGAACGCGAAATCTGGTGTTTAGAGCTGCCAGCGCCCAAGGCGAAGACTCCTTATATGGAGGGATTTGAACATGTAGAGTTTGTGATCAACGAGCCGTTTGATGTGTTTATGAACGCCCATCCGCAGGTACAGTTTGATACCAAGGGGATGCACAAAGCGGTGAATGCTGATATTCGGGTATGCTACCCTAGCTGTTGTGTCAAATTTCATCATCATAGTTTGGAGTATGTGATTCGTTATTTGGACTAGACTTGTTCCGTCAGTCATGAATGAGCGAAAGCGTAGCAAATTTTGTTTTGAACAAGGCGAAAAACACAGGCAATGCCTTAGCATTGACGAGGCTTTTCAACGCAGTGCAAAGCAAAATCTTGCCGCTTGTAGCCATTTGATGGCTGGCGAAACAAGTCTATATGTTACTTTTGAGGCATGGAACTGAAGGAACGGATTTTACTTGATTATTGCGCAGCACATACCACCCTCCCCCACCCCATCCTCTATGAGCTAGAGCGAATGACCCATTTGCGCACGCTAGCACCCCAGATGGCCTCTGGCCCGGTGCAGGGCAGCCTACTGTATATGCTCAGTAGTTTGCTACAAGCGAAGTCGATCCTTGAAATCGGTACGTTCACGGGTTATGCTACTATTTGTTTAGCGATGGGGCTTGCGCCAAATGGTCGGGTATATACTATTGAAGCGAATGCGGAGTTGGAGTATCTGATTCGGGAATACCTTCGGAAGGCGAAACTAGAGGAGCAAGTGCAATTATATATGGGGAAAGCAGAAGAAATCGTGCCTACCCTAGAAGGATCATTTGACTTAGTCTTCATTGATGCTGGCAAACAGCAGTATGCGGAGCATTATGACTTGATCATCGATCGGGTGCGCTCTGGGGGGCTGATCCTTGCGGATAATGTGTTGTGGAGCAAAAAGGTTATCCAAAAGCAATATGATTTAGATACCCAACTCCTCCATCAATTCAATCAAAAAATACAGGAGGACGAGCGAGTAGAAAATGTGCTGCTCCCCATTCGGGATGGCTTAATTGTGGTGCGTAAGCGTTAGCAGATGAGTGAGCAAAAAGTAGCATATCGTCAGTTTTGTGAGCAATTGCCTGATCTACCGATCTACATGTATGATTGGTATTTGGATGCGGTTTGTACGGACTGTACTTGGGATGTTGTTTTGGCGAAAGCGGGCGATCAAGTGGTAGCTGCATTACCTTTTGCGTTGAAGCGAAAAATGGGCTTCACCTATATTGTGATGCCTGCCTTTACCAAGTTTATGGGCCCGATTCTGCATCCTGACTACCGAGCTCATAAGCATGAGGTTACGCTCTATCAGACGCTAATCGAACAGCTCCCTAAAGTGGCTGCCTTCAAGCAAAATTTCCACGTCCAGGCGACCAATTGGCTCCCCTTCTATTGGCAAGGCTATGAGCAAAGCACGCGCTATACTTATCGCATTGACCTCAGTGACCTCGATCAGGTGTATGGTAACATCAACCGTAATATGCGCCGCAATATCAAAAAGGCAGCGCAACAACTCCGCGTTTCACTCGACGATAACCCCAAAGCCTTTTTTGAACTCAACCAAAAAAGCTTTGCTCGACAAGACTTGGCTATCCCCTACTCTTATGAGCTATTTGAGCGGCACGACCAAGCCTTGGCAAAACACCAAGCTCGCATCCTATTTTTTGCGCTTGACGCTAATGACCAGATTCACTCTGCTGCACACCTTATCTGGGATAAGCAGGCTAGCTATTACCATCTTTCGGGGGACGATCCTGCGTTGCGCAAAAGTGGTGGTGGGATTTTGCTCATTTGGGAAGCTATTAAGTATACTAAGGAGGTGCTGGGGCTGCCCTATTTTGATTTTGAAGGGAGCATGCTCCCCCAAGTCGAGCAGATTCGCAGGCAGTTTGGAGCGAAGCAACAGCCTTACTTTTCAATTTGGAACTACCACTCTGCCCTTTTTAAGGTATTGGATTATTGGAAGGGGAATCGACCGAGGTGAGCTATTCGAGCAGTTTACCCATGCGGGTTTATTTTTTATACTCTTGCTTTCTGTAAGGCTATTTTCCAAGCAGTTATAATGGCTTCAATATCCCGAGTGAGTAGGCTTTCGTTCACTACAAACTTCACAAAGCCCCCTGCATTAGCACCCCCGAGTAACATATTATACTCGTTATGGAGATAGTTGACTAGTGTCGTAGGATTGATAGTAGCGTTCAACTTCATATGATAGATGTTTGTGCCCTGCGGTAAGGCATTAACTTGCACGCCCTCCTGCTCGTTTAGTACTGCTATTAGCTGATTAGTCGCTTTGATGACTTGTTGCCATCGTTCCTCGATGCTTTCCAGAAAATGAAGCGCCACAGCTGCATGCGACCAATTTTGATATACCGTACCTCCAAGAATCTTTCGCTGATGCGTCAACTGATCGATCAGTTCGGCCTCCCCACAAAGAACAGCTCCTCCGGTAGCATGCAAATACTTGTATAAGGACATATAAACCGTATCAAAATGAGCGCAATATTCGAGTAGTGGTACTTGAGTATACGCACTAGCCAAATGAAGTCGTGCTCCATCGAGGTGCATTTTATAGCCTTCCTGCTTACAATAAGCAGAAATCGCTTTAACAGTCTGAAGAGGTATCGTTGTGCTATCAGCTCTTCTGACTGGGGTTTCGAGAGCGACCGTTCCAATACCGCTTTTAAAGATTTCATTTCGGTTGATATACTTTATGGCTTCTTTGAGATCATTTAGTTCAAAGAATGGCTTTCCTTTCCCAACGGGCACCAAACGCTTATGATGGATACTCTGTGCTGCATCGCCTTCATCTCTGAAGATGTGCGCATTTTCTGCAACCATCACCTTCGCCTTGTGGCCATTAAGAAATTTAAGCGCGAGCTGATTGGCCATAATACCTGTAGGAAGAAAAATCGCTTTTTCTTTGCCTGTGATCGTAGCAAATTTTTCTTCCAATGCTTTTACCACGCCTCCTTGCGCATAAGAGTCGCGCTGTATACCTTGTTTGGAGCTAATTTTTTGCAGCAGATTCAGATAATCCTCAGCAGATAATGCTAGTCCATCAAAGATAAAATTGACCGGTAACTGCCGTTTAATGGATGATATTTCACCCATATCTGCTGGCTCGACTTCTGGATTCTTACAGTAGGAGAGTAAGAAAGGGAGAGCAGAGAGGGCAGTGTTTCTTAAAAAGTTTCTTCGGTTAACGTTGGGGGTACTCATACCATATTGTTTACTGATAAGCGCTAGCTTTCTTTCAGAAGGATTTCCTCAATATCAACTTGCAAATCTTCTAAATAAAGCTCTTTGGTTTGCCATAAAATTTCGGGGGATACTTTATAATAATCATGTACCAAAACGTGCCTTAGCCCCTCGATCTTCTTCCACTCAATATGAGTATACTTTTCTTTAAGCTGCTTGGAAATATGATAAATGGCCTCCCCGATGACTTCGTAATTCTTTATTACTGCATCTTGCATCATCTCATTCGTCAAAAAGTCTTCAAAACCCTTTGCTTCAGTGTAGTTTAAAATCTTGTTTATGGCCTTTAGGACATGCCCTAATCGCTCTACATCGCCAGGTTTTTCAGCCATAAATCTGAATTTTATCTCTCTCTATCCCATCTTTCATGTACTCAAACGTTTGACCTTCCTCGACTAAGTCGACATCTCTTCCTGTTCTATCTTCTAGTTCATACTTCATCTCAACAATGTCCAGTAGGGTTAACTTACTCGGCTTTTCGTATCTAACTAATATGTCTATATCACTTGCTGTGGAGGCAGTATCTCTCGCAAAAGACCCAAAAATCCAGGCTTTTTCAATAGGCTTTGTATCGAAATAATCCTTTATCCGCTCAATAATTTCACTCCGAGTTCTGATAGTCTTAGTTCCTTTCTCTCCTTTTTCTAATTTTTTAAGCACTTCTTGAACTGCGATTTCTGAATAGTCAATATCTCGCACCTCTGCAAAAATCTTTTCTGATAAGTATTTTGTAACCAGCGCTTTGAATGAAACCTTAAGCACTTCTGACAAAGGCTTAATGATATTATAGGGAGCGACTTTAAGACCTCTTTCTACTTGGCTTAGCGATTTTTCACCATACTCCACCAACTCACTAACCTGTTTTAGCGAGAGCTTTTGCTCTTGCCTAGCCTTTCTAATAAATTCACCAAAAGTTTGTGAGTTCATTACTTAGTTGGATTCAAGTTTCTTGGAATGAGTATTTCTAAATACTTTAAAATACTAAAAATAGTTTTCAAATCGTCAATTCTTGTAATTGAATAGACATTACTGATAGCGTAAGTATTATCTTTTAGTACTACAAAAAACCAATTCCGCCCAACCACATAAACGCCATAAATCGGAAACTCGGCTTCATTCATATGCCAACCTACTAACATCGCGCACAAGAGTTGTGCTATTGGGTCGTCAGCGGTGCCCTTTTCTTTTTTATACTCGTGGAAACAGAAGTAGGGCAGCTCTGGCTCATATTCGCCACTAGCAATCAACAGGTCGAAGGTTCCCCTGAGCTGAATAGAGTTATCAAAAGTAGCTCGAATGGGCCGTTCTGCGAAGACAGAGAAATGGGGAGATCGCAAATTCAAATGATGCATAAAAGGAAAAATGAAATGCAGCTTTAGCTCATCTTCATTCCAAAACCAAATGCGATCTTTTGCGAAAAGGCTCAAATCATCTAGAAAGCGTACCGTCTCGGGTGGAATATTAGATGGTGCATTTAACCACTCCGTTAGCTCGGGCATTTCTGTTAGAGTAGTCAGTTGAAATAGCTGTTTGATTTGTTGGGTACTCCGCTCTTTGAACCCCATGATTTGGATGGGTTGAGTTGTTGTTAGTTCCATTGTCAGCTATTTATACCATTTGTGTTGAAAAGGTAACCAGTAGGGGGCTAGTTTATGCTGCAAAGTCAGAAGGATTTATATCTAATGCTTTCAACGACTGTGCCAATTCATTTACAAACTCTCCCCTTCTATATCGATATTGCACTAACATAAAATCTTCTGCATCCCCCTTTTGTCGGTGAAGTTTAATCATTGCATCAACTGACTGAATTTGCTCTAGTATATCAGTTACTCTTATAATTCGTTCATCTATTAAGTCTATTTCATTCATAGTACTTAAAACTTTATATTCACAAAGCCTTTATCATACCGCTTTTCTGCGCGGTTCATTTTTGTCTTAGTGAAAAGGTTATACCAATATGCTTTATCTGATAATGTGTAGCTGTGGAAATTATGACTTTCTGGGTAAAGAATCAATAAGTATCCATCAATATTTTTCCAATTTAGCCTAACTCTATTAGTAAATATTTCCTCCAGCAATATTCTATTTTCGTTAAAATCTTCATAGTCTACTAACAGGACTAAGTCTATATCATTAGGTTCTCTTTTTTTGCTAACAAAACTACCGTCTATCCAAAGTTCAAAATGCAAATCAAGCTCCGTTTTGATAAACTCTGTAAGAACTAGCATTTGTTCCAGCAATTCTTCACGCCTTGAGGAATAAGGAAGCAGACTAACAAAGAAGCGCTCAAATTCATTTAGGGTAAGCTCATTCTTCTTAGCAGGTAAAAGGTTACCTCTTAGATCAAATCGTAGTTGGGAGTTTCCAGCCATAAGTCAAAGCTCTTTTATACTTAATACCAGAAACTCCAAAAAGGTAATCAAAACAAACTCACATACCCGAAATGCACCTTCGGTGCAGCAAAATCAATTGGGTTATTTTGCTGGCTGCCATACGCTAAGTTGATGCCAAATACGCCCGCCCGCGTTTCGAACGAGATGCCAAAGCCAAAGCCGTAGGGGTAGTCGACTGTATTTTCTGTCAAGTTAGCCGTTTTGGCATCCACATAGGCGTAGTCGAGGAAGGAGTAGAGGTAGGAATTTTGCCCCAGCAAGAGGCGATATTCTAGGGTAGCTATCGCAAATTGGGTGGCGAAGATGGACTCCTCGTCGAAGCCTCGGAGGAGCTGGTTACCGCCTATGCGGTATTGCTCGTTGGCAAAAATGGCGCGCTCGGCGATGATAGCGCCGCCGCGCAAGGATGCTTTGAGGGTGCTGCGCTGGAAGAGGGGAAAATAGCCTTCTATTTCAGCCTCGGCTCGGTATTGGAAGGTGCGGAGCGTGAGGCTATCGTATAAAGCAGCGCCTTCAACTAAGGATTCAATATTGGCATTTCGGCGGATCGTCTTTACCCCGGCGCCTCCCAGGAGCGATACGCCCCAGCCCTTACGGGGATTGAAGCGATAATCGAGTTTTTTGTAGACATATTCCAAGCCAAAGGTAGAATTGGACACATCCAAGGTATCGGGAAGGCGGTTGAATTGCTGTACTTCGAAGGTATCTACAGTGAGTAGATTGGTAGTGCGGTTGTCCCAAAAGGCTTTGACATAATTGCCGCCTTCCATGAGGTATTGAATCCCAAAATTGAACTCGATATTGATATAGTTGGTATCGCGGCGGTAGAGATCGAAGGCGAGGTCTACACCAAAGGGGAGATCGAGGATATAAGGATAGTTAAACTGTAAGTCCAGCTCTTGCGTCTGTGGGCGCAACTGCTCAAAAGAGGCAAAAATGCGCTCGCCAAGGCCAAATTGGTTCTGCATCTCGCCCATAAAGGTGCCGGTGATGAGTAAGCGCCCCGTCTGCGCACTATTGGGCAATACCCCAATCAGAAAGTCGAAGCGACTCGCTTTTTTCTTTTCCAAAACTAGGTTGACAATCGCTTTATCATCCTTAAAGCTCACCGTGGGATCTTTTTTGCTTTGCACAAATGGCAATTCGCGCAAGCGCTCCCGAATTTCTAAGAGCTTCGACTTATCATACACTTGCCCTTGGCGAATGCCCAGATAGTTTTTGAGGTAACTCTTAGTCAGGTTGATGGTGCCTTCTACATTGAGCGTGTCAAACACCACTAGCGGCCCCGTATCCATAAACAGCTGCCCATCTATCGCACCGGGTGCTAGCCTGAGGCTATCTACCCAGACTGAGGCAAAAGGGTAACCGTGATTTTCAGCATATTCGAGCAAGTCATCTAGCTGCTCCTCTAGCTGTGCTCGATTAAATGGTTTCTCTCGGTAGAGGCGAGTGCGAAAACCCGTTTGTTCCAAGAAAACTTCGTCGAGATTGCCATTCTGCAAGCGCACCCACTCAAAGGCCGGCCCAATGTGCATCAGTGCTGTAAACAGGCTATCCTGCCGCACCAAGGTATCCACCGAAGCTTCCAAATAGGCCTGCTGGTGCAACTGGTTCAGGATAGAGCGGAGCTCCAATACCACGCTAATCGAATCCGTCAGTTCTGCCTGATAATTGATCTTTTTGGCGAAAGCCTCCAATGGCTGGTCTACTGGCAGTAGCTTGAGCTGTACTGTTTTTTGGCTATAGCCAAATGGCAGCACCAGCACGAAAGAAAGTAGAACCGTTAGAAAATGCTTCACAAAATAGTAAACGTAAACGGCCAATGTGGTGTTGTAGCAAGTATGGCCGGAATTTACCTCCATATCCCTTTTTGCAAACAGGCTTGCCACTATTGCAACTTCCATTTTTCAACTTCGCTTACCTACAAAGCGGAGATGCTGGAAGCCATGTATAGAGAGCTACATGCACAGCGCGACTACCTAAAGGGCGCTACAATTGATACCATCTATTTTGGTGGAGGCACGCCCTCTTTGCTGGAAGCTTCGGAGCTAAATAAGTTGATCAAAACCATTGAAGCGTTGCATCCGGTGAGTGCTAATCCGGAGATTACGCTGGAGGCCAATCCTGATGATCTGATCAAAACAGGCAAGCTTAAAGCCTTGAGCCATACGCCCATTAATCGGCTAAGTATAGGTATACAATCTTTTGGTGATGCAGATCTGAAGTATATGAATCGAGCGCATAATGGGGCGGAGGCGTTTACTTGTATCGAAGCAGCTCAACAGCACGGCTTCAATAATCTGACGATTGACCTCATTTATGGAAGTCCCACTACCAGCGATGAGCAATGGGCTGAAAATATTCAACAGACCTTAGATTACAACATTCCTCATGTTGCGTGTTACTGTTTGACGGTAGAGGAAAAAACGGCTCTGCATCGCGCCATAAAAAAGGGAAAATCAAAGCCTGTGGATGAAGAACAAGCAGCGCGGCAGTTCGACTATTTAGTGCAAACGCTCACAGCGGCAGGCTATGACCACTACGAGATTTCCAATTTTGGAAAACCTGGCTGGTATGCCCGGCATAATTCAAACTATTGGAAAGGCGTGCCTTATCTCGGCATCGGCCCGTCTGCGCATTCTTTCGATGGTAGTAGCAGGCAGTGGAATGTGGCCAATAATAAAAAATACATGCAGGGCATTGCAAAAAATGAACTGGCAATGGAAGTGGAGTACCTGACAGACGCACAGCGCTACAACGAGTATGTGATGACGGGTTTACGTACCATCTGGGGTGTAGAGCTACAGCGGGTGCAAGGCTTCGGGCCGCAGTATGCTATGCACTTCATCAACCAGATTGCGCCTTTCATAGGCGAGGGCAAAGTGGAAATGGCCAATAATTGTTTTCGTTTGACGAATACCGGCAAGTTCCTGGCGGATGGTATTGCTAGTGAGGTGTTTTGGATGGATTAGATGCTAAAAACCAGAGGCTGTATTACTGGCATCCCAGTTTTTGAGCACTTCCGATAAATTGGCTGCAGCTTCATTCCATAGTCCCTGATCTTTTAACCCATCTATAAAGTGGAGCAGAAATACCGATAAGTCATCAGTTAACTCCCTCAATATACCAGTATCTACCCACGGTACATCCAAGTTCTCTGGGTAAAAGTTAGATTTTAGCAACGCCTCTAATAGGTCAAATGCTAAGGTTTCATTCCCAGCATACAGTAGAGAAAATGCCTCAAATAACTGCCTTACTTCTGGCCCATGTAGCTGCCCTATATCTTTTATTGCTACCGCTGATGCCCCCTGCTGATTAGCAAGAGTACTTCGAAGCCACAAGTCGTATAATGCCTCTTCATAGTCTATCTCCATGTTGATATCTGAATTCAATGTTTTTCGGCAAGCAGCTACGAGTTGCTCCGTTAGGGCTATGTACTCTAGACTATCTTTAGCGCTTTTTCGCTCGTCTTTTAGTTTGCGTACTACACTTGTATAGAGGCCAGTGCTGGTGTAAAGATCTTCCATGATAGGTTGGAGATAGGTATAGAATGCTTCATCATCTTTTTCTATTTCCCTAAACGCTTCCAGCGTTGGATGCGTAATACCCACGTTCTCTATTTCTTCTAAATACCCGATAATTATTGTCGCATTACCCGAAAACAACGCCCACTTGTTTAATTTAACTTTAGCTGCTCTATCATTTCCTGTCAATGCCAAAATAGCCGCCTTTACCACCTCCAATGCAATAAACTCATCTTCATCTGGCCGCCCTATCTTTTTTAGGCCATTGTCAATTATTTCCGTTGCCTGTGCATACTCCTGGGCCTTTATGTACTTGCAGGCAAGTATAATAGACGCTCTCGCTAAATACTCATTTAGTACGGCTTCATCCAGGCCTGCTCTAAATTGTAAGTCCTCGCTATTGAAGAAGCTTATTTTTTCTGGCATATACTTGTAATAGTTGACCAGCAATTGATAGATAGATTGGACAGACGATGCTTCTGACAGGTATGCTGCCAGCTCTTTTTCTTCTGTGAAGTAGTCTGTAACTACATGTTCTAAAAAAAACAAGTAGCTATGCAGGTAAACCAGCTTCTTTTCCTGCTGGTAAAGCTCTCCTAGTAGAGTCAAGCTCCTATAGTCTTCTGCACTTATAGCCTCTTTATCGTCGAGCGAATCGTACCTTTCCAAGCACTTATGCAGCGCCACATTAGCGGGGGTTAAGCGCTCATAGAACTGCTTGGTAGCAGGAGCACGATCTGCCAGTAAGTCCTTCATCATGAAGGAGGTGTCTTCTGGTAAGAACCGGAGATTACCGAATAGCGCTAGTCGATCTTTAGGAATGCAACCATCATTTGCAGTACGCTTCTTGGAATTACAAAAGCGCCCATCACGCTTTAGTTTAGCGTATATTTTACCAAGCTCGTTGGGTGATACAACGGCCGATTCGAAGATCGCGTTGGCTGCCTCATCCGTACCAGTCACTACCCATTGACTCAATGCCTCGAATTGCTTGGGGCTTACTGCCGCATCTGAATTGGGAGGGGTGAGCTCGAACTCCGTTATTGCCTGATATTGACCATCCCAAAATAGGTTTTGTAAAATCCCTTGCCCCACTCGATAGACGGAATTATTTAAACTATTGAGCAGTGCTTCATTCTTAATCGTATCCCGCGCTTTTTCTACTATCTTAAGCCAGGGTATTACGTTCTTACTGTTGGATTCTAAGGTAGCTTGCTGGAGCGCAAATTCTCCATAGGTTCTCCAACCAGTACCTTCCGAAGTACCTGCTTTAGTAAAAATCTCTTCTTCTATTGTTAATATCTCCTCAAAATCTTGGCGGAGCAATTCTTCCGTGGCGATAGTACCAGCCTGCGCACGGCCCAGCCCCATGATAGAAGCACTTGATAGGTTTTGCGCTATAGCTTTGCCACTTCCACCAATCAAAAGGATACGCTGCTCATTATCTAAAAAATAGGCTTGGCGTAGATCTGGCAAGGGCGATGTAACGTCAATGCGAAGCTGCTTAGTAGCAATATCCCAAACCTGTAGGTGATCATTTCCGGTAATTAGTAGGATGGATTGCCCATCTGGCGAGAGGTCAAAATTGATAATATCTTCTCCAAAAGCCTCTATCTCCAGATAGATTTCTTCATTTTTGGTGTCAAATAGTTTGATAGTACCACTCGAACCATCTGTAGCTACCAGATAACTAAGCTCATTACTATCCGGTGCGGTATAGGCTATTTGGATGACCCTATTTTTGAAAATCCCTGCCCTGGTAGTTATCGATTCTTTTTTGCCTGCTTCTAGTTGTATGGCTACCACCTTTCCACTGTAGAAGCACACTATTAATTCTGACTCATCTGGCGACATCGCTAGGTTTACGATCTGATCCTCCTTCTCTTTAGGTATTTCTAGATTGTTCCACACGCCCGTTTTCTTATGCCAGAGTCCCAATTGCGACTTATCACTCAATACCATATAAGCGCCTCCAGGCACTCCATGCACCACAGTAGGCTGAAAAGGAGCTGAATGAGCAACGCGCATGGTATCTCCTGCTACACACTTGTACAGTGCGCTATTAGTGCTAATGAAATAGTAGGTTTGCTCATCCTCGAAGAAAAAATCATAGACTTCATAAGCCTTGGTAGTAGTATCTACAATCACGTGGCGCCGACCTTGTCTATCCACCAATGCAAAGGGCATTTCTCCTCTAGCTTCATGAAGACTAGAGCCTAAATAGGGTTCATAGGCGTATAACCCTCCCTGTAGAATGGTGGTTCTAGCTGGCGATATAAAGGTATATCCCTTGAATCCATCATACAGGGTCGCATCAGTAGGGGTTTTACCCAAAGACCAAACGGAAGAAGTACCAGACTCCCCTACCGTAACAAAGTGCGTTTCGCTGGGTACAATATCAAAATCGAAGAGGTTTTTCTCTGGGTTGATGTAGTATTGAGCAACACTATCAGCACCTATATCGTACAGTTTGAAGAATTGATCATTTTCAATAATCAAAAGCTGCTCGTCTGCTGCAAGATATCTGGCGCGTTGCCCTGCGGCGGCATGTTTGGCAGCAATAGATAATCGCTTGGCACCCGTTTGTAGGTCAAAAGCTAAAATCCTTTTATCATGGGTTGCTATTAATAGTTGCATCCCATCCCTAGAATAGTCGATAGAAGAGAAAAAGCGATCCGCAAATGGTAGTACCCCACCAACTGCACCTGCATTAATCTTTCGAATAAAAAGGCCATTATCAGCTGACCAAAATCGTATCACCCCATCATAATCAAACGTGATGATCAGCTGGCCATCAGGCGAGTAGTCTGCAAACTCTATGTCAGCTACTGTTTGTATGTAGGTTTTAAAAAGCCCATCTATTGTCCAAATGGCTACATCCGTATCGTCCAGAACAGCTAATAACTCTTGACCATCCTTGGAAAAAACAGCCGAACTTACATATACATCTCCAGTAACAATTTTTCTAATTCGCTTGCCCGATGCTGCATCCCAGATACAAATACTGCCATCATCAGAAGCAGTAGCAACTAGCTTACCGTCAGGCGAAAAATTGCCCGTCATAATAAAGTCTAAGTGCCCCTCTAGATTATGCATTAGCTCAAACGTAGTAGCATCCCATATTTTTGCAGTACCATCATCTGAGACGGTCACGAGCTTACTTCCATCGGGTGAAAAGTCCACATCATTCACATAGTCCGTATGCCCTTTCAACATTTCCGACCATAACAGGCTAAACGTCTGTGCTCTTCCTTCCAGCTGCAAGCTATTGCCATAAACGGCATCAAAAGCAGCGCTATGCACTTTAGGATTATCGGGAGCTAGTTCGTTGGCATACTCTACTAGCCGAAACGCATTGGTCCGAAAGCCTTTTTTCCGAGCTTCCCTACTTTTGTTAGCCAAATCAGTAGCCAAAATTTCCAGTGTGCGTTCCTGAATGGCGTCATAATAACCCGTTTGCGCTTTTTCGATCCATTCAAAAGCGTCACAATCATCCACTCGATCCATCTCACAGCACACTTCGGCTGCTTTAAATTGCTTCAGTGCGCGATCAAAGTCTAGGTCTTCGTAAGCCGCTTTACCAGCTTCCATAAAGCGCTCGTAGCACTGTGCAGTAAGCCAGGTACTTGATGTAAGTAGCAGTAACGATAGAATGAAATATCTCATATGCTCAATCGATCAGTTTTGAGGTGGCAGCAGCACACTCCTTTTGGACTGTTGCTATTTTATCTAATTCGCGAGGGATATTTGCTTTGCGCAAATACGGCTGTAGGCGTCTCGCTTGCACTAAAATTTGCTGTGCCAGCACACAGTCTTCTGCTTCGTAGAAAATATAGGCCCGCTCTACACTTTGCCTAAAAGAAGGCAACATTTTTACCCGCACTTCCTCCAAACGATTCTTCACCCGGCGCTCATTGGTCACGTCGGAGACCATGCCTTCCGCCTGCCGAAAAGCATTGATTGCTGCTACCAGCTGATTTTCTTCAATCGCTAAATTGCCAGCGGTCATCAGCGAGTCAAATTGCACTTTCTGAATCGCCAGCTGCTTGCTGGTTTCTAGCTCACCCTCTTTTATTCGAGTAGCCTCTTCTGGCGTAGGGGCTAGGTCTATCGCTACTTCAAATTGGGCCACTGCTAGTTCGTACTCTCCCAGTTCCATCTTGCTTTTTCCCTGATTCACATAATTAGTGAAATCTGCTAATTGCTTTTCTTTCTGCGTCTGTTCCTGCTGCGCTTGTGAAGCTTTCAAGGCTTCTAGGGCTTGTTCTACTTGCTCCGAATACCTAAGGGTCGACCATGCCGAAATACCCATAACGATACCAACAGCTAGGATACTCCCCAGAATGGCCAAGCGCGTATTTCGCTTCCGCCGCGCTGTCGCTTTTACTTGCTTGCGGCTATCTTCCACAAACTGCGCCACAGGCGCCTCTATTTCCAATTGCGCCAACACTTCGTCCACATCCTTCAGCTGTTTTTCATTCAGAAAAACCCCAGTAGTGGTATGCTCTTTATAAATATTTTGGAGGCGTAGCCGAACTTCATTCAACTGCCGCTGCTCCCCACTACGCTGCTGGTCAATGAGGGCTGCCAAGCTATCGTGCGCTAATTCAAAGCTATCATCATCCTTTCGGAGAATACGGCTGCGTTCCAGTTGCTGAAGTATTTCTGGGAGCATTCCTTTGTGCAATGCTCCAATTTTCTTGTTCATTTTTCGCTCTAAAACCAATCGCTCTCCATCCATATGGTAGCCAATTGAACGCTTTGTCCCTTCCAGGGTCACAAAGCTATCTAGCACCCGCTGAACAGCATCTTCGGGCATGTTCTTATAGCGTTGCCGCAATACGCCGTTGATACGGGCCTGCTGTTCGTCCAAGAACTTCTTCATCACATTCCCAATCGCTCCAAAATTTTTAATTTCTTCCAGCTCAAAGGTGAGTGGTGGGAGCTCCTGAGCGGTGCCTTTGGGATAGGTGCGTGCATAGTCTTCTCGATAGAACATGTCGAGATAGACTTGAAGGTAAGGCAGCTGAATACCGGATTTACGATCGCTAATGCCGTCGATGATTTTTCGAACGGCAGTTTCTGGGGTAGGCAGGCTAATATTGAATTTTTCGCAAGATTTGGTGATGACCGCAGATACATTATTATAAGTCATCGGCTCTACGCGCAGGCGCCGGTCGAAGAGGGTCGGAATCACTTTTTCAAAATTATACAAATGCCCTAAGTACTCTTCCCGTAGTATAAACAAGATTCGACACGGCAAATTTGCCGCATTAATCTCCGCAATCGTCTGAATAAATAGCTGCTGCTCTTCCTCATTATCCCGTGCAGTAAATATCTCTTCTAGCTGGTCGAAAATCAGATAAACCGGTCGTAGGTACAAGGCATATAGTTCTTCTATCGACTCTGCAAAAGTATCCAGCAACTCCCCCCCCAGAGGCTTTCTGATGGCTTGCGCCAAAGAGTCATTAATATTACCACGTCGTCGAATTAGCAGCGCATACCAATCCGTCACATCAAAGCGGCTGGCTAGGCCACAGCGCACCAGACTCGTCTTCCCCGTACCCGATTGGCCATACACCAAGATGAGCCGATTCTTATTGACCATATCATACAGCTTGGCAATTTCCTCATCGCGACCAAAGAAGATGTCTTGGTCTTCCAGATCATAAGCATCCAAAAACTTAAAAGGACTATTCATGCCGTTTCGGGGGTTTTAGCTGTCAATAGTTCTTTAAATTCGTCAAGCTGCTCTTTAATCAGTGCAAACTGCCCCTTTTTACTTACCGTAATAGCGGCTGCTTCGTCTTCGGGCTTGTTGATATACTTGTAGGTGTAGGTGTCCGCATCTGCGTTGTAATGCGACAAAAAATACACTTTCGACACATCAGTATCCGGCTCAAAGGCATTCGCATCAATAATAAAAGGCGAAAGATTGAGGTATTGGAGGGACTCTTCATTGAGCAGCAATACCGAGCGGTTATCCATATAACGCGCTTCCAATTCGAGCGACGTGCGCTCTAGCCCTCCCAGCAAATCCCGAAGGTAAACCGTAGCATGGTCAAATTTCGCTTGGCGCGAATGGCGGTACTTGAGCACATCAATATGCTGCACCGCAGCGAGAGTATATTTGGCCAAAAAGCCCAATTCTTGAAAAATAGCCCCCAGCGATTCTTCCGCTCGACGACACAATTCTGCCTCTTCCGAGGCCTCCACGGACTGCTTATTGAGCTTGACTCGCAACACCTCCAAGAAAAAGCAAGCATTCTGGAAAGCACCTCCCTGGTAGATCAGTTGCTTAAGATCGTCCAATTCTTGCACATAAAGACTTTGAGAAGGCTCCGAATCTGCTATTTCTTCCTCTTCGGATTGATTGGCTTCGATAATCTCTCGTATGGTGCGGACGAAGGAGATATAGTCGTATACTTCCTGATCTTTGGGCGAGAGGTTGAGCAGTGCTTGTAGCTCTTTCACTTGTTCGTGCTGTAGCACTAACACTGCTTGCTCATCTTTAGCGCGCAATTCCAGGTAGCGCTCCCATAGTTGTGCCAGCAGCGTGTAGGCCAGCGACTCCATCGTCACCTGGTAGGCATGTACGCACTGCTGCAAGCGGCTCACACTGATCTTATCATAGCCTCTATTTTCTGCTTCTACGGGTACCAGTAGCTTACGCAAATGTTCTGCAATAGGCGCCGGCAAACTATTGAGTATCGCCATGCGCTTTCGCGCTAAGGTCAGGTTTCTACGTGTAGAAAGCATCATTACCGCATCGCTATAATCGAGCAAGCCATCCCAGAGCGATTCAATGAGGTGCTCATTGGGCGTGTAGTCGGTAATGACGGCTTTGGGTGGGGTTCTGGGTAGCGTCTCTTCTAGTACACTTTCTTTACCCTCTTGGTGATACAAGCCCCAAGTAGGTGCTTCGGGGGGAGCTGTTTCTTTTAGTTTAATTCCGCGCACTACTAATTCTCCAATACTGGCATCCATTGTTTTCACTTCTCCTACACCCAGTTCGAAAGCTTCTTGAATAGTAGCATTATCACTAAGTGCTTGATAAAAACGAATGGCAAACCGCAGTGCTTTGCTATCCTCCACCGGTGCACTAGTAGCAATGACTACGGGCACCCCTTGCGCTAGCAATTCTTCCACCTGCGCCTTCGTGGAACACCCATTGAGCACCACTAGCTTCAGCGCTTTGCACTGCCCTAATAGGTGAGCAATGCCACCTGCCTGGGCATCTTCTTGGTCGAGCAAGAGCGCATGCTTTTCAGCGTGGCCACTGTAGTGGAAAATGGTAATGTAATCTCTATATAAGGTAAGGTACTCTGCAATTTTAGAGATGGTAGCGTACGACTCACGATGCAACAAAAAGTGCTGTTTAAGGGCTCTAGGGGTCAGATACTTATATACGGTATCTTCTTCTTCCTGGAGTTTGGGTAGTGGTGCTTCTCTGCTATTCGCAAAGTTTAAAAACAAGACGTCCATGTACTAAATATACACTTTTTACCCGAAGTGGCTTTGTGCCTTCCGGCAAATGAGGAGATTAAATACAAACAAAACAACTTATTTTAAAAAAATTGTTTTAAAATTTGCAAAAACAAAACAAGAACTGCATATTTGTAATAAGCAAAAAAATACTACTGCTATGGATTTGCAAGTATTTATCAGCAAAAAAGGAACAAAAGTAGTTAAAGCAACTGATCTACATCAAGCACTCCAGCTAACGGATCACCATTATCCCGCCAATGTGCGCAAGTGGCTCAATGATGTATATGAGTTTAGAGATGGTATCCGAAAGCCCCTTCGTATGCAGGACTTTGCACCGCGCAAAGCCAAAGAGCCAACGGTAATAAAAGATTACTACCTCTCTATAGAATTGGCCAAGATGATTGCTTTGAATTCCCGCAGCAAAGTGAAGCAGAAGTATGCCAAATCACTACTAGCCTTAGAAGAACAAGTTGAGCAGGCGGAATTGCTCACAAAAGAGCAGGTACTCGCGCTGGTTGAACTAGCACAAGCCATGAGCTTTATGACCTGCCAAGAAAGCTGTGAAAAACAACACCTACAAACATACGAGTCGCGCAATGGTGGCAAGGCCAACGATTGGTGGCAATACCGCGCTCAAGTGCTAGGCTACAATGCCGACAAGCTACGCCGACAACTACAGCACCAAGGCGCTTCCCCCAAAGGAAAGACTCAGCGCCAAATGCTCCTTCAACTCGATCAGCACGAAACTATCCGCACGGGCATCATCGACCTTTTTATGGCCTTAGGCAAAAGTGACCGCTACGCCCAAAACTTAGGCGATTTAGCGAAAGCGCTAGCTAAAGCCATGAAGGTAGAAGTACTCGATGACCGAAAAAGTGGCTCCCTGTTCGCTCCCGAAGTCAATACTGAGCTTCTCCAAAGTATTAAATCTTTCAATAAAACTGCCGTTTTGGAGCGCCTGAGTAAGGCTTCCTAAATTTTTTTCAAAAAAAATGTACACCGACCGGTTACCTTTTCCTTCCAAATGGTATTAAGTATCGAAGCGTAAAGTAATCCAGAGTTTTAAGATGGAATCTGAGAGGGAATGAATAACATTAATTTTTTCAATTCCCTAAATTTTCATCAAATGAAAACAGTACATTTTTTAGCAGTATTACTTGTCTTGTTATTGGCGAGTTGTAACAAAGACATTGATTTTAAGGATACCGAATCGGCAAATGATCACCATTGGAGTGTGACACCACGGAGTAAAAAGCCAACTGATGCACTTACCAGCAGCAATGCCTATTTTAATGATCTTTTCTATCGGCATATCAATTACAATCTAGATGCCGATCCGATGCAGTACGTGCCGTCGCTTGTACGGAAAGAATTTAAAAAAGGTTTTACCGAAGGAAACAAGGTTTCTGATAATATGGACTTTGGGACTTACATCCAAATGGAAAGAAGCCAAGGAAATTTGTCTGACACTGAATTTGACGTCTATCAAGACATTTACCAACGTATTGAAAACATCCCGAATACTGGACTGAACACCTTTGAAAATGGCTTATCCGATGCCTATACGGAAGGAGTATCCTTAGGTAAAAAGGAACAGCTATCTGCGTATAATATATACGAGCTGATGCGCTTAGCCACTTTGTGGTACAATGCACAAGGCGACCGAGTTCAACCCAGAAATGGAGACTGCTCCATTATTGACTTCTTGCAAGACCTTATCAGCAGTGCCAGCAATGGGAGTAGCTTAGCCAACAAGATTATCAAAGAGCTGGGCCTGGACGATCCTGATGGTTTCTTTGGAGAAGCGGGTGAAATTATTGCAGAAATCTTGACTTATGCTGCCCCTGCTATCGCCGTCATCATAGAAATTGTAGAATGGGTAACGGGCGATAACTGTGATGACGTTTGCATAGCAGTAAGTAATCTCTCTGTAGTGTACGATGCCACCCAGAGCTGTGCCCTAACCCGTATAGTACGAGCATATGCTGTTAGTCCTGCCGCAGAAGGTTATCTCTGGACTGTTACGCAAGGGAATAATGGATTTACGGAAGCTACCGTGAATGCTTCTATAGAGCTGACCCAATTAGACCCTGCTGTACCCATGCGTGTTGAAGTGCAACCGCTGTGCACCCGAGACGATGGACAGGTTCCAGATACCTACACCGAGTTTGTTGATTTATCGGCTAGCGGCCCTCAGGGTGATGTAGGGCAATTCCAAGTCGTGCCTAATGTTGCTAGTCAACAGCATAATCATGGCGATGAGAGTATTTATCAGTTTGGTGCGGGCAGTCAGAATACGGGCAATATTACTTACGATGTGAATGTACCATCTAACCTAGGGCAGATCATCGAGTCTGGCAATGATTATGTGAAAATTAAGTGGGGTGGCTATGGAACAGGCGTGCTGACTTTCACAGCGGCGAATGCATGTTCAACAGAGCAAGCTACACAATCTTATAACATCCAAGTTAGTTTTTAGAGGTTATCTTTGGCTTCCCATCCGGCGTCTCTTGAGCCTTTTATTTAGAAGCGTAACCGGGCTTGGGGCTGGATTGGGGAGCTTTTTAAAGACATAAGTAGTTTTGAATTTTGGTATGCATAGTTGGGACAGGTAGCTTCAGGCACCTGTCCTTCTTTTTTTCTTTAAGCCTCCACACTATTGATTAGTACCCCAATAATTTGGCTAGCTGCCCAAGCGATTTTCGTACCAGGGCCAAAAATACCAACTACACCAGCTTCGTATAGAAAATCATAATCTTGCGGGGGGATGACGCCCCCTACTACCACCATAATATCTTCGCGCCCGAGCTGTTCCAGCTCTTGGATCACTGCCGGCACTAAGGTTTTATGCCCAGCTGCTAAAGAAGAAATGCCCAGAATATGCACGTCGTTTTCGGCGGCCTGGCGCGCAGCCTCAGCAGGGGTTTGGAATAATGGCCCTATGTCAACATCAAAGCCTAAGTCTGCAAAACTTGTAGCGATAACTTTTGCGCCACGGTCATGCCCATCCTGCCCTAGTTTAGCCACCATGATGCGAGGGCGGCGCCCTTCCAATTCAGCAAACTGATCGGCCAGTTGTCGGGCTTCCTTGAAGGTATCATCCTCGGCAGCCACCTGAGAATAAACGCCGGAGACCGAGCGGGTCGTGGCTACATA
>JBCCRH010000021.1:0-27662 GCA_039208045.1 Bacteroidota bacterium
GTCATTTTCCTTTTGTGTATCTATTACTTTCACTCGCTCTTCGCCAAAGCTCAGCCAACCGGAATCGCCAGCCTGTCCACCACTTTCTGCATAAAATGGCGTGCGATCCAGTACAACTTGGTACTGATCCTTCTTCTTCACTTTTACCGTACGATACTTCAACACTTTGGCATCCGCCACTTCTAAGTGGTCATAGCCCACAAACTCGACCTCCGCGCTTGCATCTAAGGTCGTCCAATCCCCCACTTCTTTTTGCGCATCTGCTCGTGCCCGCGCCTTTTGCTCCGCCATAGCTGCCTCAAAGCCTGCTTCATCTACTTGTAGCCCTCGCTCTTCTGCCATCAGACGCGTCAGATCGATCGGAAAGCCAAAGGTATCATATAACTCAAAGGCATCTCTGCCATTCACCACACCACCCTCAGTATCAAGCGTATCGAATCGTTTCAATCCATTGGCTAGCGTATTTAGGAAAGTCACTTCTTCTCCCTCTATAATTTTAGCAATTTGTGAAGATTGAGCTTTCAGCTCTGGAAAAGCATCGCCCATCAGCTCGTTAAGTAATGGTACTAGCGTCGTCAAAAACGGCTTTTTAATAGCCAAAAAGGAGTAATAATACCGTACTGCTCGGCGCAAAATGCGGCGAATCACATAGCCTGCTCCCGTATTGCTCGGCAATTGCCCATCAGCGATGGTAAAAGCGACCGCCCGCAGGTGGTCTGCCACTACACGCATGGCAATATCGCTCATGGCATCGGAAGCGTAGCTGAAGCCGTAGGTTTTACCAGAAGCTTTTTCGATCGCCTTAATAATAGGAGAAAACACATCGGTATCGTACGTCACCTTCTTATTCTGCAATACCATACAGAGGCGCTCAAAGCCCATTCCGGTATCCACATGCTTAGCAGGCAGCGATTCTAGAGAACCATCTGCTTTACGATTAAATTGGATGAATACATTGTTCCAAATCTCTACTACTTCGGGATGATCCATGTTCACCAGATCGCGCCCGGGCACGCTTGCCCGATCTTCATCCGAGCGCAAATCCACATGGATTTCTGAGCAAGGACCACAAGGCCCCGTATCGCCCATTTCCCAGAAGTTATCCTTTTTATTACCATACAAAATGCGATCGTCTGGTAGCACCTTTTGCCAGAAAGCCTTGGCTTCGTCGTCTCGCTCTAGCCCTTCTGCCTCATCTCCACCAAATACCGTAGCGTAGAGTCGACTTGCGTCAATACCGAAGACATCAGTCAGCAATTCCCACGACCATTCTATCGCCTCCTGCTTAAAGTAGTCCCCTACCGACCAATTCCCCAGCATCTCGAACATCGTATGGTGTGTTCCGTCTTTTCCCACATCTTCCAAATCATTGTGCTTACCCGATACGCGCATGCACTTTTGCGTGTCCGCAATACGAGGATTATCTGGTGTTTTGTTCCCCAAAAAGAAGTCCTTAAACTGATTCATACCAGCATTGGTAAACATCAGTGTCGGATCATCTTTGTTGACGATAGGAGCCGAAGGCACAATCTTGTGTTTTTTACCTTCAAAAAAGTCCAGAAATTGTTGGCGTATCTCGTTCGCAGTCATTGCTCAGAAAATTTTATTTTGAAGTCGCGAAGATAGCTAATAAATCAATGGTTAAACAAAAAAGGGATTGTA
Organism: Bacteroidota bacterium; assembly: GCA_039208045.1. GTDB lineage: Bacteria > Bacteroidota > Bacteroidia > Chitinophagales > Saprospiraceae > JBCCRH01. Next base: position 1,663 of record JBCCRH010000021.1, read on the forward strand.
GAGTTAAAGCATGAGTTAAAGTTTCCTTAATGTGTCGAATTACTGTCAAGTAAATTACATCTTTGGATGCTTTTATGAACAACAGCACTAAAAGATCATCAAAAAAGTACTTTTTAGGAGTTATTAAAGGTGTTTTTAATCAAAAAGGTGAAGCTTTGGTCGAAATAAACCGTTAAAATTTTGGTTTTCTGCCACCGCTAGCTATTTTTGATCAGCTGTATGAACTTTGTCAACGTATTTTAATTAGGAAGAACCATCAATTTAGGTGTTGTCTTTAGGGATTTTGGACATTATGTAGCAAAGTTTTTTTGGCTAACTTAAACCACTCATGAGAAGAGAAAAATTTGTTTACAATACCCAAACGCTGCGGTATGAAAAAGTAGTTGTCTCGAACAAAAGTAGATTACTACGAGCCTTTGGCTTTTTCTGTGCCGCCATTCTTACCGCGTTTATTTTCACGTTAGTTACACATCGTTATACGACTTCTCCCAAGGAGAAGGCTTACTTGCGTGAAATTGACAAGCTCAAAATTGAGCTTCAAGAAAAAGACCACGAACTTGATCGCATGAGCGATGCTTTAACCAATCTATACGATCGTGATGCCTATGCTCATAGGCTGATATTCGGGATGGACCCGATTGACGATGGCGTATGGAACGGTGGCATTGGTGGACACGATCAAGGAAAAGAGTACAAGCAGTTCTCTAACTCTGGCGAGCTCATGGCTTCTATCGACCAGAAGGTTGGTAAGTTGAAGCGCCAAATGGTCTTGCAATCTAAGTCATTGGATACCATTATTAATATGGCAAAAGAGAAGGAAGAGATGTTTGCCGCTATTCCTTCTATCAAACCGGTACGTAAAGATAAGCTTGTGCGTAATATTCGCTTGCTTTCTGGCTTTGGTATGCGTATCCACCCGATCCTTAAAGTGCCCAAGATGCACAAAGGTATCGACTTTACTGCGCCCACTGGAACGCCTATCCACTCAACAGGCGCGGGTAAGGTAATACGCTCTGAGTATAGCCGTACTTTTGGTAATGTGGTAGAAATTGATCATGGCTATGGCTACCGTACCATTTATGCACACATGCACACAACGGGTGTGAAGAAAGGAGAGGAAGTCGCTCGTGGCCAAAAGATTGGTACGGTAGGAAGTACTGGTCGCTCTACTGCTCCCCACTGCCACTATGAAGTGATTTACAAAGGAAGACATGTTAATCCTATCAATTTCTGTATGGATGGCTTGTCGCCAGAGGAATATAAAATCTTGACTGAAGCGGCACAACAGCCCAATCAGGCATTAGACTACGAATAAGACATAAAACGTATGTTTGAAAAGTTATCGGAAAGAGGCTCTCGCTTTGGGGGTCTCTTTTTCATTGGCATCAACTCTATCTTAGTAAGTGCCATCTTAGCTTGCGGTTTTGAAGGGCCTTCTTCTGGTCAACAGATTAGCACCGCAGCAGATACGCTGCACATTCAAGCGGACAGCTTGAAACAAGATACCTTAGTTGCAAGCATAGCAGATACAGCGGCTAAGAAGACTTATCGGATCATTGGAGTGGGCGATATGATGTTGGGCACCAACTACCCCTCTAAGAACTATTTGCCTGCTAATGGCGGAAAAAACCTCTTGACCGAAGTCAATCCTATCTTGCGAGATGCGGATGTTACCTTCGGTAACTTAGAGGGTACCATTCTAAATGAAGGAGGTACTGCCAAGCGATGTAAAAATCCGAGTCTTTGCTATGTATTCCGTTCGCCGGAAAGCTATGTCCAGCATTATGTCGATGCGGGCTTTGATCTGCTGAGTATCGCCAACAACCATTCGGGCGATTTTGGGGCTACTGGCCGAAAGCGCACCAAGGCAGTGCTAGATAAAGCAGGCATTGCCTATGCAGGCCTAGCAGGAACGGATGAAATGACTGTGATTGAACGAGATGGGGTGCGCTATGGGATGGCTGCCTTTGCCCCCAATGTGGGTACTTGCGACATTCGCAATATCAGAAAAGCGAAGCAAATCGTAAGCCAACTAGCGGAGCAAAGCGATATTGTAATTGTCAGTTTTCATGGGGGCGCTGAGGGCGCAAAAAATCAGCACGTCCCTAAAAAAACGGAAACCTACTATGGTGAAAATCGGGGCAACGTCCACCAATTTGCCCATGCGGTGATCGATGCTGGAGCTGATGTGGTATTCGGCCACGGCCCACACGTCACCCGAGCTGCCGAACTTTACAAAGATCGTTTCATCATCTATAGTCTTGGCAACTTTTGCACTTACGGGCGCTTCAACCTGAGAGGTGCCGCAGGCATCGCCCCAATCATTTCCCTTGAGGTAGATGAAGAAGGTGCCTTTGTAAGTGGTCAGGCTACTGCTATCTACCAAGCTAAAACGCATGGACCTAAGATTGATAGCCAGAAGCGCGCCATTAAGAAGTTGCAAGAGCTGACGAGAGTGGACTTTCCTAATACTAGTCTTGTTATTGGGGATGATGGGGAGTTGTCACAGTAGGCTCTCGCAGATCCGCTGGGCACGGGCTTAGGCTTTTGTCTCGCGGATTGCAAATCCGCTGAGCGCGGGCTGGGCTTACATAGCACGGGCTTTGAAATCTTATTGGATTTTATTCAAGCCGGTATAATAGATCAAATACCACTCTCCGTCTAGTTTGGCGAAGCGGCGGATAATGCCCCATCCACTCTGCGGATGCACAAATTTCTCGATAATCAGGTCATCGCCAAGGGGTAGGAAATCTTGCTGAAACTCACTGCCTTCTACATTAAATCCCCGATGCATGGTCCAATCGGCTTTTTGCCAGCGGAAAGTAGATTGCATAATGGTGGCGCTATCTGCCTCAGCGGGAAGGCCTTCTAATGGGAAGTTGACATGCTCCACTTGGTAGAGGCTATCGGCATGGAAAGCTTTATAGAAGTCGGCAAAATCTTGAAAGCGGGTTCGTATATCGGAGGGTACGCTTGGGGCTTCTTGGGGGGCTGAGGTATTTTGGCAGCTGATGGCTGACAAGCATAGTAAGAGGAGGATGGATTTATACATGTTTGTGAGAAGTTTAGTAAAAAATAATGATTCATTTACAGTAACTCAAGATGGCTTTCGCCAAGCTGCTTTCGGAGGCTTCTTCTGGTAACAGAATTTCTTGTGCCGTATAGCGCTTTAGCGCTGTTGCTGTCGTATTCCCAATAGCTACTATTACTGCCTCAGTAGTATGTCCCTGTTCAAAAAAAGCAGCGACATTCATTGGGCTGGTAAACACTATGTAATCAACCACTGGCACTTCCTTAACGCGCTTCGGCTCATTTCGATACACTATTAAATCAGTTGTAGCAACTTGATCTTGAATTAAACGCTGTATGCTGTTTTTGGATTGCTCGGCCCGCACAAAGCACACTTGTAGATTTTTAGCTGTAGCTAAAAAAGAGGCGGCTACCTGCGTAGGTTTGCCATTCCCGATAAAATTTGGAGTGATCTGATACTGAGTGAGCATTTTAGCTGTTCCATTTCCCATGGCGGCCCAACGCATGGGTGTGGGCGTGCCCCAGCCCATTTCACGTAAGTGCTCAAAGAAATAGCGCACGCCGGTCTTGCTGTAGAAGAAAAAGTAGTCGGCTACAGGTATTTTCGTAAATGGCACAACGGTAAAATGGATGAATGAAGTGCCATGCACATCGAAGCCCTCGCTTTTTAGTATCGAATAGAAAGGACTGTCGGCTTCCAGTTGTCGGGTAATAAAAACGCTGGGCACAACGGGAGATTAAAGCGATTTTAGTTGTTCTACCACACGCTCAGCAAGGCCAAAGCTAGTACTGGACGAAAGCTGTACCCGTTGGAGGGGCTGATCCCAAGCAGCGGCTTTGGCTGCCCAGATATGATAGTTCCCAACGGCATCTTTTTCGCAAAACACACCGAGTGGCATCTGGCAACCACCCTCAAATAAGCGCAGTACTTGCCGCTCCACATTGGTTTGCTCTGCTACTGCTTTATTGTGAATGCCTTTTAATATGCGACGCGTGGGCAGATCATCTACCCTGGTTTGCCAAGCCAGCACCCCTTGCGCTGGCGCCGGAACAAACTCTCTGGGATGAAAACGCACTACCTTAAATTCGTCCACATCTAACTCCAAGCGACTGATTCCCGCCGCTGCCAATAGGATGGCATCGAACTGGCCATCGCGCAATTTTTGGATACGAGTAGGTACGTTCCCTCGGATATCTTTTAGCTCCACATCAGGGCGGAGGTAGCGCATCTGAGCTTTGCGGCGAGCGGAAGAGGTGCCTACCACAGCATTTTGGCGCAAGCCTAAATCCTGACTAGCATCGATGCCCTCTTTACGAATCAGCAACCAATCGGCTGGATTATCTCGATAGGAAACAGCTGAAATAACCAATCCTTCTGGATTGGCAGTGGGCAAATCTTTCATGCTGTGTACCGCTATATCAATTTGATTGGCTAGCAGTGCATCTTCAATTTCTTTGGTAAAAAAGCCCTTACCTTCCATCTTATCAAAACCGAGATGCTGTATTTTATCCCCCTTGGTTTTAATAATTACCAATTCTGATGCTACCTGTTGTTCTTGCAGCAATTGCTGGGTATAGTTGGCTTGCCAAAGGGCCAGTTTGCTTCCTCTGGTACCGATTCGTATTTTTTCCAAGTCCTCTATTTTTGCGCAAAGGTAATGGTTTCCGTGCTGTTCTGCTAACGGGATAAAGTAGCAAACTTGTAAGTTTTTTTTACCTTTGCCAGATGCAATTATCAGCCAAAGAATTAGCAGCCATCTTGAATGGCGTAGTAGAAGGAGATGCCGAAGTACAGGTGAACCGCCCGAGTAAGATTGAGGAAGGTGGAGCGGGAACGATTTCCTTTTTGGGTAACCCAAAATACGAGGCATATGCCTATACTACAACTGCTTCTATTCTGTTGGTGAGCCACGATTTCGAGCCCAGCCAAGCGCTACCGGAGGGTCTGACGCTCCTTCGAGTGGATGATGTCTACAAGTCTATTGCATCTCTCTTAGAGCAATTTGGCCAGTCTACTGCTACCAAAAGTGGGGTTTCCCCTTATGCTTTTGTACATGAGTCGGCCACTGTGGCTGAAGAGGTGTTTATCGATACCTTTACTATTGTAGGTGCGGGTGCTTCTATTGGCAAAGGGAGCCAAATACATGGCCAGGTGTATATTGGTAAAAATGCTCGAATTGGCGAGGGTGTGGTGCTGTACCCTGGGGTGCGGGTGCTGGATGATTGTGTGGTGGGTGATCGGTGCGTCTTCCATCCTAATGTAGTGATCGGGGGTGATGGGTTTGGCTTTGCGCCGGATGAAAACGGCCACTATCAGAAGATTGCTCAGATTGGCAATGTAATCATCGAATCAGATGTAGAAATTGGAGCGGGCACGACTATTGACCGTGCCACGATGGGTTCCACCAGGATTGGAAGAGGCGCTAAATTAGATAACTTAATTCAGATAGGGCATAATGTGGAGGTTGGAGAAGATACGGTTATTGCTGCTCAGGCAGGGATTGCTGGCAGTACCAAAATTGGTAACGCTTGCCGTATCGGGGGGCAAGTTGGATTTTCGGGGCATATCAGCATAGCCGATGGCACCCAAATTCAAGCTCAAAGTGGGTTGCCTTCCTCCATCAAAGAGCCTAATACTGCGGTTTTTGGCTCCCCAGCTATCCCCTATAAAGATTACATCCGCTCTTATGCTGTATTTAAGAAATTACCTGCACTATACAAGCAAATTCACCAGCTCGAAAAGGAGCTAGAAGCCTTGAAAGCAGCAAATTCATCCCTACCAAAAAGCTGATTAAACTGGTAAAGCCAGCAAAAAACTTATCTTTGCAAAAATTTTAGCTAGCCGACTACATATGAAGCAGTGTACGATTAAGAAACCGGCCTCTCTAAAAGGAGTCGGATTGCACACAGGACAAGAAGTAACCATCACCTTTAAGCCCGCTCCGGTTGATCATGGGATCAAATTTAAGCGCATTGATCTGGACAACCAACCGCTCTTGAGTGCTGATGTCACTAAGGTAGTATCGACCCAACGTGGTACTACTATTAAAGTGGGTAATGCCCATATTAGCACTATAGAACACGCCCTCTCTGCACTCGCTGGCCTTGGTATTGATAATATTTTAATCGAACTGGATGGCCCTGAAGTACCTATCATGGACGGAAGCGCCAAGGAGTTTGTTAGCATACTGAAAGCCAGTGGAATCGACGAGCAAGAAAAAGAACGCGAATATTTCGAAGTACACGAACCGATTCGGTATAAAGATGAGGAGTCGGGAGCAGAACTACTTGCCTTGCCCGCTGACAGCTTTGAAGTGATCACGATGATCGACTTTAATTCGGAGGTGTTAGGTCAGCAGTATGCGCGCTTGGATGATCTCAATAAGTATGAGACGGAGATTGCACCATGCAGAACCTTTGTTTTTTTGCATGAATTGGAGTTTCTGTTTGATCAAAACTTGATAAAAGGGGGGGATTTGGATAACGCTATCGTCATTGCTGATAAGCAGGTATCGCAAGACTACCTTGATCAGCTAGCGAAAAAGCTAGATAAGCCGAGCGTGAAAGTGGACAATGATGGCATCTTGAATACTTTGAAATTACACTTTAAAAATGAGCCTGCAAGGCACAAGCTACTAGATGTTGTTGGCGATATTTCTCTTTTGGGAAAACCCATTAAAGGTAAGATAGTAGCTATTAAGCCAGGCCATAAGGCAAATGTAGAGTTTACGAAAGTGCTCAAAAAACACTATCAAGAGCAGAAACGGTTACGAGGGCTCCCCCATTATGATCCCAGTGCCAAACCGTTATTTGACACGGTAAAAATTGCAGAGTGGCTACCTCATCGGTATCCATTTTTGCTTATAGATAAGATAATAGAACTATCAGAGACGCATGTAGTGGGCGTAAAAAATGTGAGTTTTAACGAATACTACTTCCAAGGGCATTTTCCGAATAATCCAGTGATGCCTGGCGTATTACAACTAGAAGCAATGGCTCAAACCGGAGGTATCCTAGCACTGAGTACAGTGGAAGATCCAGGAAATTGGGATAACTATTTTATGAAAATAGATAATGCCAAATTTAGGCAAAAAGTGGTTCCTGGGGACACCGTCATTTTCCGCCTTGATTTGTTGGCACCCATTAGAAGAGGTATTTGCCAGATGAAAGGCGTTGCCTTTGTAGGTGATAAAATTGTTTCTGAAGCTGAATTAACTGCTCAAATCGTTAAGCGCTCCTAACATGGATCAATACAAACAGTCAACTATCCACCCTGAGGTCAAAATTGGTCAAGATGTTACCATCAGCCCATTTTGTTATATAGAGAAAGATGTGGAAATCGGTGATGGTACCTGGATCGGACCTCATGTTACCATTTTTGAAGGAACCAAAATTGGGAAAAATTGCAGCATATTTCCGGGTGCAGTCATCAGTGGTGTTCCTCAAGATCTCAAGTACAAAGGAGAAAAAACTACTGTTGAAATTGGCGATCATACGACCATTCGCGAATGTGTTACGATCAATAAGGGTACTTCTTATGCCAATAGAACGGTAATCGGCAGCCACTGTCTATTGATGGCTTATGTGCATATTGCGCATGATTGTATCTTAGGGAATCACGTTATTCTGGCTAATAATGTGAATCTAGCGGGTCATGTGCAAATTGAAGATTGGGCGATCTTAGAAGGCCTTGTTGCTGTCCAACAATTTATAAAAATTGGCCAGCATAGCTTTATTGCCGGTGGTTCGTTGGTACGCAAGCATGTACCACCTTATGTAAAAGCTGCTCGTGAGCCGCTTTCCTATGCAGGGGTCAACCATATTGGGCTGAAGCGTCGTCAGTTTTCGAAGGAGCAAATTGAGCAGGTGCAGGAGATTTACCGCATCTTATTTGTGAAAGGCTACAATACTTCCCATGCGCTTCAGATCATAGAAGATTCGCTCGAAGAATCTGAACTGCGTGAAAATATTCTTCACTTCATCCGCCAAGCAGACCCTGGTATTATGCGGGGCTTCCAGCAGATTAATGGTAGAAATGTAGAAGATTTTGATGAATATTGAGCTAGAGGGAGTCGGTAAACGCTACAAGGCAGAGTGGATCGTCAGAAATGTAACTACCACGTTTAAGCACGGCGATCAGTACGCGATTACTGGCCCCAATGGATCGGGAAAAAGTACCTTGCTGAAGATGCTTTCAGGGCATCTCACACCTAGTAAAGGAACCATAAGCTATAGATTTCAAGAGCAGAAGATCGAACTCCAACAGGTCTACCAATATCTTACTTTTGCAGCACCATATATTGAACTGATAGAGGAACTTACCTTGACAGAAGCACTGAGCTTTCACCAACGTTTTAAACCCTTTGTAGGAAACTTATCGATTAAGCAATTGATTGAACTCCTTGGTTTTCAGCGTTCTAAGTCTAAGGAAATCCGCAATTTTAGCTCTGGTATGAAGCAACGCCTAAAGCTAGTACTTGCCCTTTGCTCAGATACCCCACTAGTGCTCTTAGATGAACCAACCACCAATCTTGATCAACAAGGTATCGAATGGTATCGGTCACTAATCGACCAGTTTGCTCAAGATCGTACCTTAATCATCGCTTCGAATGTAGACGTAGATTTTGATTTTTGCTCCCAACAGCTACATATCTTAGACTATAAGCGTAAATAACCAGTGTAAATTTCGACTTTTCGGACACAAACGAAATTTTTCCGTTTTCAGAAAACACCTCAAATACAATACTCATATATTAAATAAATACATAAAATTAACTGCCAGTTAGTTACAAATAAAAATTTAGCAATACGATTTTCTCGCCATTATGGTACAATATTTCCTACTTAGTATACTGAAAGAGCTTACCCCCCATTGTTGCAGAATCGTCAGATTCGCACCTTTTTAGGCTTCTACCCCGTTCTAAAGCTTGTGCATGCAGAGGCTAATGTACTGCATTATCCTCTCTAATACGAAACAGATTGAAATGTAGTACAACTGTGCTAAGAAGGGACATTTTAATCTTAGAACGAAATAGTTAATCGTTGCACAGCGTTAGTGTTTGCTGGGAGACCCTATTTTTAAAAGGTAAAATGAGAATACTATGGGAGCTATCACAGTATTGGCGGGATCACTGCTATTTGGTTTGCTGTTGATCATGTTGAACGAACGGCAAATGAAACAGTCGGTATCTCAGCCCTCATCCCTTCTTCGTACCAAAGAAGAATCAAAGTTTTCGGATGCTGACTACAGTTGGCCGCTAGAGAGTGAGCGCAAGATGCGCGAAAAGTTCCAAGAGGAAGTTTTCGAGGATTATAAGCGTATCCGGAAGGAAGTAGCTAGTCTGCGGCTTATGCTGTTGCTGCTGGTACTAGCTATAGGGGTTGTACTCTACTACGCAATAGGTATGTAAATGTGTACGACCCACTGAACAGGTTTGGCAAAAAGTTGCAATTAATATACAGACAAGGGGAGGCATTACCCTAAATTTTAATTCAGTAAAACGTAATTTTTTGGTTGATCCCCGAAAAATTTTCGTTTTACTGATTTTTCAATAACACAACTCTTTTGCTAAGGCCTGTATACAGGGCAAAAAACAAGGTCTAAACGATTCATAAGCAAAGATTTACACTAGCAAGTTTCCGTCATTTGCCTTTGGCATAGAATGTGGAACAATAAATGCGCCTAATTCTTAGAACTATACAATTTGAATACTATGAAAAGCTATCTACTATATTCCACACTACCCTCATTTGTATCTGCTTCCCACACAGCATTAAGGAAGTAGCCCACATCTTGCAAACCGCAGCCTCTTACGTAACAACTCAATAAGATCATGAAGTTTTAGACCTCACATTCGTTTATTCACGCAAGCTGCCATCTTGCGAGAGGCAGCCTGAAGTAATTGTATCCTATGATGATTGGAAAAAAACAGGGTCGAAAAGTAAGCAAGTTTACGATGCTACTCGATAAACAAGTCAGTGATCGAGCTAACCAAAAACCGATACCCTTGAAAAAGAATGATGAAAGAAAAGCGTTGAATGATCGTGTATGGCAGGAGTTATTACTTTTTAAAAAAACGGATTACCATGCTGCTATCAACGAACATTTATTCACCTTAGTCGACCAGCGTTTTAGTGGAAATCCACTTCGTGCTTTCTTTGTCGACCAAATGTATGCTTACCTTAAGGAAAATAAGGCGATACGAAAAGGAAAGCGGCTGCCGAAAGCTATTTTTCATACTAAGCTGCCCTTTATTTTCGAACTCATTATTAGCATTCAATACCTACACAACCAAGTACTAGATCAAAAAGCAGGAGTACAAACAACCACAGCAATTAATGCAAACCTCTTGAATGCCAACCTCTTAAAAGATTTACTGTATCAATATATTGACCAATCCTTTGATGCTAAGACAGCCAAGATTATCCGGCGCTATGTCCTAAAAACATTTCAAGTAGTAGACTTAGGCCAGTGCATAGAAAAGGAATGGAATACTTATGACTGTTTTATTCACAATAATGATATTCCTGCCCATCCGCTGCCCGAGCCGATAGAGCAGCTCATTGAAATTGATCGTTTGGAGCCTTTTCTTCGCTTATTGGAGCGTAGCATTCCCAAGAACCGTTGGGATTATACGGCACTTTATCTCAAGCGTATCTATTTGACTTGTGCATCCTTGTTTGTGTTAGCTACCAAATTATTGATTGAACTGACTGGAGCGTCAGAACGTATCGGACAGCAGGCTATCCAATTCTCGGTTTGTTATGGTATGATGCGGCAGATCATTAATGACAATGCAGATGTGATTCCCTCCCAGCTGGAACTCACTACCCGATCTAAGCTTTCGGAGGACGCTTTTAGTGACGTAAAGAATAAAAATATCACGCTTCCGGTTTTGTTGCATCTAGTAGAGCAACCACACTGTACTGCTTTCTCTCATGCTCTCCAGCTGGGTCATCAGGCATGGGAGCCCCAGCAGGAGCCTGTTCTATTCGATACTTTAGTGGAATCGCATGCGCTTTTCAAATCTATTCAATTTAGTAAAGTACTGGCAGCGATGTGTGAGCAAGCTCTGTCTGGACAGGGAAAGAGTAAAGCACACTTGTTAGCTACCTGCTCTATTGTGCATTGGAATAAGTTTCTTTACCCTTGTTTGAAAAATAGTGCCTACAAAAAATTCAAAAAAACTTCCTTTTACAAGCATATCAAACGCCATATCGCTCAGCTAAATTCGAATCAACAGCTGGTAAATGCCCCACACCAGGAAGTCGCTTGGTCTTTTTCCTTTTTCAAAAAAATACCTGCCTTTTTCTACCATAAAAATTCGATTTAGGCACAAATAAAGTTAAAACTGAACCACTCCGTAAAATTTTCTGCAAATTTTACTCCATAATGCCAAAATTCATTCGTAGTTTTAATGATGGGAGGAAATACGTGTCTTTTTTCTTTTCACAATAGGCTACTGTGAAAGGCTTGAGAATAGTTTACTTATCTTCTACCTTTTTCCGTGTGGAAAAGGGCTATTGCTGTATTCTCTGTTATAGAATTGTACCTTCCCAGAATATCATTGGTGTATCTACGGCTTTTGAAGTGTATTCAAAGTGCTAAGTATGCATTGAAGTTATTGTTAGTTTTACGTACCAAAACTTAGAGTTATGAGCCAGGCAGGTGTTCTTCAACATGAAAAGTACCTCTTGAGGGAAGTCATTCCTTTTCCAAGGGCCGATGAGTTTTTTAATCTATTACAAGACCGGGTGCATATGGCAGTGAGGGGCTACACGCTTCCGAACAATTTTACCATGTTTATTAATGCACTTCCCAGAGAAGAGCTCTCCTATATTAACCGATATGAAAATGTCCCCCTCGTCTATGCTGGTATTCCTCGTCAGCGAGAACTTTTAGAAAGTGATAATGATAAAAAAGCTCCAGGACTAGAAGAGTACTGGAATTTCTTGGATGTCACCGATTTATTGAGTGATACGGCTGTGGTTTCTTCTAAATTGTACCGCGAGTTTGGATTGGGAGAATATCGCTTAGATGATATTCCAAGAGTGGGCATGGGAAGTTTGGAAGATTATTTTGAATCTATTTTATATCCTGAGCGCACCACCAAAGAACCTACTCCTAGACAGGTCGCAGAATATAATATCTTAAAAGAGTTCTTTGATGTACATGAAGATGAATATCTCTCCGTTCCTTTAATTCAGTTTGGGGAATTTGATGGTATTGTACACATTGTCTACAGTGGTAAAGATGCACAACTCATCAACCGGGAGACGATCAAACGCTTGATTCGGTCGATTTGTGAGGTCTATCAAAATCTCATTCTGGACTGGGATTTAGTAGGGCGAAACCCCGAAAAATCGGATGCTATTCAGCTTCCTATTTCAGAGGTGTTTTATCAGCAGATCAACCGAAATCCTATCCTGAAGGAGCTAGAGTTTGATAAATACTACAAGCGCTATCTCCCCTACTTTAAAGCAAGAATCAGACTGAATGATAAGGTAATACACAGTAAGGTGTATGCCCCTTATCTAAAAACGGCGATCATTTCTATCATGATCGATTCTTATGCGCACAACATAAGCGCGCATAGTCTGGTAGCGCTCAACTGGTGGTTTAAGCGGCGGGCAGAGAGCTTGCGCAGTACCTCTGAAGAGCACTATATGGAGGTAGAAGAAGTACAAGAGATTATTGGAGATTATGTACCTAAAGGTTTTGAGTTGGATCGCCTAGTAAAGCTGCTACAGCCCTGGATGGAGGGACAGTTTGTAAAGGAAGAAAGTGCAGACAATGATGTAATTCGTTACCCTGGTTCGCTAGCCAGAGAAATACAGCCGCTATTAGGCTTCTTGATGCAAAAGGGGGCCTTTTGGAGTGGTATTGCCCGGGATAATCACTTTGGAGGAGAAGCTAAGAATCTCTTCAATGTGCTATGGGAGGATTTTATCAACAACCCGCTTTATCTGGGCACCATTGCAAAATCCGAAGATATTCATAAGATTTCCTTACAGATTGTTCTCTATGCTCCTGAAGGTGATAGTAGGGTTTCAAATTTACCATTCCGAAAGGCAAAAGAAGTACTTGCTGAAGGTACTTTTGTAGAAATTGACATCAAGAAGAAGCGAGAACGCTCCGAAAAGGATGAAATTCGTGGTTATTTTCTGAGCCTTCCAGATGGTAGTCGCCTTTACTACGATGAGTATTCGGAATTGGTGACGATGAGCAGTTTCGTTCGCCCAGGGCAGGATTATGCTATGATTAAGCAAGTCCTACAGGATGCCCAGTTATTCTTCCCAGGAGAAGTGGTGGGCAGACATGCCTTTTTTACTATGCTGGAGAACGAAATTCGGAATGTAAAGCACTACAAGGGTAAAAGCCTACAGCATATCCAAAAGCATGGTCTACAACTAACCATTGCACTACAAGAAGCCAGTGTTCAGCCGCACCAAAAGCAAGAGAAAGAGAAAGAGCTCTATAAAGTAGGCGTATGGATTAACACTCCAACGGACCTTCGACTGCGCAATTCAGAATTGCTGATTCGGCGCAAATTTGATGCGCTTGTAGCCGATATTATGGATGAAGATACCTTTGCCCCAAAGCTGGGAGGAAGCTATCAGGATAAGATTTGCGCAGGGATGTTATTCAATAATAAATTTGGACTAGTACAGCGAGGCGATAATAATCCCGCTCGTGACCGCTCGTTTGACACACCGCGTGATGCGGCTTTCTATCCTTGGATCTCTCCTGCTACTAGCTCGGAGATGCATCCTCATGACGATATGGAGCTGAACAAGAAGGTAATGTCTCAAAAGGCTGCCTTTACGCAAGTGTATAAACATCAGAGCGGCTATCTTAAAAAATATTTCTACATCTGGAAAGCTTCCAATATCAAGGAAGTAGCTGGATTTTCGGATACCGATTTTGTGTGGGAAAATTTGGCCCGCTTTAAGTTTGTCAATATTCAGGGAAATGCACAAGAAAATGCCGTGCTCTGGCAAGAGGTACGATCTAATGGAGTAATACGCATTATTGATCAGAAAATCGATACTACAGTGCAGGAGTCTGGCGCAGACATCCTAGCTGCTTATGAGCATTGGCTAAAGAAATGGGTAGCTGCACCCACTCATGCTATTAAGATATTAGTAGATGGTGCTGTCACGGGCTACTTGCTCTTTGATGTACATGCCAAGCAAGCTTTCCGCTACCTCAATACGAATGAAGTGGAGCAGCTAGATGGCGACCCTGGCGCAGCTATGAGTATTCAGCAAGAGTTACACCTCGCTCACGGTGGCCCCACCAATGATCCCAAACTCCTCCGCTATCGGAATCATGGCATTTACAAAACCTACTTCCTAAAAGATGTACGAGACGTGGGCCAAGTTACTACAGCTAATAAGGCTCGATTTATTGAGCTATTCGAAGTGCTATGCACGCGAATCTGTATCTTTGATAACCGTATCAAGCACCGAATAAGAGGTAATGAGCGAGAAGACCTATTCAAAAACACCTTGAATATGGCTGTTCATGAGGAGCAAGCGCCCTACCTAGACGAAAAAAATAATTGGCAAGGACTGTGGGAGCGGGAGAGCGAGGTCATCCTCAAAAACTGTCACTTTTTGATCATTCATCTATCTTATATAGAGAAGATTTTGATGACGAAATACAGTGAACATGTCGATTTTGAAGATGAAAATATTGGCTTATTTATCGAAAAAGAAATATTACCATGGGTGACTATTAATGGAAAAGTCAGAGAAAACTTTATCTTGGTCATCACTTCGGGTCGAGGGCGCACCAAATGGTGGATTAAACTAACCGAAAACCCGAAATATCAGCAATACACTACTTTTACCATGTTCCGCCCAGTAGAATCCTTAATTTCCGGTATGGAGGATGCACTAGGCAGAAAAGATGATATTGAACTAAAGTATAACTTGGTAAAGGTGTTGTTTGGAACATAAAAACAGCGTACACACACAACCATTTACACACTGAAGCGGACGAAGGAGGCAATTTAATGTTCGGTTTCAAACATATACTATGATGAACACAGCTCGTACCATGATCATTGTTTGGTCATGGAAGCATGGTGGCTTAACGGCTACTCATGACGAATGGTCTACTGATTCGGATATCAACGATAAGTTAATTCGAGCAGATATACCATTCACATCGACTGCTATTGGACTGCTTCGACAGATGGTGGAAGCAGAAGGACTTGACAGATCAGTATACTTGTTTTTACACCGCAGGCATGGATACTCCCAAAAGGCGATCAGCCAGATTCTAAATAGTCTATCTGATTTCCAACAATCGGGAGGAGTCGTTCGTAGCTTCTTGTTTGGTGAAGGAGGGGATTATATCTATATAGCTAACAACCATAGAGGTTTGTTGGGTACCAAAGGGACATTTAGCGCCAAGCTAGCCTCCCCTTATCATGAAAAAGATCAGCTCGTGAGCGCCATTGTACGCCAAGAGGAAAAGCTAGTAAAATCCGTACATTTCAATGCTGTCTGGCAGCATTATTCGTACGATTTTAAGGCTAAAATCTTTGAATTAAGAGAGGATCTATTCGTGGCTTTTTTGCCATTTTTAGACGAAGAGCCGCTCAATTCTAGTGTGCTTTATGCCTTTTTACAACGAGAAGAAAATCAACTTTTATTCCTGCGGTTACTGAGCTTTATTGGAAAAATCCGAAAGGGGACTGCTTTGGAGAATACCCTTCGGAGTTTTGAACAAACACAAAAAAGATCATTCTTTTTTGATGATTGCCAGGAGAACCTTAAAGCTGTTTATGGAGTGCAAGAAGGCCGCTTGTATGAAGAGTTGGTTATGTTTATTAAAACCCACCTATTCGTTCATGATCAAACGGTTGATTTGCGGCAGCTACGCAAACAGTTTGATGTGCTACTGCGCAATATGCCAGAATTAGCATACACTTAATGAATACCAAGGGAATAGGAATTATTTCGTCTGACAAAACTATTTTTAATCACTTAAAACGTCGTCTTACAGCAGCCGAGTTTGAGCCCTATCACTTGTCTACTCCCACAGAAAAGACTATATTTGATTACCACATTTTATCTACTCCGCTTTTTATTGGTCAAACCTATGTAGCAACTACTGCCCTTTGGAAGAAGTATTTCAAAGCAACACAACCAACTACCAAACTTATTACATCAGGTTTTCAAGCCCAGCAGCATTCTAACCATATTGACCTGCTAAATTGGCCTGATGATGTATCGCTCTTTTTGGCAAATGCTCGTACCGTAAGCGAAGAGTGGGAACCTATTGCCGAAGGAGGTCTAGACATTCAGCGAAAGCTGTACCGTTTTTTTGAAGGCCATGGCGATGAAAGTTTGACGGATGTACTACACCGCATCTTGATGACGCTCACCATGGCGCATGATGAGATGGATAAATATCAGGTAGCTTATACTGAAGTGTATGAAGAATTATTACAACATAGCAATATTGCAAGCAAGTGGCAGCTTTTACTCAATCGATGGGTGAATTATCTGCCCCACTTCGCTGCACTGCCCTTTTTTACTACGTTTAAATCAATTGATCAAGCATTACAAACCATTGCCCCCTACTTTGAAGGGGGATGTACGAATGAACAGCTACTGAGAAACTTAGATTGCTTAGAGACTTTAAGAACTATTAAAGAAGACTTGGAAATTATTGCGAGACAATATGTCAACTAAAAATTACAACATTTTAATTGTTGATGACGATACCGAATTTCACCAACAAATTCGCTATTCGTTTCGACGCAATTTCGTGTTTGAAGGGGCCATCAACGTTGAACACTTGCGAAAAAAGCTGAAGGAATCGCCCAATTATGATCTGATTCTGCTCGACCTGGTATTGGATAATACGAAAGAAAAGATCGGCTTGGAGCTAATACGAGAGCTCAACCAAGACCATCCGAATATTCCCATTATTGTTGTTACTAAAGATAATAATGTAGATACTGTAGTAACCGCCATGAAGCACGGTGCGCGGGACTTCTTACCCAAAAAGGACTATGACTTTGACTATTGGAATAAAAAGTTCAAGGAAGTCATTGAGAGCAATAATCTAAAAGCAGAGAACCGCATGCTTCGTGAAGAAGTAAAGCGCCACCGAGATCAACGCAACAAGGAATATTCATTTATTGGGGAATCGGATAAAATTCAGGAGATTAAGCGCATTCTACGCATGGTTTCGGAAGAACCTGATATTACGGTGCTCATTACCGGAGAGACTGGTGTGGGGAAGGAAGTAGCAGCCCGTTATTTGCATCAGAATGGCGCGCGCAGCGAGCGGCCCTTTCAAGCTGTTAACCTTTCTGCTATCCAAAAAACCCTCTTGGAAAGTACACTATTTGGACACAAAAAGGGGGCATTTACCGGAGCTACTCGCGATACTGAAGGCTACTTTAGCCAAGCAAATAATGGCATCCTTATGTTGGATGAAATTGGTGATATTGATGCCAATATCCAGATTAAACTCTTACGGTTTTTGGAGACGAAGCTCATTCGGCCTGTGGGCTGGGATAAGGACATCCAGCTGGATGTACAGATTGTAGCTGCAACGCACCGCGACTTAGCCGAAGAAGTGGAAAAAGGAAGCTTTAGAGCGGATTTATTCCAACGCCTCAAAGCGATGGTTATTGAAATTCCTCCGCTTCGGGAGCGCAAGAGTGATATTCCACTCATTATGGAGTTCTACAGCGAAGGCGTAGAATTTGACACCCTATTGCTACCCGAAGCAAAAGAGCATCTCCTGCAATATAACTGGCCAGGCAATATCCGAGAACTTCGCAACGCGATTAACTATATGATGCTTCGAAAGCGCATTTACAATCGCGCGAAGATTGATTTGGAGTGCCTTCCTACTGAAATTCAGACCTACCAAACAAGTCCGAAGCCTAGCGTAGTACAAGCGGCTGCGCCGACTTCTAGAGGCGAACTAACGATCGATGAAGAGCACGCCATTATCGATCTAGAAAAGATTGAACAATCGCTCATTCGGAAGAATAAAGTAAAGAAAGATGTAGCGATAGAATTAGGCATGGAAAATACGGATAACCTTCGCTACAAAATCAAAAAATATTACGAAAAGCATCCCCACTTATTTGAGGATTTTCCGTTCATCAAGGAAAGCTATAAGCGTATTGTAAAGTAGCTTTTCGGATTCCGTTTTTCGTTTTCTCATCCAAAAGACGTAACCATTTCGCATAAAAACGAAATTATTACGTCTTTTTATTTTCTGTTAGATCGTCAAGCCATTTGGCTCAACTCCCGCCCAAATTAAGAATACTGATTATCAGTACTTTACAAAAAAGGTTCAGGACTAAGCGCCATTTAACTCCAATTGGACTGATTTTTTCTACTATAAAGACAAGACACGGATTTTATCCCAAACTACTATGAGAGAACACATCGTTTAAAGATAGAATGCTATTATTCCCAATGTACATTTGACAATTTTGAAGTTGTGCCATATAAATTGGCAAGGGGGGGCGAATAATCGCCCCAATTTTTTTTGAAGAAGCTTGGAATTGCTTCGGCAATTCTTTCAAATATTATTTTGTATTTCCTTCAGAAAGTTTCTCAATCTTTTAAGCTTTTCAATCATCTGCTGCTTTTGCTTGAGGAGGGCCTTTTGTAGCCTGATTTCCTTCTTGGCCCCCTCAAGCGTAAAGCCTCTTTCCTTCACTAAGTGATAGATCAATTGTAGTTGTTCCAAATTCTGCTTGGTAAAGCGCCGTTCCCCTTTACTATTCTTATGCGGATTTAGCATCGAAAATTCCTTCTCCCAATAGCGGATCAATGATTTGGATACTTCAAATCGCTCTGCCACTTCACCGATGGTGTAGTAGCGCTTTAGTTCGTCATCTTGGTTTTCTTGCATGGTTTAATCGTTAGCATTTAGTACCTGATAAAAGTTCTCTGTATGGACTACGGTAATGGCTATAGGCTCATACCGCTTCATAAAGCTATCTGGTAGTTTATTGGTAGCTTTTCGGGGGTTGTATTTGCATTCAAAGACTTCATAATGCCCCGATGACCGAATCACCAAATCTACCTCAGCTTGACTTCGGCTACGCCAAAAGTAAAACTGATCTCCACCCCCAATGTTGCGGCGCTGCTTATATAGCTCCGTGATAATAAAATTCTCCCATAAAGGCCCCCGATCATTCCGCATCCGAAGAGGATTAAAGTTGTCGATCACTGCATTTCGTATACCATTATCTAAAAAGTATATCTTACGAGAAGTACTGATTTCCTTGCGTGGATTAGTGGATAATGCCGGTAAGCGCAGCAATACATACGAATCTTCCAATAGCTGAATATAGCGCTGTATGGTCTTTACATCGACCCCCAGTAAGCGCGAAAGCTCGTGGTAACTTACTTCAGCGCTAATTTGATAGGCTAGAGCCTGCAATAGTTTAATAATGAGATCAGGCTTGCGGACGTTACCGTATTCTAAAATATCTTTATAGAGGTAAGAAGCGGCGATTTCTCGCAGCCGTTCTTCTTTGCTATCCTGTGTCACTACTTCAGGATAGCATCCATACAGCAACCGCTCTTCCAATCGATCAAGCATAGGTGGAAGGCGATAGGCACCAACAAGCTCTTCCCAGCTCAGCGGAAATAACTCGTAGGACCACTTGCGCCCAGTCAATGGCTCGTTGACAGAAGAGGCTAGATTTAGAGCAGAACTTCCAGATAAAATCACCTTTATCGGCAAGCGATTATCAATAGCCATCTTGGTAGTAAGCCCGATATTCTCAATGCGCTGCGCTTCATCAATGACCAAGTATTCATAGCCTTGAGTCATTTGAGTTAGAGTAGCTAAATCTATATTATTCCATCGTAGCCGACTAGTGGGATTGTCTCCATTAATCCAAATCACATCATTTCGGTTAGCCAATAACTGATTAATCAGAGTGGTTTTCCCTACTTGTCTAGCGCCCTGCACAACGATAGCTTTATGATCGCCCAATCGTTGCTGTAGGCGATCTAAAATACGGCGTTGAATGTAAAAGTCCATATGTAAATATACATATTGGGATCGTAATCCACAAATGACCGGTCATTTGTGGATTATAATCCTGAAATGATCGCTAAGTGAGCATAGTAAGGGCCTTTTTTAGTGTAAGGCCATTGCCTGGCACAGCAGGGATAGGAGCGGTATAGCCCGACCCCGACGATACTGTCGGGGGCTGCCCCAATTATACGGTTACTTTTGCTCCAATTTTTTGCGCAATAGAGCATTGGTAGCTTTCGGCTCTGCCTTGCCTTGTGAGTTGCGCATGACCTCCCCCATGAAAAAGCCAATGAGGCCTTTTTTACCCTTGCGGTAAGCAGCTACCTTGTCAGGAAATTTAGCCATAGCTTGATCGACTAGTTCTTCCAAGAAGCTGCTGTCGGAAGATTGGATGAGGTTGAGGCGCTGGGCAATCGCTTGGGGTGCTTCAGTGGAGTGCTCAACGAGTTCAGGGAAGATGCGTTGGTAAGCGATGGAGCTGCTCACCTTGCCGCTATCGATGAGCTCGATGAAGGCAGCTAGTGCCTTGGGTGGAATAGGAAAGGCTGAAATAGTGAGCTTTTGCTCTTGGCAGTAGGGCGTTATTTTGTTGATGATGAGGTTGGCGGCAGCTTTGTGGTTGTCGGTCGCTTGCGCTAAACCTTGAAAGAAGCGTGCGGTTTCTTTCTCTTCAGTGAGTAGATTGGCGTCGTATTCGGATAGGCCAAACTGCGCTTGGAATTGTTGCTTGAGCACCCAAGGGAGGGCTGGCATAGCACTTTTGATCGCTTCGATTCGATCTTTGCTTAGCTGCACGGGTGGCAAGTCTGGTTCTGGGAAATAGCGATAATCGTGCGCATCTTCTTTGCTGCGCAAGGGGCTAGTGATACCCGTTTCGGGGTCAAAATTGAGGGTTTGTTGGATGACTTTTTCGCCCGATTCGATTAGATCAATCTGTCGTTTAAATTCGTAGGCGATGGCTTTACGCGCATAGCGCATAGAGTTGAGGTTTTTGATCTCGCAGCGCTCGCCAAATTCTTTTTGCCCGAAAGGACGTACCGATACATTGCAGTCGCAGCGCATCGAGCCCTGCTCCATGTTACCATCCGAAATTTCTAGGTAGCGCACCAGCTGCCGCATACCCGTCATAAAAGCATCCACTTCTTCCGCAGAGCGGAAATCTGGCTCTGTCACCACTTCCAGGAGGGGTACACCTGCTCGATTGAGATCGATTAGGGAGTAGTTAGTGCCTTGGTCGTGGATAGATTTTCCGGCATCTTCTTCCATATGAATATGGTGCATACGGATGTGCTTGACTTTGCCAGCTACTGCCACCGGAAATTGCCCACCCACACAAATGGGCGAAGCATCCTGCGTAATTTGATAGCCTTTCGGCAAATCGGCGTAAAAGTAATTTTTGCGATCAAAAGTAGAGTATTCGTTGATAGAGCTGCCAAGGGCTAGCCCCAAGCGAACAGCAAAGGCTACTTGTTGCGTATTGAGGCGCGGCAGCGTGCCGGGATGACCCAAGGAAATAGCGCTTACATGCGTATTGGGTGCCGCCCCAAAAGTGGTATCATCGGCGCAAAAAGCCTTGCTCTTGGTAGCTAGCTGAACGTGTACTTCCAGACCAATCACTAGCTCATATTGATCGTAAGGTGCCTGTAATGCCATTGCCTCTTTCTTTAAAATAGTAATCCACTAATGATAACCGTAATTACCAAAAACGCAGCAAATATAAAGGGGTAAAAGATGTTAAGTAAATTATACTTAATAAAAGTCTTGATCCGGCCCTGTTGGTACACATACCGCATCGCCTTATACTGGTAGATAATCACCCACAAGCTGCCTACTACAATGGGTATCCATTCGGTATCCATATCTAAATTTCTCATGTAGCCAAAAGACAGGAAAACGATAGATGCCACAACAAACGCAAAGGCATGATAGTGAAAAGAAAAGACTAAGTGCTCTACAAAGTAGCGATCTCTACGCCAATACAACAGCTTCAGAATAAGCGCCAACATGGGCATCATTAGGAGCACCATCCAGATGAGTTTCCCCAAAATGAACTGCGCAAAGTTGCCCCCTTCTTCATCAATTTTAAGGAGCTGCCTGATCTGCATCCGCGCCCAAAATCCCTCTACACCATAGTCATCTAGCAAAGCTTCTCGGTCTCGAACAGCTACGTCTTTCCTGGCAAATTGAACATTCTTGACATCTAACGTATAGTTATCTTGGAGCACCATGTAATTCAGCCCCATCGTATCTTCCCCGATGTAAGGCATTTCTTGCAAAAGGGAATCAATGGCAGAAGAAACAATTCTACTACTTCCAAATTGGATTTCTATCCCTCCACGCGCACTTTGCAATCGATCCATAATCTGCGAGCTATAGCCCCGTTCTCTATACTCCTGCGTCGTTTGCTGTAGTGAATCGTGCATTTCATCATAAAACACATAGCCTAGCACCGCAAAAAATAAGATAGCAGTCACCAAAAAAATACGCAGCGGATGCACATAGCGCTTATGCTGCCCATCAAAGTAAGCTTTGGTCAATCGCCCTGGCTTAAAGAGCGTAATGACCGACTGAAAAATCTTGGAATCAACATTGAGAATCGCCTCAAAAAATTCATCCAATAGCTCCCGCACCGTCAGCTTACCCAAGGTATACTTCTGTCCACAATGCGGGCAGTAATTAGCTTTACGCGCCAGCGGATAAAAGCAGTTACGGCAGTATTTAAATACGTTTTTCGTTTGTTTCGTCATATCTATCTAATCAACACTTTATAGTTCAAGGAAGTATCCACCGCCCACTGACCACCGACTACCGACCACCGCCCACTG
This sequence comes from Bacteroidota bacterium, assembly GCA_039208045.1. Classification (GTDB taxonomy): domain Bacteria; phylum Bacteroidota; class Bacteroidia; order Chitinophagales; family Saprospiraceae; genus JBCCRH01. The sequence continues at coordinate 24,562 of JBCCRH010000021.1, forward strand.
ATCACCGACCACCGCCTACCGACCACTCCCCCTCCCCCCTACCACCGCACCACCAACCTCACCTCCGCCCCCTCCCACTCCACGCGCATACTCACCGCCTTTTTTTGCTCAAAAGCAGTCACAATTTCGCGATTGTAGAGTCGAGCCGCTTTGCGCTGGTAAATACCCGATAAAAACTGTAGCAAGAGTCCAGAACCAATACTAATCCCACCAGTTCGTAGTAGCTCCCTGGCCAATGGCAGATTGTCCTCGTACACAAATAAGCCAGAGAAGACGAATAATCCACCTAAGCCATAGCCAGCAATACTAAGCTGATCGGTTAATACCGCCATCCTGATCTGTTGATAAGGCGCTGGATAATCACTCATAAACCAACGCATCACCGACAAATCCATGGGCTTGCCCTGTAGATAAAAGGTATTGCCCAGAAATGCCGATTGAGTCAGGATGGTATCCATCGGACTCAGCTCCAGCTGCGCTTGTACTGAATTGGTAGTAAGTAAATACCCTCCCAGCACAAGCGCCATTATTTTTTTAGCTAACATCTTCGGTAGCGCCAAATTAGTCTGTACCTATACGTTCGGTAGCACTACTCGAAATGATGTCTCCGAAAAATAGCGCATTCAAAAATAGCTTATTCGTTCCATACCAAAAAGCCCTAAAATTGGGATTATCCGCCATACAAATCACTCGTCCACTCCCCATGCCGTTCACTACAATAGTAGCGGAACCTTTGAGTGTTTCCAAATTCTTAGGCTTAATATACCCACTAATGAGCGGATCATCTGTATATACCATAGGCGTTGCATAGGCATTTTTAGAAGGCTCAAAAAAGAAGGTGCCACGTCGGAAAACGGGCATTTGCGCTTTGTGATACCCGTAAGCAATAGGATGCGTAATATCGAGCTGCGCATTAAAAATAGCGCCACCGATCACTTCTGAACCTCTGTCTGCACCTATTTTGGCATACGGGCGGCGCCCTTTCTCGTTGGTTGTCGTTTTCTTCACTTTCAAATTGGCTAGCCCCTTGCTATTGGCCCACTGTGCTGCTCGCTTCAAAGCAACCAGTACTCCTCCTTCGCTTACCCAAGTTTTGAGCTTTTTCACCCCTCTATCTCCCAAACTCCCATAGCTCCCATCCACCATTACAATCCGATTGTATTTACCCAAATCGATACGATTGAAGCGATCCATATCTACTTTCACAATTTCCATATCAAAGCGCGCATCTAGCAAATGCCAGACCTCCCCTGCTTCATAGGGGCTTACCCCTTGCCCCACCAAGAGCAAGGTCTTAGGCTGCTTCAGCGCATCAAAATCACGGCTCCCTAAGTCGATTCCAGTAGGCGTCAATCCGGTATCAGCAAAGTCGATGGCTACGCCGGTGGTGCGGGTCACCGTTTCCATGAGGGAATAGATCTCCTCTGCATTCAGCTTTTGGTTTTGTACGGGTACCATAATGGTTCCATAGCTGTAAGACTTGCCGTTGAGTAAAAAATTGCGGGTGGCTACCTTGGTACGGAGGCCTTTTTGCTGGATTTGGTAGAGCGCTTTTGGCGCATAGTAATCATCCCAAGGCAACAAATAGGCGTATTCACTCGATTCAGGTTCTTGTAGCTTTCGCAAAACGCGGAGCCCTTCCACCGCATCTCCCTGAAGGCGTGGTAGGGTGGCTGCATCAATGGTAGTATAGTCTAGATTAAAAGCCAAGGGCAACGTCCAAGAAGATACATCATAAAAAATACTATCCTCAAAAGTCGTAAGCGTCTCAAATGCTGCGCGCACCAAGCGGTACTGCTTTTGCTCTGTTGGGACTACAAATGCCTTTCCTGGGGCATACACCGTCTTTCCATCGCGATACTGCTCTGCTAGTTCGTACACTTCTATTTGGTGCTGTCGCAAAATGCTTACCAACTCATCCACCCTACTAGCATCATGTGGATCGCCAAATATATACGCTTTGCGTTGGTCTTGCTGCGCTTCCTGTAGTCCCGTTACGTAAAATTCTCGTTGATAGTCTAGTAGTTCGGGACGCAGTTCTTTCGCTGCTTTTTGAGTGGATAAGGCAGTAACTACTTGATTGCGGATGGTAAATGGAAAGGTGAGGTCTCCGTTCTCCGTTTTTTGGTAGTGCCCTCTAGAACTCGCCTGCTCATATAAGATGCCAATACACCCATTGCCATCCGGATAGGTAGACCCTTTGCCATAATAATAATCATCAAATCCCTCTCCGGAGTAGTAGAGCGACCCAATATCATCTAGTGCAGCTTGGTTGAAGGTAGCAATCTTTCCAGTGAGCTCTTGATTGCGCTTAGGCGTAATAGGGTGCGTACGCTCCGGTACCCCAGGCATAAAAAAGAAGGTAGCATTAGCCCCCATTTCGTGGTGATCCGTCAGTACATTGGGTTTCCACGATTGGAAAGCGCGGATGCGCCCCTGGCTCTCCGGCATTTGTACAAGCAACCAGTCACGGTTAAGGTCAAACCAGTAGTGGTTGGTACGGCCTCTTGGCCAAACTTCGTTATACTCTCGTTCGACAGGGTCACCTGTAAGCCGTTGGTTTTTATGCATATTAGCCCAAGTAGAAAAGCGATGGAAACCGTCGGGATTAAGGCAGGGATCAAGCAAGATAATTACCTCATCCAGTAAGCGTTCTACTTCTCTACCTTTGGCGGCAGCCAAATAATAGGCTACTAACACGGCTGCATTACCTGCGCTTGGTTCATTGCCATGAATGGCAAATCCCTGGTATACTACGGCGGGAATATCCGTAAAATCAGGCGCCTCTTTAGAAGGATCGCTCGCTGCCAGGTGCGCTTCCTGTAGTTCAGGCAAACGCTTTTGATTTTTCTCAGAAGTAATGGTCAAATAGATAAGTGGTCGTCTTTCAAAGGTTTGAGCATATTCGGTAAGAGTAACCCTTGGCGATCGATCGGCCAATAGTCGCAAATACGCCAGCTGCTGATCGTGGCTGAGGTGCCATTCTCCAATTTGATAGCCCAAATACGATTCGGGCGTCGGAATATCGTCGTCGTATTTTATATCGGGAAGGTAGTAGGTGAGTGCTGGAGTTTGCGCTGATAATTGGCAGATAAAACAAA
>JBCCRH010000022.1:0-27496 GCA_039208045.1 Bacteroidota bacterium
AAATTAGCTACGGCTGCTTCGTCAAACTGGATACGGGGATCCGCATTTACGTTTACAGGTACTGTTTTTGCAAGCGTACCATAGCGAATCGTCACGTCATAAGTGCCAGGCAGTACCGGGCGGCCCGCAGGAAACAAAGTATCCTTCACAGCAGGCTTGGGCTGCATAGGCATGCGCACCCCATCGATTTCGAGGCCCCAGCTAACGCGGTTCATCCCTTTTTTGATAGCCGTTTTAAAGCGGCGAATCATTTTTTCACTTCCGGCTGCACGGACTTCGACCATAGCCGTGTCCACCGCTGCGGCCATTCCTTCTCCATCTTTTTTAAGGATTTCATTGACATAAAATGAAACTAGCGCACCGTAAGGTCGATCCGTTCCCTTGTAATAGGCATTGCCTGTAAAGCGTGTTCCTGCATACGACCGATAGCTTACCAAGTAGGCTTCGGGCGTAGGAAAAACATACAACTCACTATCCACAATGGCTTTGCGCTGGCGCGCCAGTTCGCGCAACGGACGAATATCATCTAGTATATAAGCCGCTCTGCCAAAAGTACCAATCACCAAATCGTGCTCACGCGGGTGAATCTTCATATCGATAGTAGGTACGGTTGGATAGTTGGTCGCCCACTTCGTCCAGTTTTCCCCTTCGTCTATACTTACGTAAAGGCCAAATTCAGTGCCCAAAAACTGCAAGTTCTTTTCTTCTGGATCTTGTACCCACGACAGGCAGTAGCCTTCTACTTGCTTTTTATCCACTAAGTTTTCCCAGGTTTTACCCATGTCGCGCGTGCGCATGAGGTAGGGCGCCCAATTATCTCGGCGATAGTCATTGATAACTGCATAGGCTTCCTTTTCATCAAATGGAGAGGCGTGGATTTGAGCTACCCAACTACCAGCTGCTACGCCCTTCAGGTTTTTAGTCACATTGACCCATTCTTTTCGATCATTTCGGTATTGGATATTCCCATCATCGGTACCAATCCATACAAGTCCCTTCTTTTTAGGGCTTGGCGCAATGGCAAGGACGGTGCAGTGATTCTCTGCTCCGGTAACATCATAGGTGAGTCCCCCACTCTCTTTTTGCTTTAGCTTCTCTGGATCATTGGTAGTTAAGTCTGGAGAAATAATCTCCCAGCTTTTCCCTCTATCCATACTCCTATGTACAAATTGACTTCCGTAAAATAGGGTGCTGGGGTCGAGCGGATCGGTAGCGACCGGGGCGTTCCAGTTGAAGCGGAGTGGTGTGTAGTTTTCTGGGTCGGGCTGTGGTTTGATCCATGCTTGGGCACCTGTTGTAAAGTTGATCGTGGAAAGGTTTCCGCCCTGCCACATCACATAGCCCATATTAGCATCTTCATGATCCACCACTACATCAAAGCCATCACCGAAACCAATTTCGTCCCAGCGAGCATTCGTGATGCCGCCTGCTTGCCAAGCTTGGCTCGGCCCGCGCCAAGTACCATTATCTTGCATCCCACCAAGTACATTGTACGGATATTCATTATCTACTTGAATATGGTAAAACTGTGCTAAAGGTAAGTTTTCCACAAACCGCCACGTTTTCCCCCGATCCCGCGTGATAGCCAAGCCACCATCATTTCCATCAATCATATAGTTTGGATTATCCGGATGAATCCACCAATAGTGGTGATCGCCGTGGATGTTGTCCCAGCCGAGTAGGGTTTTAAAGGTTTTACCCCCATCTTCGCTTACCGTCACATTGGAGAAGACATTGTAAATACGGTTCTCGTTAGTTGGATCAACCGACATATCTGCATAGTAAAACGGACGATCGCCAATATTTTTATCCGCTACTTTTCGCCATTTAAAGCCCCCATCATCTGAGCGGTACAGTGCATTTTTCTTCGACTCTACTAATGCATAGACTACATCTGGGTTGCTTGGCGCAATGGCAATTCCTACTTTCCCAATATCGCCTTTCGGCAAACCGTCTTTGTGCGTGCGTTTCGTCCAGGTATCACCTCCATCTAACGTAACATATAAGCCAGAATTGGGCCCACCCGACTTAAAAAACCAGGGCCAGCGACGGTACTCCCACATATTCACAAACAGCTTATCTGGATTATTGGGATCCACATCAAAATCAGCAGCACCAGTGCGCTCACTCACATACAGCACCTGCTCCCACGTCTTTCCTCCATCCTTGGAGCGATACACCCCTCGATGCTCCGAATCGCCCCAAGCATACCCGATGGCACCAGCAAAAATAATATCAGGATTATCGCGATGAATGATAATGCGGTGGATATTGCGGGTCTTTTCCAATCCCATACGCTGCCAAGTGCGACCAGCATCTAAACTACGATAGATACCTCCACCACTCGTCTGGCTATTCCGGGGGTTCCCTTCGCCCGTCCCTACCCAAATTTCGTCTGGATTTTTTTGATTGATGGCAATGGAGCCAATAGAAGCGACTTCGAGCGAGTCAAAGATGGGCGTCCAGGCTACTCCCCCACCCTCGCTTTTCCACAAACCACCAGAGGCGGTTCCCACATAAATTTCATCTGGATTAGACAAGTTAACATCTACGGCTGTCACACGGCCACTCATGCCAGCAGGCCCAATGCTTCGGGGAGCTAGCCCTTTTAGAAGGTCTCGATCGAGTTTTTGGCCCATCAGGCTTAGGCCCAACAAGCATAGGAATACAGTAAAGCTTAGTTTTTTCATTCTAGGTTGTTTTTTTACAAACCTAAAATTAGAAAAAAGGTCCCATTACCTAGTCATCATAATGAAATCTACACTGAATGATCGTACACTTCTGATCATCGCCCTTTTTACCACTAACCTTATAAACTAAGCGATGTCATAGCCTACAGTCTTACCCTGTTTTAACTGTTTGAGCGACTCTTCTAAACGATTCCTATTTGCCTCTGTCGAGAGCAAATACTCCGTTTCTTTTAAAGAATTATACTCTTTTATTGACATGATTACGATAGCGTCATCATCATTATTATTTCTAGGAATAATTAGGACTTCCATCGATTTACTCACACTATCGAAGTAAGACTCCATCTTTGCTCTTAAGGAAGAAATAGATACTACCTTCATACATTTCTACTTTACTACATATAAATGTATGTACAAATTTTGTGCAAAACAACAAAAAGGAAATGACCAGATTGCTCAAGTCCTTAGCGATAGCGCACGCTAAATTAGGTGGCGGTGGCACGAAAAGGCACTGTTTGACGGAGGAGTTCGCCTTTTCTAGCGTTTTTGCTTCGTTTTTTGGCGATGAAAAAATGAAGAGCCCAGCCGGCTTGAGGTGAAAATCAAGCTAATGAATCCGTTTTTAGCTATAAAATCCAAATGGCATGGGCAAAAAGCATTTAGTGTTTTTGCCTCATTAACGATCTTTCCGCTTAGAAGGCTTACGCCGAATGCGAGGCTGGTTCCACTCTTCCCGTTGCGCAAAATCGACAATCTGCTTCAAGAAAGCCATCATCGATAGAAAAACCAAATAGCCAATGGCTACCACGATGTAGATCCATCGGTAGGAACCTGCTTCGCTGATCGTCAAGGAAGAAAACAGGTAAGCTAATAGTCCAGAAGCAACGGCCAAGCCCAAAAAGCTATACATCGACTTGCCCCAGTATTTTGTCAGATTTTTTGCGGAAAGCGAGAAAACACTATTGAAGAGAGAGAATAAAAGCAAGAAGGCAGCAGCAGCCATCCAAGGAAAACGTTCCGAAACTGGAAGCAAACCTGTTAATTTGACTAACTTTGCGAGCACTGTAAATAACAGTACCCCCCCCAAGGTAACAGCCGCTTGTAAAATAGGGTTATACGCTCTTGAAAAGAAAGTGGATTCAGTAGAAGTACTCATATTAATACTATAACAATGTCATTGAAATTTGTTCACACACTAGTTACTAAGATAGACGCTACAGCAGGTCGATGGATTAAAAAGGCTGGTTTTTGCTGCATTTTTTACATGCTTTTGATAAGCGTAAGTGGCACGGCACAAAACCGAGAAATTTGGGAGTTGCAAGGCAGCGGCAACAGTAGCCCTTTTGCCAATCAATTCGTTATTACCCAAAATAATATCGTCACTGCGGTAGGCGATGATTTCTTTTTTATCCAGACACCAGAAGATCGCGCTGATAATAATGACTTGACCTCCAATGGTATTCAGGTATTTACCAATGTGAGTCCCAATGTACAAGTAGGCGATTTGGTAAATGTCAGTGGTAGAATTGAAGAGGAAGAAGATATGACACGCTTCAACAATAACAACCTCATAGTCAGTGTAGTAGGTAGTAATCAATCGCTACCACCAATCATTGAACTTACTCCTGCTTTCCCTTCTAAAAATCCCGATTTTGTCCCTGAATTAGAGCGAGTAGAAGGCATGTTAGTCTCTTTCAGCGGCTTTGCTACGGGGCCTTCCAATTCGCGGGAGCAGGTGCCCGTTACTGCATCTAATCAGCGGCCTTTTCGGGAGCCTGGCATCCAGTTTCCAGGCATTAGCATGCTCCCAGAGTGGGATGGAAATCCAGAGGGCTTTTGGTTTGATCCCAATGGCGTGGATCAACCTGAGAACCGCTTTATTGCGGCTGGAATGGACATAGAAGCGACAGGAGTGATGGCACAGGATGAAGACTTTTACTTCTTTCTACCTACCAATTATTCTACCAGTGGACAGGGCTTCCTCGCTCCCGTCCGTCAAAAGGCGGCGGATGAAATTACCATTGGTTCGATCAACCTGCTAATACTAGTGCCGGACACAGAGAACTATACCAGAAAATTACGCAAGCTGTCTAAATACATTGTAGAGTCGCTGGGTACGCCTGATATTCTTGCGGTGCAAGAGCTGGGTAATTTCACGGCACTTATCAGCCTTCGCAATTTTATTACGCAAGAAAACCCCAATGCAGGATACGTTGCCTACTACGAAGATGGGCCGAATAATATCAAGGTGGGCTACCTTGCTAAACCATCGGTCGTACAAAATATAGAGATTACTCAGCTAGGTGCTAATGAGCAGCTTACCATAGGTGGCAGAGTACACGACCGCCCACCTTTACTAATCGAAGGAAATCTTATGACGGACCCTCCCACTCCCATCAAAGTGATCAATGTACACATGCGCTCGCGCATAGGCGTGGAGGGTTCAGATGCTAGCTTTGTACGTACTAAGCGCCATGAGCAAGCCCTATCGGTAGCCCAGATGGCACAAGACCGCCAGGATAGTGACCTCTTTATAGTAGGTGATTTCAACGCTTTTGAATTTACGGATGGCTATGTGGATGTGCTAGCACAAATTACAGGAGCAGCCTCGGTAGGTGCCCTATTTGACTTAGAGGATATTACCGATCCCGAACTGATTAATCACACAGCAAACGTACAAGCTTCAGAGCGCTACAGTTTCATTTTTGAGGGCGATGCCCAACTGATTGACCATTGCGTAAGCACCCAACTAACTGGAATGGAGGTAGTAGAAGTACAATTTGCCCGTGGTAATGCAGATCAACCGGTTGCTTTTGAGGATAACGATCAAATCGTCAACCGCGCTTCTGACCACGATGGATTTGTCGTGTTTGTGCGGCCTACTAATCCATTAGTGAATACCACTGCTCCGCTCACGAACGCCGAGCTTACTTTGCTCAGCGCCAATCCATTGCCGAAAGGGCAGTCGATTCGAATAGAAGTGAAAGAAGCTGGAGTATATGATCTACATGTCACTACTGCTACTGGACAAATTGTGCATCAGCAAGTAGTACAGCTGGGGCTGAATGAGGTGGTGCTGCCAAAGCAGTTGGCAAGTGGGACCTATATCGTTCAGGCGAAGCAGGATCAACGCAGCCGGAGCTGGAAGCTGTTGATTAAGTAAGGGAATTTACCTGCATGGATGCAAATCCACTGAGCGCGGGCTATGTGTAGATTGCATACCAGTATCCATTACACTACTGCTTAAAATACTGCTGTACCGTCTGTTCTGCCAACTTTCGATTGGGGGTAAAGCTCTTGTTCCTTCGGCTTTGGTAATCTAAATAACTGGGCCATTTCCACCAGAAAATCCCGGAACAGTTCTCGATTTGCGATAGACCTTCAAATACTACTTCATAGCAGAGCGCTTGGTGAACATCGTTCATAGGTCGATTTTGTGGCTCTGCGTGTGGGTTTTTCCAGGGTGCTTCCACGCTGCGGAAGCCAATTTCGGTGAAGGCCACTGGGCGATCATATTTTGCGCTGACCGTATTTATTTTATCGATGATTGTGGCAAATTTTTGCTGTAAAGCGGCTTTATCCGGTGCGTCTTCTTTGCTGAGCGGATAGTAGCAATTCAAGCCAATATAATCAAATTCGTCCCAAAAAGTCAGTTGCTCAAACTCAGCTCCCCAGTTCGCTGCATAGGTCAACTGCCCACCATACAGCCCCTTTATCAATTGTGCGATCTTGCGCCATTCCTCCTCATGACCAAGCGTAGCTTTTCCAAACTCCACCCCCAAGCACAGCCCATCAAACTGATACAGCTCAGCAAGCATCGCGTAATGGCGAATCCAGCGGTAGTAATAATTAAAAAACTGCGCCCACTCTTCCTCTGACTGCATCTCAACATCACCCGGCCAGCTTCGGCTGATCCATATCTGTGGCTTTAGCAGCGTGTACATCCCCAATTTTTGGGCCTCTGCATGCGCAAAAACAACCGATTCATCATTTTCAGCACCCGGACTATTAATGATGGGGATATAGGTCGGCTTCTTGGGATTGCGCATGTAGGAGTAAGGCACTACAGCGATAGCATTGGTGCCTAATCGGGCTAGCTTTTCTAGGGAGGCTTTCGCCAAATTTGAGCCGTAACCGTTGTAGATCCGATAGCCCTCATGGGCAAAATTAAAGCCTTTCAGAAAGCTTTTGGGCGCGCGTTGTTGAACTACTTGGAAAGCGCTGGGGTCAGCGAACTGGGCAGCGAGGAAGGCCTGCCACTTGGAAGTGAGGGCGGCGATCTCTTCCTCTGTGGGTGCCCAAGTTGCATAGCGCTCCAAGAAAGTAGCACTCCCCCACTCTTTTTCCAGAAAGGACACCAAGAGATAAGCCATGGGCTGGAACACGAAGTCGGACTCCGCACGCACTAATTTATCGTCAAAAATTTCAGCCAATGGAGGTAAATTTCCCGAACTATACAAGCGCCCGGCCCAGTAATTTGCTCCTCGCCAGTGCCAGTTGGGGGCAAATTTTAGCGCTAGGCCATCTTCTAAAGCGGCAGTTTTGGGTTTCCCCAAAAGATGCCGAATCAATACCTGATTTTCCAACTGCTGCAATTGCCCTTGGAAATTTTCATTGACAATCATATGCACCTCATTCTTACTCCATCGAATATGCGCCTGATCTGTATTATTATATTGCAGCCCCTTCTGCTCCATAGAAGCGTGCATGCGGCAGCTAATTCTTAAGCCATTCGCTTGCTGCCCAGTATATTCGCAAATTGCCGTTGCACTCGCCTCGCACTGCCGCCCCATCGCTTCTAGTTCCGCCTCCTTCAACTCCACCTCATTAGAAAGGAAGGTAAAATGAGGCGTCTGCAACAAGGTATCGCCCTGGTTATCAAACTCAAAGTGAATCTTTTCATCCATCACCCAGGTAGAGTCCGCATAGTTGCCCAGCATGAGCAGCTCTCCATTTTGATACACCTCATAGCCCCAGCTACGCCAAAACAGATCGGCCCACTCGCGGGCATACTTATCCTGCATCAAGTCTTGAATGGCTTGATCGCTATTGCCAGTAATGAGATACAATGGTAGACTTGGATGGAGTGGGTTAGGATAAAAAGATAGCTTTAGTACGTGAGCGGGGTCGGCATAGTGCTTTTTATTAAATGCAACGCCCTGCTCCGTGTAGGTCAGTGGCAGTTGGGCAAACAAGGGCTGTAGAGTAGGACTTTCGTCAAATGCGCCCATCAGTATCAGCACTTTTTGATGTAAATCAGCTGTATCTACCTGAGCGGCTTCCTTCATTTCTATCGCATAGCGAAAGCGATCACTCTGCTCCATTTTTTGGATTATGGAGCGATAGCCCTCCGCCAGCGCTTGGTCTTTTGCTTGGTAAATAAACAGAACCTTGCCCTCTGATCGTAGCGACTGCCGTAGCTCGGAGCGAGAAGGAAGCGGAGTGGCTTCTAAGGTAGGGCTATCTGCAATCTGACAAGCAGAAAAAACCGTACTGGTAAACAGTAAAGTGCAAAATAAATACAGTCGCATGGTGATTGGTATTAAACAGCTATTCTTTGCTATAAACAGGCAGTTGGATGGTAGATTGCTTTTTCCCTCCAACGACTACAGTATGGGTTTGCTTCTGAAAATCTTCCGCATCGGCTTTGAAAATATTCTCTACAAACGTCTGTGGGTTCCGATCAATAAGCGGAAACCACGTGCTCTGCACCTGAATTTGTAGCTTATGCCCTTTCTTGAAAGTGTGGTAGACATCTTGCAGCTTGATATCTACAGCCGTAGTGGCATTAGGCTCAAAAGGCGCTGGCTTTTCAAAGCTATTGCGGTAACGCCCACGCATCACCTCACTGCGCACCATCATGTGGTAATTGCCCATACTCAGGTGGTCTTGCGTCTCCTCGTATTCTTCATGATCGGGTGGAAATACATCGACTACTTTTACCACCCAATCTGCATCTGTTCCAGTGGTGGCCACTTTTAGCTTCGCTAAAATAGGACCTGCCAGGGTCAAGTCTTCCTCCAAAACAGGCGTCTCGAACACCAACACATCGGGTCGCCTTGCGGCAAAACGCTGATCATCAGCCATGTATTTCCGTGGAGTGAACGGTACAGCAATATCTTCGGAATACGGTACAGGGTAGTCGGGGTCAGAGATGAAGGTTTCGGTAGCTTCTTTACGTGCTTGCGCAGTAGTGCTAAAGTTTTTGTTGGGGTTTAAATACCAAGTTTGTGCCTGGCTCTCTTCAGGAGGCCAGGTGTCGAAAGCCGTCCACTCTTTTGCTCCAGTATCAAACATCATGGCTTCGGGCAGCTTTTCGGTAGAGCCTTCGCCTTTTAGCCAATAATTGAAAAAGGGACGTTCCAAATTATACTGGTAATAATCAGAAATATTGGTGCCGAAAAACACATTACTCACCATCTGCCGCTCCCGATCGCGGGCCCAATCACCATGACTCCACGGCCCCATTACAATCGTATTGTAAGTATCGGGATTGCGCTCTTCGATCGCTTGATAAGTATTTAGGGGCCCATATAAGTCCTCCGCATCAAACCACCCGCCCACAATCATCATAGCAGGGCGCACCTCTCCCAAGTGCTGCACAATATTGCGCTTTTGCCAAAAGGCATCATAATCCGGATGCTCCTTGAGCTGCCTCCAAAAAAAGTTGGATTCATCATAGTATTTATCTAGATTCTTCAGGGGGCCAATATCTAGGAAGAACTGGTACTGGTCGGGAGTGCCAATGTCGGGAAAAGTATACCAAGGCTCCATCGTAGGTAGTGTCTGATAGCCAAATAGGGCGGTTATCCGCCAATAGCTAAGTATGTACGCGCCATTATGATGGAAATCATCAAAATAGAAATCGCCAATGCACGCCTGTGGCGATACCGCTTTCACAGCAGGGTGCGCATCTACTGCGCTCGTAGTAGCATAAAAGCCTGGATACGAAATCCCCCAAACCCCTACATTTCCATTAAAATTACCCACGTTTTTTGTGAGCCATTCCACCGTATCATAGGTATCGGAGCTTTCGTCGATATCCTCCTTATCCCGCTTATTAGGAATATGCGGCCGCATATTATCGTAGGCCCCTTCTGACATCCAACGCCCCCGTACATCTTGGTAGACAAAGATGTAGCCGTCTTGCATCAGATACTTACTGGGGCCCAGTTGCTCTGGAAAGTTCTCTTTGCCGTAAGGCCTACAACTATAAGGTGTGCGCTTCATCAAGATCGGATAGGCCCTGCTCGTATCTTTAGGGGTATAGATAACCGTGAATAGTTTTACCCCATCTCGCATTTCTATATATACTTCCTGCTTATTGAAATAGCGGGCAGGATAGTCGCCTTTGATTTGGGCGGTAAGCCCTGTAGTGGTCAGTAGTAAGCCCCAGAATAAGAGGCGTTTTAGTATGGATGTCATCATTTTATCCCTTTAAGAGTAGCTTTTTATGTAACCTTTTAACGAACCAGAGTAATATAAACAGAAAGCTACAAATAGCAACCATATGGAGGGTTTTACAGACGAAGAAATCATGCAACAGGTAGCAAAAGGAGATTTGGATAGGATGCGCTATCTGTTTGATCGCTATCACTTGAGGATTTATAACTACGCCCTTCAGCTAACCCACAACCAAGAGGTAAGCAAGGATATTACTCAAGAAGTATTTTATAAGATCATCAAGCATAGGGACACCTTTAAGCAGGCCAAGTTCTCTTCGTGGATTTATACCATTGCCCGAAATCTTTGTCATGATTATCATAAAAGCCTTAGAAAACAAGAGCAGCAGCTAAGTGATCTCCGCTCCTTAAACGATATTTTAATAGCACGTTCACAGGAACGGTTTGGGTGTACCGAACAACTAATCAAAGCACTGAATAGCCTTAGCATAAAAGATAGAGAATTGATTATTATGAGTCGATTTCACGGCTTGAAATACCAAGAAATAGCGGAAATCACGAACTCGAATGTAGGCGCGCTAAAGACAAAAATGCATCGAGTATTGAAAAAATTGAAAGACCATTACTTCTCAACTGCCAAATAATATGGATTGCAAAAACATTAGACAACTCATCATCGATAGTCAGCACCAAGAGTTGGATTGGAGCACCATGAAATCCATTGAGGAGCATATCGCCAACTGTGAGGCTTGCAAAGAGCTATCAAAAGAATACTACACCCTATTTGATGACTTGAACCAATTTAAATTTGAGCTTCCAGATGAAGACTTGGAAATGGGGTTTTATGATATGCTGGAACAAGAAAAAGTCGCGCTAAAAAACACGCAGAGCATAAGTACTGCATCAAAGTTATATCGCTTAAACCCTTTCCTAAGAATTGCAGCAGCTGTTGCCTTAATAGTTGGAGGCTATACATTAGGCTATTTCCATAGTCAACAAGCACAACGTCAAGAAATGACCCTTTTGACACAGGAAAAAATACAACTACAGACTTTAGTCACTTTATCACTCATGGAGGATAAGTCAGCTAGCAAACGCCTACAAGCAGTACAATACGCCAAAAATATGGAGCAGCCTACTATGGATGTTCTAAAAGTACTAATTGCCAAAATGAGTCATGATAAACGGGTCAATATTCGATTGGCAGCCGTAAATGCACTGTCTCAATTTGCGGAAAAGAAAATAGTCAAACAGGCACTTATCAAGGCACTAGAAATAGAGCAGAACCCCAATATGCAAATAGAAATCATTCAGCTATTAGTAGCTATCCAAGAAAAACAGTCTATACCGATTATAAAGAACTTATTACAGAATCATCAACTACCGGACTATATTAAAGAGCAAATCCAATATGAACTAGAACAACTTATTTAAAATGAATAAACTACTGGTAAGTATAGTGCTCTCTGCCATTGCGATGCCGCTTTGCGCCCAGGACTTTGAATTTCCTTTGGAAGGCATTTCAAAAGTGGTCATCAGTGCAGAAACGAGAATAGATATACGATCGCATAGTGGGAAGACCTTGCTTATTCGAGAAAAAGAAAACTATAGAGAAGGAAGGCCCAAAAAATCGAAAGGGCTAAGAGAAATATCCAACCAAGAGATCGCCAACACCAATTATGGTGTGAAAGTGGAAAAGGAAGGAGCACTCTTGGTAGTAAAGGGAGTTCGCGACCGAAGCTATGCAGGACTAGTTGTCCGCCTTCCGGCAACGATGAACGTCTCCGCAGAAAGCCTGGATAATGGTGGCATTTATATCACAGGACTCCACTCAGAAATTGAAGCCATCAATCACCATGGTAGGATTAAGCTTACTGATGTGACGGGGCCAATAGTGGTAGAAAATGATCATGGTGATGTGACCATCGTCTTTTCTACGCTCAACCAGTTCTTCCCAATGTCTATCGTCGCCTCTAATGGCGATATAGATGTCACTCTGCCAGCCGATTCTGATGCTACTATTCGAGTGAAACCTATACGCGGAAAATTCTATACCGATCTAGATTTAGTCCTGGAGCCTCCCTCAACTAATAGAAAAGATAAGCGATTGATCCGTGGACAGCTCAATAAAGGAGGACCAGAACTCAACCTGCAAAACTTCATGGGAAACATCTACCTGAGAAAGCTCCAATAAAGGACATAACAATTCATCTTTTTTATCACCATCTGAGTAGACGTAATGGCCCTGCTCGGAAAGCAAAATCTATGCAAAAAATGAAACCACAACGACTCACACTCCTTCTTTTTCTAGCTATTTTCTTTTTCCGTATCGTGTCCATCAACGCACAACCCCAGCAGTATCAGACAAATACGGTAACGGAGGCGCAACTTGACCAACTTTTTGAAGATTGGTCGGATGTCACAAAACCAGGTATGGCGGTGGCCGTACTCAAGGATGGAAAAATCGCTTACGCTAAAGGCTTTGGCAGCGCCAACTTGGAGTATGACATACCCATCACTCCAACAACCATTTTTCATTCCGCTTCACTCTCTAAGCAATTTACGGCTTTTGCCATTCTATTGCTTCAGCAAGAGGGAAAGCTCTCCTTGGATGATGACGTTAGAAAACACTTACCCGAATTACCGGACTTTGGGCACACCATCACCCTGCGCCATTTAGCATCGCATAGCAGTGGCCTGCGCGATCAGTGGCGGCTCTTGGAGCTAGCTGGCTGGCGACTAGATGATGTCATTACAACGGACAAGATTTTAGGGCTAGTAGAGCGTCAAAAAGGCCTCAACTTTACCCCTGGCGATGAAAACCGATATTCTAATACAGGCTTTACTTTGTTGGCACAAGTAGTGGAACGCCTATCGGGTCAATCCTTTGCCGACTTCACCGCAGCGCGCATCTTTCAGCCGCTTGGGATGGTTAATACTCAGTTTTATGACAACTGCGAGAAGATTGTAAAAAATAGAGCCTACTCGTATAAAAAGACAGATGAGGGTTTCAAAAAGAGCATACTCTCCTTCTCCAATGTTGGCCCGACCAGTTTGTTTACCACTGCTGAAGATATGACCCGCTGGGCCCTAAATTTTGAGCAACCTAAGGTAGGAAACCGGGCACTTATCGATCAGCTCAATACACCGTTCACACTCAATAATGGTGAAAAAACGGGCTACGCGCTGGGCCAATTCACAGATGGCTTTGGAGATATACGAGTCTACGTTCACTCTGGCTCAGACGCAGGGTATAGAGCCTATTTTGCTCGGATTCCTGCTTTCCATTTATCAGTAGTCGTACTCGCTAACCTCTCTTCAATTGATGCAGAATCCTATACTTTTCAGGTGACTAATTTATATTTGGAAGGCCAAATTCAGTCTACCTCATCATCTGAAGAACGAACCATTTTCCAGCCTGACCCAAAGACCTTTATCAACTTATCAAATAAGCAATTAAAGCAGTTTGAAGGGGAGTATTTTGAGTCGTCGGAATGGTACAAAAGAAAGCTCTATGTAAAAAATGATACCTTGATCTACTATCGCTCGGCATCGAGTGAATCCAAGCTAGCGCCTATTGCAGAAAACACCTTTAAAATGCTAGGCGATACGGAGGACGTTACCCTTATGTTCACGACCAACAAAGCAGGGGAGCCGCAGTTGGAGTTTTATGTCAATGATCGCGAGCCGATTACTTTTCTGCGCTATACTGAGGTAGACTTAAATGATTATGTGGGGATATTTCATTCCGAAGAATTAAATACCTCCTATTCATTTGTTGTGGAAAATGGTACATTGGTGCTTAAACATCCTCGGCGAGCAGACGTTGCACTGAAGCCCATCCAGAAAAATGTCTTTACTTCGGATAATCGAAACTACAAGTTTGTGGAATTTACTCGGAATGATAGGGCAGTGAGTGGTTTGTCGATTTCTAATTGGGGAGCCTGGGATGTTAGGTTTGATAGGGTGAAGCAATAGTTAGTGATGGTATTTACAGCTTGCCCACCTACGGGGGCAGCGTCATGTACGCACTAGTTAAGTTATAGACAGTTTGTCCGACTCGGTCGGACAATAGTTCGACAGCTCATTGGAGGCCTTGAATGTTAGGTTTGATAGGGTGAAGCAATAGTTGGTGATAGTATTTACAGCTTGCCCACCTACGGGGGCAGCATTATGTACGCACTAGTTAAGTTATAGACAGTTTGTCCGACTCGGTCGGACAATATGCTCAAACCTTTACTTTTGAGCTGCTGTCCTGTAAAGGACACTGCCTATAAACTGGCTTACTGAACTACAAGTATGTGGAATTTATTCGGAATGGTAAGGCAGTAAATGGTGTGTCGATTGCTAATTGGGGGCATTGGGTGCTAGGCTTGATTTGTGAGAGTACTTACAGCTTGCCCACCTACGGGGGCAGAGCTATGTACGCACTAGTTAAGTTACAGACAGTTTGTCCGACCGAGTCGGACAATAGTTCGACAGCCCAAATGTAAAGATTTGAGCGTATTGTCCTGTAGGGACAGACTGCCTATAAACTAGCTCACAGATCGCCAAGAGCGCCCGACTTAGTTGGGCAGCCTGTACTTGTAAAATATACATGACGCAAATAGAAACAAAAAAGCATGCGAACCTACAAACTTTTCGAACTTAACGAACATATCCGCAGAGTACTGGCACTGAATTTTTCGGAGCCACTTTGGGTGGAATGCGAACTGGCACAGGTCAATCAGTCCAGGGGGCATTACTACTTGAGTTTGATTGAAAAGCAAGAAGGGGAAGATCAGATTATTGCGCAAGTGGATGGAGTGATTTGGCAGCGTACCTACAAGAGTTTATATCGAAAAATAGGGGTAAAGCTGCGGAGCTTGTTGCGAGAAGGCCTAGAGGTGAAGCTGAAAGTGCGCATTAATTTTAATGAGCGCTATGGCTTGAAAGTGCAGGTCGAGGATATCGACTTGCACTATACGCTGGGGCAACTAGAGCTGCAACGGCAGCAAACCCTAAAGGCGTTGAAGAAAGAAGGGTGGATTGGCAAAAATGCGCGCTTGGCCCTGCCAAATGTGATTCAGCGCATTGCCGTGATTTCGTCGGAGCGGGCGGCGGGTTATTTGGACTATTCTCAACAATTGGAGACGAATGGCTATGGCTACCGCTATGTGAATCATTTCTTTGGGGCGGCCATGCAGGGGCTGAAGGTGGAAGAAGAAATTATTCAACAGCTGGATGCGATTGCAAGCCAGCAGGAACATTTTGATGTGGTGGTGATCATTCGCGGTGGCGGAGCGCGCTTGGACTTGCGGGCGTTTGATAGCTATGCGTTGGCGGTAGCTGTCGCTAAATGTCCCTTGCCCGTACTTATCGGTATTGGCCACGAAGTGGACGAAGTGGTGCTCGATCGAGTAGCGCACACTGCGCTTAAGACGCCAACGGCAGTCGCCGAATTTTTAATTCAGCACAACCTCCAATTTGAGGCCTATATTCAACAATTGGGCCTTACCATTCAACAATCCACCCAACAACTCCTATTTCATCGTGCGCAGCAAATCGAACAGCTTCAGCAAAACATTCAATTTTCAGCCGAAAAGCTCCTCCTCAACGAGCACTACCAGCTCAACCATTTGCAACAGCAACTACCCACC
This sequence comes from Bacteroidota bacterium, assembly GCA_039208045.1. Classification (GTDB taxonomy): domain Bacteria; phylum Bacteroidota; class Bacteroidia; order Chitinophagales; family Saprospiraceae; genus JBCCRH01. The sequence goes on from JBCCRH010000022.1 coordinate 15,733, forward strand.
CTGAGTCAGCACCTTTTGCGCCAAGCCACCCAAGAACTGGCAGCTAAAGAGCAAGCACTCGCGCTGCTCGACCCTGCTGCTGTCCTACAACGAGGCTATTCAATGACCAGTATGGATGGAAAACTACTCACTACTATTGAAAGTGTGCAAGAAGGTAGTATTTTGCGCACGCATTTATCGGACGGTCAAATAGAAAGTACCGCCACCTCACTGAAGTCGATGAATAATGAAGATTGAGTCTTACGAAAAAGCCATGCAGGAGCTGCAAACGATCCTGCAAGCATTACAAGCAGGCACTATTACTATGGATAGCCTTTCCACGAAAGTGGCCAGAGCACAAGAACTGATTGCGTATTGCAAAAATGAGCTGCGTACTGCCGAAAAAGCGGTGAAAGAATTATTGGATGGAGAAGACTAACCTAAGCCTGTAGTTGTTCAAACACATACCACAGCAATAGCCCCGCCCTTGCCGACCACAGTAGCGTCCGAATCCAATTGCTACGTACTAATTGCTGTATCGCCTTATCATCATGTTTTTCTGATAATTTTCCATGCAAGGGCACTTGGATAAAGAAGGTGGAACCCCACAGTCCTAGCACGCCTACCAAGTTAACGAGCGGCACCCAGCCCTCGGCCAGCCACCACCATAGCAGTGCCGTCCCCAATTCCAAGAGCATGGGGGGAGCAGTCACCCACACCGTATGCGACGTATGAGCTTGCTCATAAGCCACAAAGCGAGCCGGATCGACTTTTGCGAAAAGCGGATAATGGACGACCTGAACAAACCAGATCAGGCCGAACATGTAGAGGGAAATGCCAAGGTGTGTCACAAAAATAAGTGTTTCCATAGCCTTTCCCTCTTGTTTTTTATCGGAGTAATGTTACATCGCCACTCTTGGTAAACGATTCTATAGTTTGACCAGGCGTAGAAGATTGTCGTTCCCAGCTGATCTTGTAGATGTAAACATCTACTGGTGATTCCGTTCCATTATAGGTACCATCCCAGCCTATATCATTACTATCGTTGTCGTAAACGAGGGTTCCAAAGCGACTATAAATCTTAAAGTCAGTGATCTGAATAAGATCTTCTGCCCCCGTTGGAATCACCAAGGAGAAGAAATCATTTGTTTGATCATTATTTGGAGTGAATACATTGGGGACTTCAGGCTCCGTTGCCTTCACATCAATCTCTATCAATGCCTCAGCGCCACAATCCGCTCCTACATCAGGAATGATTTCTACCGTATATAAGGTAGTTGGTATATCTGTAGGAGTAACCGTAACAAGCGTGTCTCCTACCACCATTTCACCACTAGAAGCTTCCCAATTGAAGGTAAGCATATCAAAGCTAATATCTGTATCATAGTTCACCCTTAGCTGTACGGGAGTTCCCAGTTCTACTTCCCCTTCTATATCTACCGAAATACTATCTATCACAACACTTGGGAACACTTGCGTGCTCGCCGTTTCGATAATGGTTTCGCAGCTGTTAGTATAAGTAAGAACTATATCTACTAGGCCAACATCGAGATTGCTCAGGGTCAATGTTGCGTCCGTCTCTGGTTGTACTACGCCATTCAGCGTCCATTCGAATTCTTCTGCTGTTCCATCTCCCCCTTCAGCCACAGCGAGAAGACTAATAGCTTCTCCTTGGCAGATAGTTGGTTCGAGAGGCGACAACGTTAAGTTTACTTGTTCTATTACTTCTACGGTTACGCTATCTGTGAAGCTATCACACCCTTCTATAGAAGCCACTACCTCATAAGTAGTTGTACTATCTGGTGAAACTGTGGGAGCTGCTTCTGTAGACGAAAAACTAGGGTTTTCTAATGCTCTCCAAACATAGCTGACGCCATCAATTGGGTCTTCATTTAGCGTAAGCGAACCATTGAAACAAATCCTCGGATCAGCAGGAAAAAGCACCTCTGGGGTTAACCCAATGACATTGACTGTTACACTTTCCGTTAAGGTTTCGCATCCGTTGTCGTAGACTACCGTGTAGGTAGTGGTGTCTGAAGGTGTTACAGTAATTTCTGCGCCTGTATCCGTACCATCAGGCCAAGACCATGTGATAGTTCCGGTAACAAAATCAGGAGCATTGTTACTCAGACTCAGAACGACCTCCTCCCCATCACAAATAGTCTGATCTTCCGATACTTCTATGATAACTGGTGGAACAATACTCACAGTAACGGAGTCCGATAGGGTTCCGCAAGCATTGGTAGCATCAAGGAAGTAAGTTGTTGTTTCGGTTGGTGAAACTGACAGTAAGGGATCAGAGGAGCTAAAACCTGGATCGGTAGAAGAAGACCAGCTGTAGGTCGATCTGCCATCATCTAGAAAGCCTAATTGTACCGGATCACCCAGACAAGATACTTGATCAGAATTAAGCTGCAATTGGGGCAGTGTAGCCGCATTTACTGTAATGGATGCACTACCTATACACTGGTTCGCTACGACGGTAAGGTTATAAACCGTAGTATCCCCTGGAGTCGCCACTGGGTCTAGACATTCGGAACAGCTCAGCGAACCATTGGGCATCCACATAATGGAGTCAGGGAATATCGAACTGGTAGCCGTCAATTGCACACTTTCTCCGGCACAAATATCTTGAACAGGGTCAATCGTCACCATTGGCAGTGGATTAACATTGACTTGGGCTCGGAAGGTGTCGCGGCAAACGCCACTGGTAGCTACCCGCTCGAAAAGAGTGGAGTCAACCCCTACAATCACCATGTTGTACAGGGAATCAGGAGTGTCGAAGCTTCCATTATTAGGAGACCACTGGAAGGTAATATCAGGAAAGTCTGCCGGATCATAAATAGGAGAAGTCAATAGCACCTGTATCCCTTCACAGATCGTGGTATCCATTGGATTAATATTCTGTACCGTGGGCAAAGAATCCACCACCACGGTGAGGGTATCAAAACGCATACAGCCTGGTACTTCCACCGAAGCGATATAGCTTGTGATGGTTTCTGGCGAGGCAATCACTTGATTGGCCATGGTGGTATCCAGTGAGCCATCACCAGGCGTCCACATCGCTATTTCGCCTGCTGGCACTACAAAAGCACCAATTTCTACCTCATCACCTCGACAAATACGGACGGTATCCGGCTGGTTTAATTCAATCAGAATTGGAGTAATGTCGACACTAAATGAATCAATCGTACTACAAAAATCTCTTGAGGCGGTAAGCACAAACGTGCCATCGGTTTGCGGAAATCCTGCCGAATTAGGATCGGTGGGATCAACAATATCATCTGGGCCAGTCCAGCTGTAGACCACACCAGTTTCAGGTGTAGTGGTACTTAATAAAATGGAATCGCCTTGGCAAGCACTTAAATCGCCAGCGATGTCTAATATAGGAAGTTGAATTACTTCTACAGTTATACTATCCTGTGTTCCTGTTGGACAAGCGGCTAAATCATCACCCAAAACAGACAAAAAGTAAGTAGTCGTTTCAGTGGGTGAAACTACAGGATTAGCTGTCTCACTGCTAAAGTTATCTGCTGTCCAAGTATATGCGCTTCCCGCTATGGCGTTTCCACCAATAGCAATAGAATCACCTGCGCAAATCTGTAGGTCATCAATAATATTGTATTCGGGTACTTCGCCGGGAGTAACCGTTATGGATACGACATCCGTTAGCGTACAAAGGTCGGTAACCAAGGCTACTTCCACCTCGTAAGTTCCAGCAGCGGCGGCAGTGACCATGGGGTCGGGGCAATTCGTACAACTCAGATCCACCCCAGTAGGGGCTGTCCATTGATAAGTGGCATTAGGAAAGGTACTCCCTGCTATAATTTGTATTTCTTCATTAACACAAACTTGCTGATCAGGGCCAGCAGTTACATCAAATACGGCTACTTCGATATCGAGCGTATCGGTGTAGCAAATAGCATCTATTAAAGCAGTATAGGTAGTCGTTTCAGTGGGCGTAACCGTAGGAGTAGCGCAATTGATACAAGAAAGGCCTTCTGTTTCTCCGATCCAAGAAACACTACCTATGGTGGTACTCACTTCAACAATTACGGATTGACCCGCGCAGATGGCGGTATCGGTGCCCAGAATTTCAGCTGAAATTGGTGCCAACACCTGCTCTTGGGTAGGGCCCCAGTCTACAGAAATTCCCGCATCTCCAATATTATCTCCCCAGTCATTGACCAGTACTACATACACTTCACCTGCCTGAGCCGGGATGGTTTGTACAATATCATCATTATCGCCATTATCTGGATCGCAGTCGTATTCGTCTCCTACTTCATAGCCAAAGGCCGGGTGAGTATCTGCCAAACCAGTGGGTTCCGTTCCACCGGCATAGGAACTACGAATAGGCTGATTATTGGTAATAAAATCCACAACAGCTGCGGGTGTGCTACACACTTCTTCAGGTGTAAATGGCCCCCATACATTGAAGTCAATATCAGAAGGATTATCAGCACTTTCAAGAATAAAGCCAAATGGGCCATCCGCTTGCGCTTCAATAGAGAACCAGAAAAAGTCAGGTTCTGCGCCCACGCCAAACCAGCAACCTGCATTTTGATCGATAATCATATCCACATCTTGGAAGTTGTTTTCGAAAGTGAAGATGGAAGGTAAGCCAGAAGGCTCAATACAGCCATTAAGTGGGTTACATAAGGCATCTACCAGAGCAGGTGACAACACGCAGTCCGCTTCTTCTACACTTATGTCAAAATCAACACAGCCAGTAGCATTAGCAACTACAATATAATAAGTACCTGCTTCTTCAAAATCTACACTGGCAATCGAGCCAGTTTCACTTTGCCCTACACACAGCGTAGCAGGATCGTTGGGCGGGCCATTGAGCACTAGCACGCCGCCATTTGTTACATTAACGGAAGCACAAAATCCACCCGGTGCATCGTAAGTGAAGACGTATTCGGGACCACCCAAAAAAGCATCATCTGTACAATTGGAGGTCGCAAAAGTAGCAGCGCCATCACAAGTAGAGAACGAACCTGAAAACGGTACGTTATTGATGACCGTTGGATTATCTACTCCTACTCCATCGCAAGCCAGTGGCGAGCACTGCCAGGTCAATTCAAAACCTGCCTCGACTACCGAACCATCCGAAATAAATTCTACAGTAACGCATCCACTTGGCGCCTGTATCGAAAAGTCGTTACCATTAGAAAATCCTGTGGCGGAAGCGATTAGATTACCGTCCGTTCCTTCTCCCTGATACACATTAAGGACATCTGCTCCCTCTTCTATCGCAAAGTCTACTAAATCTAGATTGATACAGCTATGCGCATCAGCAGGACAAATCTCAAAGGTGAAGTTCTCGTCATCTCCGTAGTCTCCTTCTAGGCCACCAGAATCGTACAAGGTACCAAAACAGGAGGTGGTATTAGGAATAGAGCCAATATTGATAGCCGGCACAAATTCGTCGATACAAATGGTAAAATCGCCCCAATTGGGTGCCGCTGTGGCCGAAAAGTCATTTACTCGAATAAAATAAGTCAAACCAGGAGTCAGGCCTAAAATGTCGAGCTGCACTTGCGCATCGCCATTATCGGCATTATTACAAGCTAGCTCTGCCAAGCCATCAAACGTACAATCCCCTCGATAGAGGGCGATTTGTGGGTTGCTGATCGGGCCATTGGGGCCACCTAATGCTCCAATTACGGTGATCGTAATATCTTGAATTTCTGGCGTCATCTGAAAGGCAAACCATACATCATTTTGGGTCGTCCCCCCATTAAAACAGGCGGGGCTATTGCCGAAGCCAATATCAGAGGCGGTAGCCCCGACATTATTGTAGATCACGTCGGTATTACAGGCTGGCGTTGGGCCTAAATCAATTACACCATCGCAATCATCATTGGCAGGCTGTGCGAAGGCTGAAATACTAAAAAAGGCGAAAAGTAGTAAGGATAAAAAGTCTCTCATCAACAATGCATTTCGTTTGAGTAGGATCAAGTTTGGTATACGACCAAAAATAATCAAAATTTGCAATTTGACTACTGCCCCCCTATCTATGGGCGGCTATTTGACTAAACTTACAACTGTTTACTATTTCCTTATTCCAGTGCTTTTACTAGTTGTACTAAAATCAAAATTTGACATTTTTATGAGCAAAATCAGCAATTTTTTGTTAGACACATATGAGACCAAATTATATTTTCCTGTTCTGCCTAGGTATTGCCTACTTTCTGAATGTAGGCACTCTTAGCAGTCAATCCATCCAAGGGCGAATACTCGATGCGCAGACCAACGCCCCAATCTTCAACGCTTTTATTTTTATCGATAATAGCTCTATTGGAACTACTACTGACCTGGAAGGCTACTTCCAGCTAGACCTTAAAGAGGTACCTACCACTGAGCTCGTTGTTTCCCACATTAATTACGAGCGTATTACCCTGACCTTAGACCGTACTTGGCAAAATGGACAAGCTATCTACCTAGAGTCTTCCGCAATGGAAATTGGTGAAGTGATGGTCGCGTCCAAAAAATCTAAAAAGCGAGATAGATGGATCAAGTCCTTCGAAGATGCTTTTTTGGGCACTTCTGATAATCGGGAGGAAGTTAGTATTCTAAATCCAGAAGTGCTACTCTTCCAAGAAGATACACTTGGATTACATGCCATGGCCACCGATCAAATTTTGATTCAGAATGATGCTCTAGGCTATCAGCTGCGCTTTTACCTCGATAGCTTTATCCAACAGAAAGACAATCTAGTGCTCTATACCGGTAAAGTATTTTTTGAAGATCAACTATACGAACAACCCGATACTAATAACGTACTAAATGCACGAGCTACCGCCTTTGCAGCATCTCGCCAAGCATTTTTTCAGCAGCTTCTCCAAGGCAGCTACAACAAACGTACGTACCAAATTGGTGTAAGTGATTTTAGCGAATCCAATAAGCCCCCTAAATTTGAGCGCTTAAAACAGAGCGATATACAGCTGACAGCAGGCCCTATTTATGATACCCTTCGGATATCCGAGCAGGTAGGCTCGCTAAATGGCCACCTAACAATCCGCCACAAACGAAAGAACCGATGGAGAAGTTGGTACCCCGTTTCCTACCTCAAGCCCTATGATGGCTATTATTTAGTAGCTCCCAATGGAGAGCTAGCCAACAGTCATCGCGTGGAAGAAGCAGGCTATTGGGCGAAACTTCGCATCGCTGATTTGATGCCGGTGAATTATGGTCAACAGACACTACTAGCCGCAAAAGCAACTCCGACCAACCTCCTTGACAGCTTAATCGCTTACCAGCAAAAAGTGAATCGGGAGAAGGTATTTGTACTAACCAATAAGCCGTACTATAGCCACAGAGATACCATTTGGTTTAGTAGTTTTCTATTGGACGGCTATACCCATGAGGCAGCTACTCCCAGTCAGGTTCTCCATGTCGACCTAATTAATGCAAATGGCGAGCTGATGGATTCTAGAACACTCCATGCTGCTAAGGGCTTAGATGGTGCCTTTGTGCTACCTGAAGATAGCCCCGGAGGCGTGTATCAATTGAGGGCCTACACGAATTATATGCTTGGATTTGAGCACAAGCAGCTATTCCAAAAGGCAATCCCAATCTACAATTTTTCCCAAGAAGAAGCACTCTCAGCCCTACCCTGGCAGTCTGAACCCACTACTTCGGTAGAGCTAGCATTTTTCCCAGAAGGAGGTGTACTGGTCGAGAACGTCCCTAACACGCTTGCGTTCACGGTACGAGATAATCGGGGGCTACCGCTCGCGGTAGAAGGCCAGATCGTTGATGGGCAACAGCGGGTAGTTAGTGCGTTTAATACCTATTTCGATGGCATTGGATTGATGAATTTACGACCGATGAAGGGCAGCTCCTATTTTGCCTCCGTTACGTATGCTGATAGTACCTATCTTTTCCCCTTCCCGGCAGCGCAAGCCGAAGGTATATCGCTCAATGTGAATGCTTCCCAGGAAGAAGTCATTTATTTTAAAGTACTAGCTGATGAGGAAACCGATCTTAGCGATACCTATATTATTGGTCAGACGCGCGGCGCAATCTTTGGGATGTATGAAAAATTGAAAGCAGGACGCTCCATCAGCCTAGATCGTAATGCTATTCCAACAGGCATTGGTCAATTGAGCCTATTTACTGCGCAAGGGGAATTGCTTGCCGAATGCTTGTTCTACAATCCACCTTCAGACGAAGCCAGCCTCAAAGTAAATGCTCCATATGCGTACCATCGGCCCCGCCAAGAAGTAGTGCTCGATGTAGAGCTACTCGATAGCTATGAGCTAGCCGATTTCAATAAGGTACAACTGGCTGTTACGGTAACAGATCAGAGTGTGGTACCTAACCCCTTGGTAGTCGACAATATGCAGCGTTCCTTACTGCTAGATACGGAGCTATCGAATACCCCCTATTGGCCATTAAATGCCCTAGGTGCGGAAGCAGTACGCGCTCAGTTCTACACCAATCTTCACCTGATGACGCAGCAGCTTCCCCATTATGATTGGAAAAAACTACAGCAAAAGAGCGACTGGAGTTCTGTGCATATGCCAGAAACGGGGTTTTCTGTAAAAGGCTACACTACTAAAAAAGATAGCGAGCAGCGCGTGAGGAGTAATTTAATGCTTACGGTGCTAGAACCCAATTTTTATGCCAGTAATACCATAAGTGATGCCGAAGGCAACTTCCGTTTTGATAACCTGCCCATGCTAGATAGCACGAACTTCAACCTTCAAGGCAGACTTACTACAGTAAGCGCCGCTTCCAATGTCGCTTTTACACCTGAAGGCAATAAAGACCTTAGCTTTCATCTAACGACCACCGATAAGCCAAGCATTGAGCTGCTGCCTAATGCCACGGTATTTCAGGCTCGACAACGCGACTCCATCGTACAAGTCTTTTTAGCGAAAGCGAAACGACGTGCCCTGCTCGATTCTGTCTTTCGCCCAACTTGGGAAGTAGATTTAGATGAAATTGTAGTTAAAGGGCGCCGCCCTGGCAAACGCTATGTTCCTTCTGGTGCGTATGATGTGAATCAAATGGATTGGATTCCGCCCGAACAAACCGCCTTTTCCCTTTTGACGCGCCTCCGCCCCAGGAAAAACTATCGCCGTAATTTTGCAGATGGCAAACTTTACTGGGTAGGCCCCAACGAACAGGGCGAAATTGTGGTACTGCCTGTCGTCATTTTTGTTAATGATTTGCTCAGTTCGCTCGCTGTATTTCAGTCGCTCACAGCAGATATGATTGATTATATCGTTATCCAGAATACGTACATTGGGGTCTATACCCGCAAAAATGGCCCGCGCTCCCTACAGGCTAGCTTGCAAAATGGCATCCTAAACTTCTCCCATCGTCCATACGACCCTATTCCTTCTTTTGAAGGGCCCGACTATACTACCCCCAAGCCAATCCATCAAAAACCCGACCTGCGCACTTGTCTGCACTGGTCGCCCCGATTAAGGTTTGATGCTACGGGCAAAGCGCAGGTGCGCTTCTTTGCAGCGGATACGCCGGGAATGTATGAGGTACGTATCGAAGGGGTGTTGCCGGATGGCCAAATAGTGTCGGTCTTGGAGACGATTGAGATTCGGGAGGATTAGTGAAGCAGGCCAAACTCAAAGGCTTTCTTCACTAGTCCCGCCACATTTTTGGCGTTCAGCTTACGCAAAAGGTTCTTACGATGAGAAACTACGGTAGTAGAAGACACAAATAGCTTGGCAGCAATTTCATCCGTAGTATATTCATCTACAATGAGTGCGAGCACTTCTTTCTCTCGGCGCGTGAGCTTTTGGATAAAATCCGAAATCTTGGGCTTTTTGATGGGCGTAGTGCCAGCGCGTAGGTTGTCCAGCACCTCTTGGCTAAAGTAGCGCTCTCCTCTACCCACTGTATCTATAGCTTTTAGCAATTCGTCGCGGCCTGTATTTTTTAGTAAATATCCATCAGCGCCTGCTTTGATCATTTTATTGATATAGCCTGGATTATCATACATCGTCAGGGCAATCACTTTAACGGATTCCTTTTGGGATTTTAGCGTTTTGCACACTTCAAAACCACTCATATCTGGCAGATTAATATCTAAAAGCACTAGATCAACCGGCGAAGAGAGGGCCAATGCTAGCGTAGTCGCTCCATTTTGTGCTTCCAGCAACTCCCCCACTTGCGGCTCTCCCTCCAATAGATTGCGTAAGCCGTCAATAATAATTTGGTGATCGTCTACGATCAAGATATTCATCATAAGGCATCGTTTTCGAGTGGAATACGAATGGTAAAGGTACTACCTTGACCAATAGTAGATTCCATTTCAAACTGTCCGTTTAAATATTCTACCCGCGACTGGATATTTTTTAGGCCAATGCCATCTTTTTTGGCTGCTAAATCAAAGCCCTTTCCATTGTCTTCTACCGTCAGCTCCACCTGCTCTGGCTCTGCAATAATTTGTACAATCACCTCTGATGCCTCTGCATGTTTGATGATATTTTTGAGCAATTCTTGTACGCTGCGATACAAGCTAACTTTCAGCGCATCGCCTTCAATCAACTCCACCTCAAAGGGAATGAAAGAAATGTCCAGCTCATGAGTATTCGCTACGCTCGTACATAACCGCTGCACAGCGCTATCAAATCCTTCTTCCTCTAACACGTAAGGAAGCATATCATGAGAAATTTCCCGTACCGTTCGGCAGGCTTGGTCAATCAATTGCTCTGCTTTCTGATAGTGATTCGAATTAGACACCCCGGGTAGCACCTTCTGTATGCCGTTGATTTGCATCTTAACCGTTGCCAATAGCACCCCCAAGCCATCATGTAATTCCTGCGCCACCCGCTTGCGCTCTTTCTCTTCCCCCGCAATTAGGGCCTTCAGTTGCTGCGCTTCCTGCTCCTTTTCCATCACTTGGATGCGCTGCGCCAGCAGTTGCTTATTTTTAGTATTCCGAAATTGTAAGAACCCAGCCAGTAACACCGCCAAGGCAATACCCACAATCAGCAAAAGTAGCTGAAAGTTTTGAGCTTGCAATTTGTTGGTTTGCTGCGCATTGGTCGCCTGTTGCTCCGCCAGTTGTTTTTTGGTTTCTGCCGTTTGAAACTGAATTTCCAGTTGTTCCACTTCCCTGGCAATTTCCACCGACTGAATCGAATATTTGATAGCGGTATATACTTTAAAGTGGTAGAGCGCCGTCTCGTAGTTCCCTTCTTTTTGGTAGGCTTTCGCCAAAAGTTCGTGGGAGCGTTGCAGGTGGTTTTGAGCGCCCATTTGCATACTTTCTGCTTCACATTGTTGCAGTAGCGACAAGGCATATTTGCTATTGCCTTCCAGCAGTTCCAGCTCTGCCAGTAGCAGCATGGCTTGTAAACTCCCTAGCCGATCAGCTGTATTTTCGCGTACGCGAAAAGCATCTCGCAGATAGGCCCTTGCGGCCTGTAAGTAGCCCTTATCTGTCTGTTCTTTGCTCAGTAAGAGCAGCACGCGTGCAGCAAGAATTGGTAGCTTGAGCGCCTTATACTGATCAAAAGCTGTTCGCAAATAATCGAGTCCGGTGCTAATAGAATCCAAGTGCAGATGGCTTTCGCCCAAAAGCTCTTTATTTTGTGCCTGATTAAATTGCACCCCACGCTCTTCAGCCAAGCGCAGTCCTCGGTGAGCATAAAAACGTACCTTTTCCCATCGTTTTTGTTTCGCAAAAACCGTAGCAATAGAAGTATACAAATCCAACAATGCAAACGGATCATTCGCCGCCTCAGCCAACCCAATCGCTTCCATCAAGCGCCCCTGCGCCTCCGCAAAATCCCCACGCTCT
>JBCCRH010000023.1:0-27485 GCA_039208045.1 Bacteroidota bacterium
CCCTATCAACCCCCAGAGATGCAGCTTACCAAGGAACAGCTACAAAAGATCGCAAGTGAAACGGATTTAGGGATTCTCACCATCGGGCGAAATGCTGGCGAGGGTGGTGATCGGTTTGAAGTGAATGATTTTTTGTTATCAGATATAGAAGTAGCCATGATTAAAAATGCCTGTGAAGTATTTCATGAGGTAGGTAAAAAAGTAGTGGTTGTGCTTAATATTGGTGGTGTCATTGAGACCGCTTCTTGGAAGGCCTTGCCAGATGCAATTCTCTTGGCTTGGCAGGGGGGACAAGAAGGAGGAAATTCAGTCGCAGATATTTTGGGCGGCAAAGTAAACCCAAGCGGGAAGCTCCCTATGACGTTTCCGCTTACGCTAAACGATCATGCCTCCAATGCTAATTTCCCTACCGAGGGAGGGCACTTTGGTATAGAAGATATTTTTGGTATGATGTTTTTTGGGCCACCACAGCGGCCAGAAGCAGAACAGGTGCGTAATCGTGATTATACGAATTATGAGGAAGGGGTCTATGTGGGCTATCGACATTTTGATAAAACTGAGCTAGCAGTTTCCTATCCCTTTGGGTACGGCTTATCCTATACTAGTTTCGAATTAAGTGAGCTGAATACAGAAGTAGTGAATGACACTATTCAGCTGACCGTAAATATCAAAAACATAGGCAATCTTTCTGGGAAGGAAGTAGTACAGGTGTATGCCTCTAAAGTTGAAGCTTCAATTGATCGTCCAATACAAGAATTGAAAGCATTCCGAAAGACAAGTGAGCTAGCACCAGGTATAGCAGAGACAATAAACATACAGATTCCAGTGAAAGAACTGAGCTATTGGGATGAAGCTCCTGCTCAATGGCAACTCGAACAAGGGAAGTACAATATTAAAGTAGCGCCCTCTTCAAGAGCAGAGGGCTTACAGCAGTTGATTCTATTGGAATAGCTAGGCTGCCTTAAGCTTACTCAACTTAGAACGATTGATTTTATTCTCGGCATACTCCCGAGTAATTAAAAACTCAGTGACTTCATTTTGCGAAGGCAACTCAAACATCGCATCCGTCATAATCGCCTCGCAAATGGAGCGTAGCCCACGCGCTCCTAAGTTAAATTCTAAGGCCTTTTCGGCAATAAACTCTATAGCATCTGTAGAGAACTCCAGCTTGATATTTTCCAGATCGAATAGCTTTTTATACTGCCGAATCAAGGAGTTTTTGGGCTCCATTAAAATGCGCTTCAGCGCTTTTAGATCAAGTGGTTCGAGGTAGGTAAGTACTGGTAAGCGACCAATAAGCTCTGGAATAAGACCGAAGGACTTCAAGTCCTGATGGTTGATATACTGCAGCATTCGCTCCTTGTCCACGTCCTTGGTTTCAGTAGCATTAAAGCCAATGACTTGTGTATTGACTCGGCGAGCAATAATTTTTTCAATACCATCAAAAGCCCCTCCACAGATGAACAGTATGTTCTGTGTATTAATCTTCACTAATTTCTGCTCCGGATGCTTTCTGCCACCCTGTGGAGGAACATTTACGTCGGTGCCTTCCAGCATTTTCAACATCGCTTGCTGTACGCCTTCTCCCGATACATCTCTGGTGATAGAAGGGTTATCGCTTTTGCGTGAAATTTTATCGATTTCATCGATATAGACAATCCCGCGCTCAGTAGCCTCTACATTGTAGTCGCATACCTGCAACAGACGACTTAGAATGCTCTCCACATCTTCTCCCACATAACCCGCTTCTGTAAAAACAGTAGCATCCACAATGGCAAAAGGGACATTCAAAAACTTAGCAATCGTCTTGGCGAGCAGCGTTTTTCCCGTTCCCGTGCGGCCGACGAATAAGATATTAGACTTTTCAATTTCTACCTCATCATTAGAGGGCTGGCGCAAACGTTTGTAATGATTATACACGGCTACCGACAGAAACTTCTTAGCTTCTTCCTGCCCAATAACGTATTGATCGAGGTGTGCTTTTAGGTCTTTAGGCGTAATGCGATCCGGCATAAAGAATTCCTTTGGCTGCTCATTAGTCTTTTTACCTCCATACAACTCCTCTTCAATGATTTCACCAGCTTGCTCCACACAAACTTCGCAGATATGGCCATCGATACCTGCAATCAGAATAAGTGCTTCTGATTTATCTCTTCCACAAAAGGAACATCTATAATTTTGCTTACTTCTACGCATTTGTATTGAATGATATTAAAAATAATGAGGTTTGAAGTTAGCCTAAAAAACTCCAAACCTCAAACTTAACGCTAGAAGATGTTCTTATGCGTCTTCTTTCTTAGGATTGTTGCGATCTAGTACCTCATCAATCAAACCATATTCTTTTGATTCTGTAGCCGTCATCCAGTTATCGCGATCGCAATCTTCTGAAATTTTATCGTACTCTTGGCCAGTATGGTGAGCTAATATATCGTACAATTGCTTCTGCATATCTTTGATCAAGCGGTAGGAAATTTCCATATCCGAAACTTGTCCCTGCATACCACCTAGTGGCTGGTGAATCATTACTCGGCTATGGTATAAGCACGTACGCTTGCCATTGGTACCAGCTGCTAGCAGCACGGCGCCCATAGAAGCCGCAAGGCCCGTACAGATCGTAGCTACATCAGGTGATACATATTGCATGGTATCATAAATACCCAAACCAGCAATCACAGAACCACCAGGGCTATTGATAAACATCTGCACATCGCGCTTAGGATCTGTAGATTCCAAGAACAGTAGCTGTGCTTGAATCACATTGGCCACATAATCCGTCACTGGCACACCCATGAAGATAATACGGTCCATCATTAGGCGAGAGAACACATCAATAGCCTGAATATTCATCTGGCGCTCTTCAATAACAGCAGGGGTGAAGCCTTGGATATTAGGGATAGTCGTTGCCGTGTGTTGGGCATATTTTTCGAGGTGCATGCTACTCATATTCAAGTGCTTGGTAGCATACTTCATAAATTCATCTTTGTGAAACATGGCTTTTAAATTTTTGCGGTTGATTTAGATGTATACAACAACGAAATGAGTAATCGGTTGAACTGACTAATTTATTCTTCCTCCTCTAGCTGTAGCTGAGCCATATTTGCCGCTGCTCGCGCCTCATCTAAGATATTGTCAAACTCTTCTTTGGATACTTCTTTTTCTGCAATATTCACTTCCTCCAAAGCACGGTCGAACACCTTATCGGTCATCGCTTCTTCTGCCAAACGCTCTACTTGCTGTTGGTCAGAAAGGATGCGTTCCATAAAGCTTTCCATCAAGCCAGACGGTAGCTGCTGGCCACCAAACATGCTCTGCATCTGGATAGCGGCGCGCTTTTGGATGTCTACCATCTCTATTTTTAGCTCAAATTGCTGTGTAATTTTATTGCGAATCAGCGTCCAGCTTAGGTTCTTTTTGAAATTGTCAAAATCCTTTTCTATCGCTTCTTCCGTTGTTTCTTCATTAGTAGTGAGCATCCATCTTTTGAGGAAGGCTTCGGGGAACTCTAGCTCATTGAGCTCCAATAAGCGATCCTGCAAGTCGCGAGAGAGCAAGGCTTTCGCTTGGCCCTCGTAAGAACCTTGAATACCTTTCTTTAGCTCTTCTCTTGCTTCTTCTTCGGAAGCAACATTGCCCTCACCAAAAGCCGTGTCGAAGAATTCTTGGTCGAGCTCAGCATCTACCACTCGGCCTACTTCTGTGATTTCTAGTTCAAAGCGCTCATTAACTTCTTGATCGTCATCTTCTAGTTTGAGTAAGTACTTGCGTGCGTAGTCTTCCGTTTCTCCTTCTAATTCAAATATATTGACTGATAGACGATCACCCTTTTTTAGCGTAAGCAACTGCTCCTTTATTTCTTCGTTGCTGATGTTGTTAACGAGCAAGCTAAACTCTGCTTCGTGGCCTTCTTCCTTCAGCGCATCTCCTTCCATTTCTTTCGCATCAAAGGTAACAATATCATTCTCTTGTATATCGTCTTCTGGTTGGATGCGTTCACCAAATCGTTTCTGTAGGTTTTTGAGTTCCTCGTCGATCATCTCGTCTGTTACGGCGAGCACGTACTTGGTGTACGAATGGATCGGAGCAAGCCCGTCCAAGGTAAACTCAGGAGCAAGTCCGACATCAAACTTAAACTCATAGTCCTCCATTTCCCTTGGATTCAGGTCAAGTGCTTCCGAATCTTCCGTAGGAATAGGTTGACCCAAGAAATTAATATTTTCGTCTTCTAAGTATTTGAAGAGTTCGTCTTGCAGTGTTTTGTGTACTACTTCTGCCAATACTTGCTTCCCAAACATCTTCTTAAGTACGCTCGTTGGCGTTTTACCTTTGCGGAATCCTTTCAGGCTGGCCTCTTTGCGATACTTACTAAGTTCGCTATTAAATTCCTTGAGATAATCTGATTTTTCGATCGTAATACTGATCATATTATTCAGTTGATCGATTTCTTCCCTTACAATTTTTGGCATAGTGCAAAATTTAAAAATGGCTAGCGATAAGATGAAGATATGCGCTTGTGCGATAAAAAGAAATGGTGGCCGTCTCGTGAAAGAGGACCACCATTGTTGACTGTGTGCGGGTGGAGGGACTCGAACCCCCACGCCTCGCGGCACTAGATCCTAAGTCTAGCGCGTCTACCAATTTCGCCACACCCGCTTTGTTCGGCGATATAATTAACATGCCCTTTTGAAAAAGCGTTGCAAATATAGGGGGATTTTTTCAAAAAAAGTATAGCCGTGAAAAAATATCTGCCCAGATAGAGAAATTAAAGCGGTGAAAATGTTGGAGTTAAACCTCATTTTCAACTTGTTTTTTGTTAGATTTGTATAGAAGACTTGTTTCGCCGGCCACTAAATGGCTGCAAGCGGCAAAATTTTATCCTGCACTGCGTTAAAAAGCCTCGCCGATGCTACGGCATCGCCTGCGTTTTTTGCCTTGTTCAGAATGAAATTTGCTACGCTTTCGCTCATTCGCGACCGGCGGAACAAGTCTAGAGTCAACTCTAAACGAACGCCTTAGCTTCATTTCAACTATCCTTTATTGGGTGCTGTTCTTCCCAGGGCAGTAACCGTGGTTTAAAAACTGAAAAAGTAGGATGCTCTATGGCAGCGATAGTAGAAATAAAAAAAGAAGAGCTGCAAACGATTGAAAATGCTTATCGAGGAATGGTAAAGTCCATAAAATCAAATATGGACAGAGATGATAAAGTCAATATTCGAAAAGCGTTTGAAATTGCAGCAGATGCCCACCGATTCCAGCGGCGTAAATCGGGGGAGCCGTATATATTGCATCCTATATCTGTAGCCACTATCTGTGCAGAAGAGATCGGGCTGGGGCCTACAGCGATTATTGCTGCATTGCTCCACGATGTAGTAGAAGATACAGAAGTTACCTTAGATGATTTGCGGGAAGTATTTGGGGATCGAATCACTAAAATAGTGGATGGCCTCACTAAGCTGGATTCTGCCTACAATGCAACCAGCCCCCAAGCGGAGAACTTCAAGAAAGTGCTGAGTACACTAGTAGAAGATGTGCGAGTGGTACTCATCAAAATGGCAGATCGTTTACACAATATGCGAACGTTGGGTGCCATGCCCCGGCATAAGCAACTCAAGATCGCTGCGGAGACCAGCTATATCTACGCACCGCTGGCGCATCGCTTAGGACTGTACAACTTTAAAACGGAATTTCTGGACCTCTGCATGAAGATTACAGATGCAGAGCACTACCACGGCATTGCCAAGAAACTAAGCGAAACTAGAAGATCACGAGAGCTCTACATCAACGAGTTCATCAAGCCGCTCACGCAGCGATTGGACGAGATTGGAGTGCCCTACCGCATTTTGGGTCGACCCAAATCTATCTACTCCATCTGGAATAAGATCAAGACCAAGAAAGTACCTTTCGAAGAAATATATGATCTCTTTGCAGTGCGTATCATTGTGGATGTGCCCATTGATAAAGAGAAGTTGATCTGCTGGCAAGTCTATTCTATCGTAACAGATGTGCATACCCCCATTCCCGAGCGATTAAAAGATTGGGTGACGACGCCCAAATCTAATGGCTACGAATCGCTGCATACCACCGTTATTGGGCCGCAAGGCAAATTTGTAGAAGTGCAAATTAGAACAGAGCGGATGGATGAAATTGCAGAAAAGGGATTCGCAGCGCACTACAAGTACAAGGGGATTTCCCGCCATCCCGATGTGTATGAACGCTGGCTGGATAGTGTCCGCGAAATACTGGACGGGCCGGATACCGATGCTGTAGAATTCCTGGGCGATTTCCGTTCCAACAACTTATTTAATGAGGAAGTATACGTATATACTCCCAATGGCGATATGAAGATTTTGCCGAAAGGCTCTACTGCCCTCGACTTTGCCTTTAGTATACACACGGATATTGGCTACCATTGCACTGCTATTAAGGTGAATAATAAGCTAGTCCCTATGGGCTACAAGCTCAAAAATGGAGATCAGTTATACATTACTACCAATAAGAATCAGAAACCTACGGAAGACTGGCTGCGGTACGTGATTACAGGGAAGGCACGCTCTAAGATTCGCTCAGCGATGAAAGACGAGCGTCGTAAAAAAGGAGAAGTCGGCAAAGAAGCACTAGAACGGAAAAGCAAAAATATAAAGGTACCTTTTGATGAAGTAGTGGAGACCTTGGTGAAGTATTACAACTACACCTCTCATGCCGATCTGTACTTCGATATCGCAATGGATAATCTCACCATTCCTGAGATATTTAAGGTGTTCAAAGGCGAGCAAGGCAAATTAGTGGAGATTATCCAGAAAGAGGTAGTGGCTCCGGTACGGCCACCCATTTCGCCCGAGCGACTCAAGCGAAAGCAAAAAACACAGGGTAAGCCGCGCCTAATGATTAATGGAGAACCAGCAGAACGATATAACTATATTCTGGCTAACTGCTGTAACCCCGTGCAAGGAGATCAGGTATTTGCCTATTTGACGGCCAATGCGGGCTTAAAGATTCATAGGTCGAACTGCCCCAATGCGACTAACTTAATGGCAAATTATGGCTACCGAGTAATGAAAGCAGAGTGGATTAGTACGACGGAAACCACCTTTGTGGCGGATTTAAAAATAACAGGAATTGATGATGGTCCAGGTATTATTGAACGGGTAACTAATCAAATTTCCTCTATATTGGGACTCAACATTCGATCCTTCAATATTAAAGGCGATGGAGGCTACTTTGAGGGCAAAATTAGCTTATTGGTAGCCAATATTGATCAATTGAATATTGCTATTAAGGCTTTACAAAACCTCGGCAACGTCTCTAGCGTTACTAGAGTAGAATAAATATAAGTAAACGATATGGCAGCGGTTAGAACTCAAGAAGATATTATAAAAGAAGTCAAGAATATTTTTTCGTCACATCTGGAGCAAAACAATTTCCGGAAAACGCCTGAACGTTTTGCCATTCTCGAAGAAATCTACAAGCGAACGGATCACTTCGATGCAGAAGCACTATATATTCATATGAAAAACCAGAACTATCGGGTGAGCCGTGCAACGGTGTACAACACCTTGGAGTTACTGGTGAATTGTGATTTGGTAAAAAAGCATCAGTTTGGTAAAAACCTGGCGCAATACGAAAAATCATATGGCTATAAGCAGCACGATCATTTGATCTGTGTAGACTGTGGAAAAGTATTGGAGTTTTGTGATCCACGCCTACAGCAAATCAAAAATATGATGGGTGATTTATTGAAGTTCAATATCACTCACCACTCGCTCAATTTATATGGTCAATGTGATGGGGCTTGCCCAAAAACACAGGGAAAATAGTTGAATGTAGATGAAGCAAGCTTTTGAATTTCAAGAACAAGAGAACCTAGTGGTAGTTAAGGTGCGAAATTTGCTAAGTGAGTTTATTATGCGAGATATGCTCGATGAGGCAAGTAAGCATATGAAACAAGGTAACTACAACTACGTGGTTGATCTTTCTGAAATCGACTATATGAATAGTGTGGGGCTAAATTTTTTGCTCATCCTAAAGTCGAGAGCAGCACTGATGGCCGGTAAAGTGAGTTTTGCTAACCCTTCAGAGAAGGTACTGCAACTGCTGGAAATGACTAAGCTTACTGACATCCTTAATCCTGCTCACTCGCTAGAAGCAGCTATCGCACAAGTCGAGCAATAGGCCTATAAATAATTCCGACCTTTCCCCTTTCATGCGGCAGATAATGCTTAATTTTGGCAGTCAATTTATTTATTCAGTAAATAAGGTAGATAAAAAAATATGGCAGTTGATGTACTACTAGGCCTTCAATGGGGCGACGAGGGGAAAGGAAAAATTGTTGATTATCTAGCGCCATCCTACGATATAATCGCACGTTTTCAGGGCGGTCCAAATGCAGGACATACCCTTAAATTCGACGGTAAAAAGTTTGTCCTACATACCATCCCTTCTGGCATTTTCCGCCAAGGGCAGCTCAATCTGATCGGCAATGGCGTCGTCATCGATCCAATTACCCTAGCTAAAGAGCTCAAAGGGCTGGACGAAATGGGGGTAGACTATAGTGGTCGTCTTTTAGTGGCCAATAAGGCCCATTTGATACTGCCTACCCATCGTTATCTGGATGCTGCTTCCGAGAACGCTAAAGGCAAAGCAAAGATTGGCTCTACTTTGAAGGGAATTGGCCCTACCTACATGGACAAGACAGGAAGAAATGGTCTTCGGGTAGGGGACTTGAGTAGTCCGAATTTCCAAAAGAAATACGACACGCTGCGCAAGAAGCACATGCAATTGTTGAAAATTTACCCACCCATAGATTTTGACCTAGAAGCAGAGGAGCAAAAGTGGCTCGATAGCCTAGCTGCGCTGAATGCGCTTGGTAAGGTGGATGGTACTTATTTTGTGAATGATGCCTTGAAGAATGGGAAGCGCATCTTAGCAGAGGGGGCGCAGGGTTCTATGTTGGATATTGATTTTGGCACTTACCCCTTTGTCACCTCTTCCAATACGATTACGGCAGGAGTTTGCACTGGTCTAGGTGTCGCACCGAGCCAGATCGATCAGGTGATCGGTATCTCCAAGGCGTATTGTACGCGCGTAGGCGCAGGGCCTTTCCCGACAGAACTGGATGATGCAACGGGAGAATTTTTGCGTAAAGAAGGCGCTGAATTTGGTGCTACTACAGGACGTCCCCGTCGTTGCGGATGGATCGACTTGCCCCAACTGCGCTATACCATGATGATCAATGGCGTGACGCAGCTAGTCATCACCAAAATAGATGTGCTCAATAAACTAGATGAGATAAAGGTAGGCGTAAGCTATCAGTTTGATGGTCAGACTAGTACACAGCTACCTTACGACCTTTGTGATGTGGATATTGATCCTGTCTACGAGTCGCATACTGGATGGAACCAAGATTTAGATACCGTCACTACATTTGAAGACTTACCCGCTGCTGCTAAAGCATATGTAAAAGCGCTGGAAGAGCAGCTAGCAGTGCCCGTCACCATGATTTCTACAGGGCCAGAACGAAAAAAACTTATTGTAAAGTAAGATTAGGCTATTTACTTTTCTGCCAGCACAATGTACTGATAATTTAGAGCAGTATCGTTAGTATTGATAGAAGAGTATCCCGCTTTGTAGAGTGCTTCTTCTACCTCAAAGAGCGGCGTTCTAATCTTTGATGGAGGCCCAATAGAGGTACGCTTGCGCTTAAAGTCGATAATGAGTAGGCGACCATTTTCTGCTATACCTTGCTTTAGGTTTCGAAGATATGCTACTTTGTTCTGAATGTACATGAAGGTATTGACAATGATTACCACATCGGCTTCGCCTTTCTTGAGGTTGGGATCATTGGGTTCGGCCAGGCGAGTTTCCAGCCGCTCTTGCAAGTTTTCAGGAAGCTCTAAGACCTTCACACTATCCAAGTAGTTGATGAATCGGGGATCAATATCAATAGCGATTACTTTTTTAGCCTTTGAAGTCATAGGGAGCGCAAAATAGCCGGTTCCCGCCCCAATATCTGCTATCACTTTATCTTCTAAGTCACCGATCAAGTCGATAATCATTTCAGGCTTTTGCCAAATAAAGCGCTCTGGCCCTTCGTATTGGTTCTTTATTCCCTTGTTAAACTGAATGGTATCTTCCTTCCCTACAGGAGCAATCGTGGCCTGTTCAAGGCTTTCATCTGGAGTCGGTATGGTATCGGAGTCAGACGAGTCTTGATTTTGACAAGCAGTCAAACAAACCAGTAGGAATAGAAACAAACGATTCATATACGTATACAAATTTGTGTAAAGTTAATCTTTACTCCTTATTATTCACAAAATTGGAGCATGAGTTGCTCCATCCGCTTCCTGGCTACCGTGCCAGAGCCTTGATAATTATTTACCAAAATACAAAAAGCCAGTAGCTGGCCCTTTCGGTTACGGGTATAACCCGCATAAGTGCGCACGCGTTCCAAGGTGCCACTTTTTGCGCGTAAATTATTTTCTGCAATAGTGCCTTTAAATTTGTTCTTCAGAATACCACTCTTTCCTGCTAGTGGGAGAGAAGTTTCGAAAGCAGTGGCCACGCTTGGGTTTTTGGCGGTAAGCCGCAAAACTTCTGTCATAAACTGTGCGGTCACGCTATTGCGAGCAGATAGTCCGCTGCCATCAAATAAGTTAACGCCTTTGATAAAAACATCCTGCTGTCGCCAGTAGTCGATAATCTCTTGCAAGCCTGCCTCTAGAGCTGCACTTTTTGCAATTTCCTTGCCCAAAGTGCGCACCATACTTTCGCAGTATAGATTCACACTTTTGGTATTCGTACGTTCCACAATGCGGGCAAGGGTAGGGGAGTTATGGGTATAAATGCTAGTTCGTTTTTGGGTCGATTCACCTCGTCGCTGTCGTACCAACTCTGTAATACTTCCATTGGTCGCATTAATTCCAATGCTAGCCAGACTTTGCTCTAGTTGGAAGGCAGCAAAATAAGGCGGATCGGGGATAGCTCCCTTTATGGAAATAGTACCCGCACCCACCCCAATGGTACCACGCACATAGCGCTCGTACGTGTAGGGAGAGCCATAGATATAAGCATCTCCTCCTCGGCCCCGGCGAGCGTTTGTAAGTTCATTAATGAACACTAGATTAGGAACCGTTGGTTCTACTAAACTAATGGGAGGTGTCGCTCCCAGTTTTCGCGTTTGCTGAAAGCGTAGGTAGTAATAATTTTCGTGTAAGTTAAGCCCCCAGCAGCCCGCAGCATAGTAATTTCCAAGGTCAGCCCACTGCCAAGAGGGCGGAGTAGCAGCACTATTCAAGTAGGTGCCATCACCAACAATATGGCCATTAATCTGTCCGATACCTTGCTGCTGAATGATCAGGCGAAAGCGCTCCAAGAGGTCCTGAAGTGGCATTGTTCCTTCCATTTGGTCCGAGCCAAGGGTAGGATCCGCTTGGCCGGTTAGGTATAAATGGCCATTCAGGATTCCCGTTGAAGAAATTTCTCCGTCGTACTCCAGCTTGGTTTTAAATTGGAATTCCGGGGTGAGCAATGCTAGCGCCGTGGCAGTGGTAACCACTTTTAAGGTGGAGGCCGGGATCAGACTGCGCTGCGGATCGTAGCTGGCTAGTAATTGACCGCTTTCCACATCTACCACCGCTATTCCAATACTGGCGTGCTCAAAAGCTTCAGCTCGTACAAACTGGTCGATGGCCCGCTGTAGGTTGCTTTGCGCAAAAATGGGGGCGGCAAAAAATGTGGAAAGTGAGAGGAGGAGGGGAGCAACATATCGCATAGCAGGGCGGAGCTTAAAGGTTCATTCAGCCGCAGCCCTTTTTTAGACCTTGGAGGTTGTCATGTGCGGGCCAGGAAAAACCTCCAAGGTCTTTAAAAAAAGGGCTGAACCAATTTAATGACGCTTAAATTCAAAAATTCCATAACAAAACGAGGAAGAAATACAAATTTTAACATTTCCATCACCCCCTCGCAACTTGCTCTTCAATAAAATCAATAATGATATTTCGGTACTTACTTTTCGCTTCTGCTAAATGTCGCCACAGCTCGGCATGCGAAAATTCGTAAGAGTAGACCACCTGAACTTGCTGGAAGTCCGTCTCTCGTATTTTGTCCTCAAATAATCGGGTGTAGTTGTGCAAGTTATTGTCACACATCAGCAGGGTAGGCTGCTGAAGCCCCTCCATATACTGCACTGGTGATGCAGCAATAAGTTGCTCCTGGGTGTCCCCAAATACTGCTTCTACGTGGAGCTGGGCCAGTTCAGGGCGACTTCCATTTAGAAATACCTGATGATAATCCACTACGTCATAAGTACCCGAAATCGGGATAACGCCTTTGAAAACCGAAGGAGAAAGTTGGTAGCTAGCCAGATAAGTAGAGTCCATACTAATTAACGCCGCCAAATGCGCCCCGGAAGAGTAGCCTCCAATGAATAACTGCTCAGAATCATACCCATATTCTTGGGCGTGTTCGACGAGCCAATGAACAGCTGCTGCCACATCTTCTATATGTTTAGGATGTTGTATCCCGCTAGACCACTCCGGGTTTCGCCATGTAGCAGGACTCAGGCGATGCCCCACACTAGCTACGCCAATACCTCGCTGCGCAAACTGCTTAGCTATGCCCGTTTCCTGATGCCGATCTACATACGACCACGCGCCACCACCGATCCAGATGAGCAATGGATAGGGTGCCTCCATTTTGGGTAAAATTAGGTTAAGCCGCTGTAGACTATCAACGGATAGATCATCCGACTGATTGAGATAGGCAAGGTTCTCGTGAAGCCTTAGTTCAAAAGGCATTTTAGCTTGTGCTTGGATACCAGCGAGGAATACGAAGGAAGCGAATGCGGTAGCGATTAGATATTTCACAACGGAAGCGTTTTGATGATCTCTAATTTACACGCTACCTACCTAAACTATAGCACTAATAGCTTTAGTTAACAACATTTTAAAAAGTCAGCGGTGCCCCTTAGGCTTTATATACCCGCTTCCGCTTTACTTTGCTTAATGCTTCAGGCGTAATACCCAGGTAAGAAGCAATCATGCGCTGAGGAACACGCTGGGAAATAGCCGGATAGGTCTTTATGAAGTGCTCATATCGTTCGATAGCAGGGGCGCTCATGAGCATAATGATTCTAGTCTGTAAAACACGGAGGCGATTGATAAATTTCTCGGCATTAGCGCCTTCTTTTGACAAATCTTTTGATAAAACGATAGCGGTAGTATTCTCCAAAGCATCAATGTACAATGCAGCTGGGGCAGTAGGAGGTGTGGCATCCCCTATGGTCCAGCCTTCTGGTGCAAACATAAAGATGTGCTCTTTCCCTGTGGTGTCGATATAGTAGCTTCTTAATAGGCCATTCACAACATGATATACGTTGGTGTTGAGGTTGCCTTGGTGTTGAATGATCTGCCCTTTCTTAAGGTGTATTCTTTTCACGTGCGTAAGGTTGTGAGGTGGTAGTTAGCTCATGCAAACGCGCTGCATCAAGTCTTGAAAATCTTCGGCGTCTTTAAACAGGTGATCTTTGTAGGTGGTTGCTCGAAAAAGTACCTGGTGGGGCTGTTCGTCTCGGAAGAAAAGCTCTATCATAACGTTGCCAAACCGCTGGTCAAACTTACCACTACGCATAAAGTCAGGCTTGGGCTTCAAATAATGGCGCTGTACGGTCTCTACCCAATTAGGGCGATTGTAGGTACGCAGGTCGGAGATTTGGGTGCGATAGTCTAACTGCAGGACACGTTCTTTCAAATAATCAAAAAAATGGGTAACATCACGTTGGCTATATTGCGTTTTATGAAAATATACCGCAAAGCCTTTGGAAGAAGGAGTATCCAGGAAGTCGAGTGCGTCGTCAATATCGTCGGGAAGAACCTTGAAAATAGCAAATTGATCGTTCAGCCAATCCATCATGCGGCGCCGTACTAGGGTGTTCTTCCAGAAGTCATAGTCTTGTTTTTCCGCTGTTGTGCGTTCAATAAGTTGGTGGATGAGTGGGTTGGATGGAGAGCTTTGTTCTGCTTCTTGAAAAAGATTTTTGAAGTAATTCCAAATTTTGGACATAAGGGCGGAGAGTTTATAAATTACTTTTGTATGTCCGTACTTTCAGACTTTAATGAAACAAGGGGGAGGTAGTTTTGTTTTAGTGATGGTAGCGTGCGAGAGTAGTGCTATTAAAGAGTTTGTAATCAAAGAGAAAGAGATGTATAGAATAACAGATATTGTTAAGCATTTGCTTATTATTAATGTACTGATGTATTTCGGTACGATGTTAATGGGTGATCCAGCAAGTAATTTGATGCTGGATTTGATTAATGAGCAAAATACAGATGTAAGCTATTGGGGGCGGTACCGTTTGGCAATGTTCTTTCCTACTTCCATGTATTTTGAGCCTTATCAGATTATCACGC
Source organism: Bacteroidota bacterium (assembly GCA_039208045.1). Classification (GTDB taxonomy): domain Bacteria; phylum Bacteroidota; class Bacteroidia; order Chitinophagales; family Saprospiraceae; genus JBCCRH01. The sequence continues at coordinate 14,400 of JBCCRH010000023.1, forward strand.
ATATGTTTATGCACTCCAATGTGAGTCATCTGTTTTTTAATATGTTTGCCGTTTTTATGTTTGGGCCACCATTGGAAATTAGCTGGGGCCCAAAACGATTTTTATTTTACTATCTGGTGACTGGTTTCGGTGCTATGGCCCTCCACTTATTCGTATCTTACTTAGAGCTACAATCAGGTAGTGTGCCAATGATGTCTAAAAATGTACCTATGCTCGGTGCATCGGGTGCAGTATTTGGGCTGCTGGTGGGCTATGGGATGTTGTATCCTAATAATGTGCTGCAACTGATCTTTCCACCCATCGCGCTAAAGGCAAAATATTTTGTGATTATTTACGCTGCCATAGAGCTATTCTTAGGCTTAGGACAATTTAGCACGGGTGTTGCGCATTTTGCACATTTAGGCGGCGCGTTATTTGGATTCTTGTTAATTTTGTACTGGCGAAATAGTGGTACTGACGGAAACTTTGGAGGAGGATCGCAATTTCAACGCTGGGATTAGAGTTGTAGGAAGAAAGTGATTGCTAACTTTTTGGTGTTCAAGCCGTTTATAAAAAAATACATAAGATTGTTAATCTGCAATACGAGCAAGGATGTTTAGGTCAATTTGGGAAGATGTAAAACGGGAATTTAGCTATGGTAATATGGTCACTCGTATTATCATCATCAATATCATTGCCTTTGTGGCAATTAATCTTATTTGGATCTTTTTTCGGATTTCGCATGGCTGGGAAACGCCAGAGTTATACTATTCGATCCGGAATTTCTTTATGATTTCATCAGATTGGTTGCACAATCTGACCCATCCCTGGGCATTGATTACCCATATGTTTCTGCACGAGAGCTTCTGGCATATCCTTTGGAATATGCTATTTCTCTATTGGTTCGGTCGTATTGTTGGAGACTTTATCGGTAATCATCGCATCTTACCACTTTATTTGCTTGGGGGATTATTTGCTTCGCTTATCTATTTTGTTTCGAGCGCCATTATTCCCTATGCACAAGGGGAGGTACACTATGCGCTGGGGGCTTCAGGGGCAGTAATGGCTATTGTGGTTGCTTCCGGGGTGATTTCTCCCGACTACATTATGCGTTTGTTTCTGCTTGGTGATGTGAAATTGAAATATATAGTGGCCACATTAGTCTTTTTAGACCTTATTGGTATAGCTAGCAATAGCAATACGGGTGGTGCTTTTGCGCACTTAGGAGGTGCCTTTTTTGGATGGTTATTTGTTCGCCAGTTGCGCGAAGGTTCCGATTGGTCAGTACCCGTCAATCGATTTATTGAGCGCATCAATAACTTCTTTAGAGGAATAAGTGAAGAGCGGCAACGCCCAAAGAAAGGACCAAGAGTAGTGTACCGCAACACGGGAAAAACCCGTCCACAGCGCCGTGCAAGAGGCAATCAAGCTGCTTCCGATAGCGGAACACCAGGTGCAATGTCGCATCAAGAGCAATTGGATGCCATCCTAGATAAGATCAAGAAATCGGGCTATGATAGCCTATCGGAAGAGGAAAAAGAATTCCTATTTAACGCAAGCAAAAAGAATTAATGAAGTGCGCCATCTTCGACCGCTTTTGCGATGGCTACACTTAGCGTTGATCTGCGTCACGCTTCTTTCTTATCTAGCGCCATTTATTAGTCCAAAAGTATTTTGGCCGTTCGCCGTCTTAGGGCTCGCCTATCCACTGCTTTTAGTACTCAATCTACTGTTCCTTTTAGGATGGCTATTGCTAAAGGATCGATATACGCTTTTTGCTCTGGCTACCATTCTGCTCGGCTGGAGTCATCTTACGGCACTCATTGGTTTTGGAGGGGGTAAAGAAGCCACAGCGCAGCAACTGAATATACTTTCGTTTAATACCTACAGCCTGCGTGTCTGGAAAAATCCAGGAAAACTAGCGAGTAAAGAAATGGTCAAGACTTTTTTTGCAACGCATAAAATTGACGTGGTTTGCCTGCAAGAATACCCAAAACAACCCGCTCATCAGCAGCGCATTGAGACAGCTTTAGAAGAGCTAGGACTAAAATACAGTTGCCAACAAAAAAATAAGTCGCTTGCCATCTTCTCCCGATTCCCAATCAAAAAATACAAAAATCACTACTTTAAGAACCGCTCTAATGGCTTTCAGTGGGCTGACATTGCACTGAAAACACACTCCATTCGCGTTTTTAACCTTCATCTGCAAAGCAATGCAGTTACCCAAACCGCTAATAAACTTATGGAAGAAGGAAACCTAAAAGAGCGTTCTACCTGGCGTAATATGCGCAGTATGATTGGTAATTATCGGCGCGCAGCTATGCTACGCGCAGGGCAGGCCGAAACTATTGCTCAGGCGCTCGCCAAGAGCCCTCATCCAGTTGCCCTAGCTGGGGACTTCAACGAAGCCCCCAACTCCTACGTGTATCAGGTACTCACCCAACAGCTCAACGATGCCTTTCAGGAAGCAGGCCGTGGTATAGGCGTGACTTATGCGGGTAAGCTGCCAGGTCTGCGCATCGATTATATTCTCACCGACCCTCGCTTACCAGTGGCAGACTACCATATTTTTCCTTCCGCGTTTTCTGACCACAAAGGAGTGGTGACCACCCTAAACGTACCAAGAGTGGAACTAAACTGATTCAGAAGTTGTCCCCAATACAAATACATTTTGCGCACCCCAAATAGAATCTTATTTTTGCGGCAAATTTTACCATTAAAATATATACCATGAAGGGTAGTTTAAAGCTTCAGAACAGCCTGACTCGCCAAAAAGAGGAGTTCAAACCATTAGTTGAAGGTCGCATTGGGATGTATGTATGTGGGCCTACGGTTTACAATCATGTACACTTAGGGAACTGTCGGACGTTCACCAGCTTTGACGTCATTTATCGGTATTTGTGCTACCTAGGTTACAAGGTGCGCTATGTGCGAAATATCACGGATGTAGGGCACTTATTAGATGATGGGGAGGATCGGATGCTTAAGGGAGCACGCCTGGAACAGCTAGAGCCTATGGAAGTCGCACAGAAATATTCGAATGGCTTCCATGCCATGATGCGGATATTTAACAACCTAGAGCCGAGCATAGAGCCACGCGCAACGGGCCACATCCCAGAGCAGATAGAAATGGTACAGACCATCATGGACAACGGCTACGGCTATGAAGTAAATGGGTCGGTCTATTTTGACACCATGAAATTCATCGAGGAAAAAGGTCTCTATGGGGATCTATCGGGGCGAAAAGTAGAAGACTTGTTTAGCGAAACTAGAGCGCTCAAAAATCAAGGAGAAAAACGCAATGCCGCCGATTTCGCGATTTGGATGAAGGCCTCTCCCGAGCACATTATGTGCTGGAATAGCCCTTGGAGTGTTGGATTCCCAGGCTGGCACCTGGAGTGCTCGGCTATGAGTACGAAGTATTTGGGCGAAAAATTTGATCTCCACGGCGGAGGTAACGATTTAAAGTTCCCACATCACGAAAACGAGATCGCTCAAAATGTTGCTTCTTGCAATTGTGGTGGAGCACGGTACTGGCTGCATACGAATATGCTGTTGCTAAATGGCCGAAAGATGTCCAAGAGCGATGGCAATACCATTTCACCTGAGCAGTTGTTTTCTGGCGATAGCGAATTTGTATCTAAAGGCTATAGCCCAATGTCGGTTCGCTTCTTTATGCTACAAGCCCACTACGGTAGCCCACTGGATTTGACTGATGAAGCCCTGCAAGCAGCCGAAAAAGGTTACCGCCGCCTAATGGAAGGTAACAAAGCATTGCAGGCTATGACTGCCGTAGCTGGAGCTAGCGCTGGTGCTTTAGATAAAGAGTTGCGCGAAATGATAGAACGGGTACACGAAGAAATGAACGACGACTTCAATACCCCAAAGGCACTCGCCCGCTTATTCGAACTAGTAACCAAAATCAACGGCCTCAAAGATGGGCACCTACCAGCAAAAGAAGTAGCTCCGGAGACCTTACAGTTGCTACAGCAAACCTTCAAAGATTTTATCTATGAGGTTCTGGGGCTGCTAGACGAAACAGTAGGTAGTGGTGGCGATGGTGGCTTGGTCGATGGCCTGATGGAAATGATCATTGAGCTTCGTAAAACCGCTCGTACGAACAAGGACTGGTCTACCTCGGATATGATCCGAGATGCACTCAAAGACTTAGACGTACAATTAAAAGATAGTAAGGAAGGTACAACGTGGAGTGTCAAATAAGACTAAACCCTCTTACAATTATTGCTTATGCTTATTCGATTAGAACATTTAGGGATTGCGGTCAAAGACCTTCAAAAGAGCAATGCCTTATTCCAGCTACTACTTGGAGCAGCGCCTTACAAGACAGAAGAGGTAGCTTCTGAGCGAGTGCGCACTAGCTTTTTTAAAGCAGGAGAGGCCAAAGTCGAACTGTTAGAGCCTACCGCTTCGGACAGTGTTATTGCAAAATATATTGAAAAGCGAGGAGAAGGCATCCACCATGTGGCTTTTGAAGTAGAAGACATTCACCTTGCGATGGCACAAATGCGGGAGGCAGGCATTCGCGTGTTGAACGAGCAGCCCAAAGCTGGAGCCGACAATAAATTGATTTGTTTCTTACACCCTAAGGATACGAATGGAGTATTGGTAGAGTTGTGCCAAGAGCGAAAAAGAGTGGACTAATTTGTCACGGAATCTTCAAGAGAATAGTTTACCTTTGTTTGGGTTGGCGAACTACAACGGTTGCGATGCAAGAGATTAATCCATACACAGATCCTCAAGAACAAATGGTGGAAGTCAAATTATTTTCTGGAACCAATTCCCAGTATTTAGCAGAAAAGATTGCTGATTATTACGGACATCCGCTAGGAGACATCAAAGTACATCGCTTCAGCGATGGAGAAATGCAGCCGGTAATCAATGAATCGGTGCGAGGTGCCTACGTATTTTTTATCCAGTCGACTTTTGCGCCAGCAGAAAATATGATGGAGCTGTTGTTGATGATTGATGCGGCAAAGCGAGCTTCCGCAGGCTACATCACCGCAGTGATCCCCTATTTTGGATATGCGCGGCAAGACCGAAAAGACAAACCTAGAGTGCCTATTTCTGCGCGCTTGTTGGCCAATTTGCTCGAAGCAGCTGGGGCGAACCGAGTGATGACCATGGATTTTCATGCCGATCAAATTCAAGGCTTCTTCGATATTCCGGTAGATCACCTTAAGAGTGAAGCCATTTATATACCCTATCTGCAAGAACAAGATTTAAGCAATGTAACCTTTGCTTCGCCAGATGTTGGAGGGGTGAAGCGTGCTCGCCTCTACGCTAAGCACTTTGAGTGCGATCTGGTTATTTGTGATAAATACCGAAAAAGAGCCAATGAAGTGGCGGGTATGACGGTTATTGGCGATGTAACAGGAGCTGATGTGATCCTGGTAGATGATATGGTCGATACAGCCGGCACGCTTTGTCGGGCAGCCAGAATCATTCTGGATAAAGGGGCCAAGAGTGTGCGTGCCCTGTGTACGCACCCTGTACTTTCTGGCAAAGCCTACGAGAATATTGCCAATTCCGCACTAGATGAACTATTGGTTTGCGATACGATCCCGCTCAAGCAAAAGTCATCAAAAATAAAAACCCTGTCTACTTCCAAGCTTTTTGCCCGTGCTATCCGCAACACACATGAGCACCGTTCTATTTCTGCTCTTTTTGTTGGAGGTTAAAAAGGAATTATTTACCTTTGCGTGCCAATTTGGGTAAGAATCAAAATTATTATTCTAAATATAGCTAAGCCATGGAAATTGTTGCCGTAAAAGGGGAGCCACGTAAAGGGTTCGGAGGAACAGCAAGCAAAGAAGTACGTAGTCAAGGTCTAATCCCTTGTGTACTATATGGGTTTGATGAAGTAGTCCATTTTTCTACGGATGTCAAAACAGTTAAGCCATTGATCTACACACCTGATTTTAAAATCGCAGAAGTAGAAATCGACGGTAAAACCTATAAGACCATCTTAAAGGATGTACAATTCCACCCTGTAACAGATGAGATCGTACATATCGACTTCCTCAAATTGATCGATGGTCATCCAGTGAAGTATGAAGTGCCAGTGAAGTTTGTCGGTTCGTCGCCAGGGATAAAACTAGGGGGCAAGCTATTGCAGAATATCCGTCGTGTAAAAATCAAGGCAACTCCTGAAACGATGGTGGACATCCTAACCCTAGATATTTCAAATCTAGAAATGGGACAGTCTATCCGTATTCGCGATATTGAAGCGGTAGAAGGTATAGAAATTATGACGCCATCAGGAACACCCGTTGCAACTATCGAGATTCCTCGTGCCTTGCGTTCTGCTGCTGCGGCCGCCAAAAAGGAAGGAGCTCAAGAAGAGTAAGAAAAAGATTATATCAATTTATATTGAAAAGGGTATTGTCTCCACGCAGGCAGTACCCTTTTCACGTTTTGCTAACTTTGTTAATTATGGAAGCTATACACGTATCTGCCATTCAAGCTGATTTACTTTGGGAAAACACCGCCATGAATCGGCAATACTTAGAGGGCCTGGTTCGTCCTCTACAAGGAAGAACGGACTTAGTCATTCTCCCTGAAATGTTCACCACAGGCTTTAGTATGAATGCTCCTAGCCTAGCTGAAAGTATGGAGGGGGATACTCGGTACTGGATGCAGGATTTGGCGAAAGCCACCCAGGCAGTCATTTGCGGAAGCCTTATCATCCAAGAGGCAGGGAACTATTATAATCGGCTCATCTGGATGCGCCCCGATGGGACTTACGAACACTACGACAAGCGCCACCTCTTTTCTTACGCTAAAGAAGAGGAGCACTATACCGCTGGTCAGCAAGCCCTACTGGTAGAGCTCAAGGGCTGGAAAGTGATGCCCCTAATTTGCTATGACCTACGGTTTCCGGTATGGAGTCGCAATACCACCAATTACGACCTACTTATCTATGTAGCCAACTGGCCCGCCAAGCGCGCCTTTGCCTGGCGCTCCTTACTCACTGCGCGCGCCATCGAAAATCAAGCCTATACTATAGGCGTCAATCGAGTAGGAAGAGATGCCAACGACATTGACTATACTGGGGATTCCACCATCCTCGATTTTAAAGGCGATACGCTAGTATATGCCACCAGGCAAGCGCAAGTGCTCCAAGCACAACTTTCCTGGCAAGCACAGCAAGATTTTCGCGCTCGATTTGCCTTTTTGGCCGATCGCGATCAGTACCAGATACTTGGCTAATTCAACCGTTCGCTCAATAAGCTGCTTAACGCAAAATTCTATGGCTACCTTAACGTTTCTTTTGGAAACCTCCAGTGCTCTAGTACGTCATTGTCAAAAACCGATCGCTTATGTTGACCAAGTTCCGATGCCTTATCCTGTTCTTTATTTCAGTTTTCTTATTCACGCAGTGTCGATCTATTGACGAAGCACTCGCTCCCCGCAATCCAGATTACAACAAATCTAGGACGAGCAAGACGGAAACGATTGATTTTGATGAACCAGGTACCGAAACAGCTACTGCCGAAGACCGACCTGCTACATCAAGTCCAGGTGCTAGTGGGGAAACAGCCCTCCAGCTTCAGGTGGTGGCTTACGCCAAAAAATTTATCGGAACCAAGTATAAATATGGCGGAAAGAGTCCTTCTTCTGGCTTCGACTGCTCTGGCTTCACGCGTTATGTGATGGATAATTTTGATGTGGCTCTACCTCCCGTTTCGCGCTACCAAGAGCAAGAGGGGAAGCGCATTAGTTTAAAAGAAGCAGCGCCAGGTGATTTAGTATTTTTCAGAAGAAGCAAAAGAGGTAATGTATTCCATGTGGCACTAGTGGCGGAGAATTCTTCGGCAGGCTTAAAAGTGGTACACAGTACGAATCGTGGCGTAGTACTCGATAATATCACCAACAACTCGTACTGGGCACCTAAGTTATCTTCTGCACGGCGAGTGCTAAAATAAAGAACTACTGATCCATACCGACAAAGAAAACGGCATTGCTAAATAGTAGTTTTCCATTTTCCCAAAAGCCCCTAAATAAAGGATTATCAACCATATAAATGACAGCGCCGCTACGTTTATCCTGCACACCAAAAACCACCGTCTCTAGCATGGCCTCTTTCGCTTTGTGCCCTACAAAACCCGTAATCATAGGGTCTTGGTCAACATAGCCGACATTCCAAATATCTTTGTTTAATTGGTAAGCTCTACTACTGGTTTTGAGGGTGAAATAGTAGTCTTCCTGCCCAAAACCAAGAGGATGGGTATTATCTAGTTTTAGCTTAACGATCGCACCAGGAATCATGTTAGTGATCCAGCGGCGCTCTTGCCCATCATAGGGGTTGGTGCGAGCGGACATCGTTTCGATTTCTCGTGCATTATTTGCGTTGCGTTCATCTTCGTCGCTGGCGTAGCGCTTCAGGCTAAAGCCTTTTTTACCCTCCAAAGAAGACAGGGCCCAACCAATAGCAATGAGTCGGCCACCCCCTGAAATCCAGCCATTAAGCTCATCTAGCTGACTTTCGCTAAAGCGGTATCTGCCTTCCGGCAAAATGAGTGTATTGAACTGGCTCCAATCGATACTTCCCATATCATCAGCATCAAAAATACTAATCGGATAGTCCAGCGATTGCTCAAAATAGTGCCAAATATGACCAAAAGAATAGGACGAGGTGCTCTCGCCAGAAAGTACAGCAATCTTCGGAGCGTCAATCATACGCATAAGACCAGAGCCTATGTCGTGGCCTTTGTCAGAAAAGCCCGTCTGTACAGGGATCAGCTGGATATTCTGCGTTTTGGCAATCTGTGTGATCTGTCGATCAAATGCTTGCTTCATCTTGCGGTTGTCGGCACGAGTGGCCACCAAGGTACCAGCGGCATAGCTTTCACCTTCCAATTCAAAAGGAGCGGAAGTGAAACGTACTTTGATGTCCGTTTTCATCAGGGCTGCTAGCATGCGCGCATCCTCCATAGAATGCCACTTCATGAGGTAGGCATAAGGGGCCTTTGGGGAGGCAGCTGTGGCCGCCGGATCAGCAATAGTGTAGCCTTCACTAACAGAAAGCTGCTGTTGAGTGGCATAAGCTTCTAATCCATAAGCATAAGGCAAGGACCAAGCCGTAATATCGTAGGTTAGCGAATCTTCTAAATTCGAATTAGGTTCCATCAAGACTTGTGTCAAAACACTAAGCGGCTGATACGCAGAAATAACTAAGTCATTATCCGCTACTCGAATATTCCGCTCTTTTCCTGTCTGGTAGTCGAAGGCCTTGACCGATCCTGCTCTAGTTGCCTTACCGTAGCGAATTTGATTTTTGTCTAATAGCTCTATCAAACCTTTGATACGTCCTGCTGGATTATCTCCTTTTATGATATAGGTTTTGTAGGTTCCCTGTGGATTATTGGAAGCAGCATCAAAGTATGCCCCAAACATTTCTACCAACTTATCTGCATTTTTAGAAGCCACTTCCACCGCAGAAATACCGGCAATTGTATGATGGGTAATACGATCGGCCAAGGTCAAGATGTCGTCATTTTCCATGATAATGGCCCGACCCGCTCGGCTGTGCCCACCTTGCTCGTACGTCATCCCGATCGCTCCATGAAAGATGGGGTAAGTGTCGCCATAACTCGGATAAAAAAGATCAAAGCGCTCTCGGGTAAAGTACAGCCAGCCATTCTGATCGAAATACTTGGCATTATTACGGCCTACTTCATACTGAAACTCATCTTGCCAATCGGTAATATAATCGTGGAAAGGTTTGGCTGCTGGGGCAAAATAGTAAGGACTATTGTAGCCTTGCTCATGAAAATCGGCATGGATATGAGGCATCCAGTTCATATACTGCTTAATGCGCTCTTGCGATTCCACCTGTGTTTGCCAGGCCCAGTCTCGGTTGAGGTCAAATAGGTAGTGGTTAACTCGCCCGCCAGGCCAAGGCTCGTTGTGTTCCTTGGTGTAAGGGTTGGGGTCGGGCACGCTTGGGGATGCATTGCGGTACCAGTGCGTATAGCGCGAGTAGCCATCTGGGTTGAGCGAGGGATCAAATAAAACAATGGTATTATTTAGCCATTTGGGCACATCAGCGCGATCACTGCGCACTAATTCATAGAGGATAGCCAGGGCACTTTCGGAACATGCTCCCTCATTGCCATGCACACCAAAGCTTAGCCACACAATGGCGCGATCAAGGCTAGAGTCGGGCTCGCCCGCTATCAATCCTGTCCGCTTGAGGTTGTTTATACGAATGGCCTCCAGTTGCGCCAAATTTTCGGGGGTAGAAATAAAAGCCAGTTTCAAGGGGCGGTGCTGATTTGTACGGCCATATTCTATCATCTGGACACGAGGGCTATTTTCTGCCACATATTCTACATAGTCCACCAAAAGGTGATGCGGCGTAAACTGCTCCATATAGGGGTGGGGCATGAATGCTGTTGGGGATTGGATTTGAGCAAAGGAGGCACTACTAATCCATAGTAAGAAAAGCGTATAAAAGAGTCGCTGTTGCATAATAATGAGGGTTGATATATTTAATGTCTACAATAATAGTAAAGGAACACCTATTTTTAGGCAAAATGTAGTGCAATATGTTTTCAACGCTAATAGATACGCCCACATTATTGACCCATTATGCCAATCCAGATTGGGTAATTATAGACTGTCGCTTTGCGCTGGCTGACACTGAAGGTGGTCGGCGTGCGTACCAAGAGGCGCACATTCCTGGCGCGTACTATGCTCACTTAGACGAGGACCTTTCAGGGCCGATTGTGCCGGGTAAGACGGGGCGGCATCCTATCCCCTCTATTTATCAATTGGTGCAGCGCTTTAGTCAATGGGGGGTCGAAAGCCACAAACAAGTGGTAGTATATGACGATAAAGGAGGGGCTATTGCTAGCCGCTTGTGGTGGCTATTGCGCTGGCTGGGGCACGAAAAAGTAGCGGTGCTAGATGGTGGCTGGCAGGCGTGGCTGGCAGAGCTCGGCCCCACTTCTGACGAAGTGCCCGCCTATCAAGAAGACGTCCAATTTGAACCAGACGCCAATCCGTATTGGCTGGTAAATGCCACTTTCGTGGAACAAGCTCGCGACGATGAGCAGTATTTGGTGGTAGATTCGAGAGCTGCGGAGCGCTACAGTGGAGCGCATGAACCAATTGATCCGGTATCAGGGCATGTGCCATGGGCTTTGAATGCTCCTTTTGCAGAAAATTGGTCGAAAGACTTCCACTTTAAAACGATGAAAGAGCTAGAAGAGCGATTCCAAGCTTTGCTGGGCGAGCATCCTGTAGAGGACACCGTATTTTATTGTGGTTCAGGAGTAACAGCCTGCCACAACATTCTGGCCTTGGCGCACGCTGGCTTAGGAATGGCCAAATTATACGGAGGCTCATGGAGCGATTGGATTACAGACTCCAATCGCCCCATTGCTACTACTCCCGAATAAGCATTATTTTACTGTACCAAAGGTCTTGTCCATCCGTCAGGCGCAGCCAGTACACGCCATTTGCGAAAGCAGAAAGATCAACCTCTTGTACGGGTAAGGCATTTTCCAGCACTAGCTCGCGCATAGACTGCCCACTGGTATTGAAAATGCTCAGTTTAACTTTGCCATTCACAGTAGGTAGTTTTATTTGCACCCGGCCCGTAGTTGGATTGGGAAATACTTCCAATGGTTGTGCCGTCACTTCAAAAAGCTGGTCTACTACTGAGTTGAAGCTAAAAACTGGACTGATGGTGTTGCCACAATCATTGAATGCCGTTACTTGCCAGTAGGTAGCAGCATCGAGCACAATATCAGGTAATATGGCAAAGGTCTCCTCTGTTGTTTCTTCCCAGAGTACATTTTGCATAGCAGGATCAGTAGCCAGCTCCACCCGGTAATTCTGTGCTCTTGCACTGGCTGTCCAGTTAAGGAAGGTTCCAGCAAGGACGTTAGGGGCGTCGTCTACCGGCTGTAGCAAGTCCAAATCCGCCGGTATGGCTTGCACTTCCCAAATTAGGGTAGAAGAGCTAGTGGTGCTACCATCTGCTCCCACGAGCTGTAGGTAATACACACCAGGGGCCACCTCGCCATTTAGCGAAAGCTGAACCGACTGACCTGGCAAAGCAGGATTGGTGGAAAAGTCAGCATTTACGCCCGACGGTAAATTGGCTATGCTCAGGTCAATACCAGCAGCATCAAAATCCGCTCCTATATTTAAGCTAATATTCGAGGGGTCACCTTGGCAGCTGGTCAGGCGAGGCAAATCGAGGCCGAGGCTACGATCGCCGCCCTGTACCGTACAAAGCTCCAATGTCCAATTTCTTAGTACTCCTCCATCATCATCTGCATTATCCTGAATAGTGAGCGTCCAGTTCCCTCCGGCAGGTTCACCTATTATCACATCGAGTGGGCTAACGGGTTGGAATTGACCTTCGATGGTGGGAGTAGTATTCTCGCAAATAAGATCTAGATCATCAGCCGTTTCGGAGGCATCATCGAATAGGTCGACCAGTATATTATTACCATCACAGCCAAAGTTCGATTCGGGAATGCCAGGGCGGTCAATGAGTGGAACAATAGTGCTAGAAGGACTAGTGAGGGAAACCTCTAGATCACCCACCCACGAGTGCTCAATATTAAGATTCAGCACCTTCACACTGGCCACCGTACTACTTTCTTCGAGAGGTAAAGTAGAAACTACTGTAGGCGTGCCTGAGGTAGAAATCGTAATTGGCAAGTCGCTGGCCTGTTTGTCGATACAGGTGATGGGGGCCGTTGAGAAAGTGGCTACAGATGACCATTCGCCTTCCCCACAGTCGTTTGTTCCTTTTACACGCCAGTGGTAAGTATCGTTAGGTTGAAATTGTAAACGGATGGGCATGATGATTTGATTACTCAGATCGTAGACTAAGGTGCTAAAATCTGTAGAAGTACTCACTTGCAAGTCGTAGGCACGCCCAGGCACCAATTCCGACCAAAAGAAGTCAATAGCAGAAGGGGAATTATTGATGCCATCCGCAGGGGATAGCGTTTCGGGCTCTGGTAGTTGGTCTTCTATAATAATGGTCAGTAGCAAACTCGTTCCTTCTAAGCCATTTAGACCATTGATAGTGATGGAGTAATTTCCAGGAGTGATAGCGGC
>JBCCRH010000024.1:0-27380 GCA_039208045.1 Bacteroidota bacterium
AAGCAACAGACGAAGCCTGCGGCTTTTTTGATGGCTTGGTGAGTCCTCCAGCGGTGGTTGCCACCAAATTTTTACGAGGCCCACTCAATGAACTGGGTCAAGAGCTTGGCTTATCCAGCATTATGCCCATCTACTATAATTCACCCAGCTTACCCCCAGCCATGAGCGCTCCCTCTACCCCCACTGAATATTACAATTATTTGTCGGGCACCTGGCGCGATGGAAGTGAGTTGATGGTTGGCGGCAATGGCTACCAGTCCGACGGTGCTACCACTACCTTTGCCTTTCCCGATCTACCGAGCGAAGCTGGCGGCTGGTCAGAGCGTGCCGCAGGTCTACCCGCAGGCGAGCGAACTGCTTTAGGTGCTTATGGCCCCTTCGAGTTGCAACCCGGAGCCATCAACGAATTCACTGTCTTCTTTAACATAGCTGACAACCCCAACGCAGCTACTATAGACGACCAAATCGATCAGCTATTTTCCAATATTGACGGCGCACAACAATTGTACGATAACTGCTTTGCCTTAGATACCGAATTTAACTGTTTCGCGACTAGCATCCAGGAACAAATCGCCCGCAATGAATCCCTCGAACTCTTCCCCAACCCCGCCCGCGAGCAAGTCCACCTACAGCTCCACCAAGGCACCATCGAGCAAGTCCGCCTATTGGGTATGGATGGCAAAATGCTACAACAATTTTCAGCCACCAACGGCCTCATCGAACAAATTGACATTGCTCATCTGCGTGTAGGCGTCTATATTGTCCAGGTAGTTACTTCGGAAGGCAAATGGGCAAATCAAAAACTAGTAATTTCAAGATGATACGACCACTTTTATTACTCGGATGGTGCCTGGTTTGCTGGCTAAGCAGCTGGGCACAGCCTACCTACTTGGAGGTAGAGGGAACCAATGCTGTGCAGTTTAGTGTGCGCTCTGATGGCTTGCTGTTTAATAATCCTAGCGGAGCAAAATTTCGACTAGATGAAGACAGCATTAATATGATGCAAGGAGCAGGACTTTGGATATCGGGAGTAACACCCGCAGGAGATCCAATAAGCATGCGATCACCACTGGAAGAAGGGCAAGAATCTGATTTTAAGCCTGGATTTTTAGATCCTGAAACAGGAGAAGTATTGGGAGCCAATCAATTTTGGCGAATTGATCGAAGAACACTACAACGATTCTTTAGTGATTATGGCGAGGATCTTATTGTGGATTTACAGATACCTGCTATTTTTGGGTGGCCTGGTAGGAACAATGCTTTTTTCGAAGAGATTCATGGCTACGCACTGCCTGAAGACAAAGACTTAGCTCCTTTTTGGGATCAAAATGGAAATGGTAATTATGAGCCGGATCAGGGTGATTATCCTAGTCTTGACGTAATTGGATGTTCTCTTCCATTTATGGATGAACTCATCTGGTTTGCCTATCATACCCCACTAGATACACTACCATCAGGTCTACTGTTTAAACTAGAGGTCTATGCACAAGTTTACACCTTCGCATGTGATACCGATCCAATATTAAATCAATCTGTCTTTGTGAATAAGCAGATTTTTCATAGAGGAATAGAATTAGTGTATGATGTTCAAGTAGGGATGGGGTTAGACTTTAGTATCGGATGCCCAGAAGATGACTATATAGGGAGCTACCCCGAAATAAATAGCGTATTTGCTTACAATGCAAATGAACAGGATGCACTGGGTTGCGAGGAAGGTTTTGAAAGTTCGCAAATACCAAGTATGGTCGCTTTTCAGCAAATTGATTGCTACTATGAATCAGAAGATGACCCTTATGAGAACAACTATTTAGCTACCTTCAAGCCACTTTGGCCCAATGATGACTCTCGACCACCAGGGATGCAACAGCCTGTTACACCTTTGGAGTATTTTTATTTCTTCTCAGGGACTTGGCGGGATCAAACACCGCTCACCTACGGTGGCGACGGCTATCAGGATGGTACTGAGGAGGTAAGTATGATCTTTTCTGATTCTCCTCAGGATAATGAGGGGTGGTCAGAACGTACAGCGCTTCAATCACCAGGCAAACGAAAAGCATTGGCGACCTCGCCAAAAGGAATATTTTATCCTGATGATGTAATTGAAGTCAACTATGCATTCACTATTTTCAACGATCCTCAGGCTACCTCTGTAGATGATGAATTTGAAGACTTCTACAATCGATATGAAGGCCTGCATAGCTTTATGGACTGCTCACATACCTTTGAGGGCCAGTTGATTGTTTGTAATGAGGCAACTAGCATTCAAGAGCAAATAACCCGCAACCAATCCCTAGACCTCTTCCCCAACCCTGCCCGCGCGCAAGTCCACCTACAACTCCACCAAGGTACCGTCGAACAAGTTCGCCTGTTGGGTATGGATGGCAAAATGCTACAGCAATTTTCAGCCACCAACAGCCCTATTGAACAAATTGATATTGCTCATCTGCGTGTAGGCGTCTATATTGTGCAGGTAGTTACTTCAGAAGGCAAATGGGCCAATCAAAAACTAGTAGTTTCAAGATGATACGACCACTTTCATTACTCGGATGGTGCCTGGTTTGCTGGCTAAGCAGCTGGGCACAGCCTACCTACTTGGAGGTAGAGGGGACTAATGCTGTGCAGTTTAGTATACGCTCTGATGGCTTGCTGTTTGCAGATAGCACAGGGGGCAGGTTTGTGCTAGATGGGGATGATTTCTCTTATGTGCAACGAGCGGGGCTGTGGATCGGTGGAATTGCTCCGTCGGGGGCTATAAAAGGAGCTGTTTGGCAGCCTGAAGAGGACAGTGAGCCAGATTATCAATCAGGTTTTTTGGATCCGCAAACTGGGCAGGTATTGGGGGCTGGGCAATTCTGGGAAGTAAGCGACGCAGAGGTGGAAGCTCAGATTGACGATTTTAGAAATAATTTGGTAATAGATGACCCTATCCCGTCTATTTTTGCTTGGCCTGGGCGCAATAATCCACATTTCGAGGCATACAATGGCTATCCTCAGCCACCAGATGTTCTTATGGCTCCTTTTTTTGATAACGATGGAGATGGAAATTACGATCCCAATAATGGAGATTTTCCAAGAGCTGTCGATAGTCCTTATGCAGGTAAAGGTGTTGATAAAATGATTTGGTTTGCCTATCACACCAAACCTGGGATGTTGCCTTCCGGACTACCATCCCCTAATCTTGAAATCCAAACATTAATTTACCTAGTCAATTGTCCCGCAGCATTGCCAGTCAACCAAACCGTTTACTTTAATAAGCGTGTGGTCAATAGAGGTTTTGAAGTAATAGATTCCCTACATGTGGGCATGTATACTGAGGCATCAATTGGATGTTTGGAAAGTGAATACTTGGGGACACATCCTGAAAGTAAGGTCGCTTTTGTATATGATGCTACTCCAACTGAAGATGAATGTCTAGCCGGAGCAATATCCTCTCCAGTTCTTGCTGTACGCGTCGAGGAGTGGTGGGCTTCGGACTACGAATTTATAAATCGACCACAGATTACTATGCCTATCATCGAAGAAGAAGCTACCAATGTTCTACTTCCACCAGGTATGTTACCCCCTGATACGCCTGTTTCCTATTTTCATTATCTATCAGGATCTTGGCGAGATGGAACTCCACTGACATCCGGAGGCAACGGTTTTCAGAATTCTAGTATTAAACAACAGCTCATTTTTCCAGATGCCCCTTACAATAGCGAAGGATGGTCGGAGCAGGCTTCTGGTTTATCTCCTGGGAAACGGAGCTTCCTGAATATACTGGGAGACGAGCGAATAGCCCCAGGAGGTTATCAAGAATATCTTTTTTCCTTTACTGTATTTGATCAAGAAACCAACAATCAGCCTTACGATAATCTAGACAGTATGTACCAAAGGGCTAAATATTTACAGCAAATATTTTTCTTCATTGCTGGTGTAGAACCCTTTTACAACTGTGATATGGCCACTTCGACAACTACACCAGGCAAAGCATCAGCTCTTTTACAACTCTTCCCCAACCCCGCCCGCGAGCAAGTCCACCTACAACTCCACCAAGGCACCATCGAGCAAGTCCGCCTGTTGGGTATGGATGGCAAAATGCTACAGCAATTTTCAGCCACCAACAGCCCTATTGAACAAATTGACATTGCTCATCTGCGTGCAGGCGTGTATATCGTGCAGGTGGTTACCTCGGAAGGGACATGGGCGAATCAAAAACTAGTAGTTTCAAGATAGATCAATCCACATATTCCTTGCGTACGACCAGGGTATAAAACCCATTATCCAACTCCAAGTAGCCCTGGTCGTAACAAAAGCGATAGGTCTTCCCCGCTTTCGTTTTATATTCATTGGTGAGGTAGCTAAAGTTAAAGCCCTGCTCTAGCAGCTTATTTTTGTGGACTCTGGCTTTCCCATTGGGGTTCAGCTCTAGCAAGATACGGCGGTTCTTGCGCAAGATGTTGTTGATATTGCGCATAAAGTTCGTCTGGTCGCTATTGAGGCGGTTGTGGTAGCTGCTGCGGCACTGGTCAGAGCAGTATTTCTTGTCTGCTCGCCCCATAAAGGTCTCTCCACATTCTTGACAGGTTCGTTTCATTTGGGTCTTACCAATTAATTGCTTGAACGGATAAAATTGAATTTACTAATTTTAAGTCAACTTAGACTAGATCATGGAGCAAGAATCAGATGTAGAATCGATGGTAAGACGCCTGACGCACTACCTAAACGGCGAGCAACAGATCGGTATTGCCCTGCTTGGGGTAGGAATCTTGGCATTAGGGATCGGCGGACTGATGCTGTACACCGAAATCACCACCCTATACCGAGCAATGAGCTGGATATTAGTACTAACGGGCGGCGTACAGCTCCTCTACGCAGGCACCATCCTCTGGGAATCCCAGCAACAGCGGCAGCGACTCTCCGACTTAGTCCGACGAGCCCCCCGCGATTACATACACACAGAACTACATCGCTTAGCGCAATTAGCCCAACAATTCAGCATCAAGCAAGCGGCAGGTATGGGCCTCTTTCTAGTCGGTCTTGCCATGACCCTATTACCCGTCTTCGGCTTGATGGGGCGCTGGCAAATGGGTCTAGGTATCGGCCTATGCTTACAAGTAGGGATATTGTTTGTGCTAGAGCTATATCGGCAATGGCAAGTAGGGATGTATCGGCACGAGGTGGAGCGGTTTGGGAAGAATATAGTTTGAGGGTTTAAGGGTTTGGGAGTTTAGGGGTTTGGGGTGACGGATTACGGGTGACGAGTTTTGGGTGACGGATTTAGTTCTTTTGGGCAGCTTGATCCCGCTGTACGTTAAATTCGGTCAGCTAAAAAGCTATACTACCGGCCAGCGCCAGCCGTCTTCCCTCCAAGTATTCGCTCAGCCATCTGGCACTGGAGTAGTATTAGCTTTTCAGCTTCCCTCATACCACTTCCATCGGGGCTGCGATCCCTAACCTCCAAACCCCTCCGCATCTCTCCGCGCGAAATACTGGATATCAACCTCCCCTTCTCCGCGCGAAATATTGGATATTACTTGGTCAGTACAGAGCTTAAATATCCAATATTGAGCCTCCCTCGTCCTCCGTCCTCTCATCCCCCGTCCTCCGTCCTCCCCTCCTCCAAACCCTCCACCCCCCCCAAACCCCTCCGCGCGAAATATTGGATATTACCTGGCCGGTACAGAGCTTAAATATCCAATATTGAGCCTCCCTCGTCCTCCGTCCTCCCATCCCCTGTCCTCCAAAACCCTTAAATCCCTCCACGCGAAATATTGGATATTACTTGGTCAGTACAGGGCTTAAATATCCAATATTGAGCCTCCCACATCCTCCGTCCTCCTTTCCTCCATCCTCCGTAACTCATAATCCATAATCCAAAACCCTTAAACACCCAAACCCCTCAACCCCCAAACTCATCCCCCGTCCCCCATCCCCCTTCCCTCCATCCTCCCTTCCTCCTCCCTCCCCCTCAACACATAATTCGGTAACACCTCCAACAGCCTCCCCTCCGGAAAAACAGCCCGAAATGGCCCCTCAAAAAAAGCACGAGATCGCTCTTGATCTGCCGTAGTGGCCGCCAAGCGGTTGTAAAGCAAGGTACCATCAGGAGCAAGGGCATTCTTGAGCTGCTCTAGAAAAGAGACTTGCTCAAAAGGCGTAGGCACAGTATCATCCAGGAAAATATCCATACAGATAAGGTCAAATTGTTGGTCGTTTTGTGCGAGGTAAGCGAGGGCATCGGTGCAGATGATTTCGATAGGGGAGGAGAGGTGTTGGAGCACATATTTATTGGCAAGGTAGATCACCTCTTCGTCTAGTTCGATGGCGGTGTAGTGGAAGTTGAGGTGGAAATTGCGCTCTAGCATACGAGGGATGCTACCGAGCCCAAGCCCGAGAATTAAGACATTTTGGATCGGAAGTTGTTCTATTTTTATTTGCCGAAAGGCGCGATAAAAATTATCATATAAATCTTCGAAGGAATAGACGGCATTTTCAGTACAAAGCTGGTAGCGACCTCGGCTCAAGAGTACCTGGAGCAAGGGATTATGTTCGCTACTAGTCTGCTCTATGGGAAGCTCGAACAAATAACTCAGCCAACGTTTCCATCCTAATGGTTTCATAGTCTACTTTTCCCAACGGCGGTATTGGGCCGTATCTTCGAAAACGCGGAGCATAATGAGGCGATCTTGTACCGAGAAGTCTACATCGCGACGGGCCATCATGGCTTCCATCATTTCAAAAGCTTTCTCCGTACGGAACGTGCTAAAGCCACTAGCGCCACCCCAGGCAAAAGACGGGATATAATTGCGAGGAAAACCAGCACCAAACATATTAGCGGCTACTCCTACCACAGTGCCCGTATTAAACATCGTATTAATACCCGACTTAGCATGGTCACCCATGATGAGGCCACAAAACTGAAGGCCTGTCTTTACGAAGCGCTGCTCTGGGTAGCTCCAAAGCTTAACCGGAGTGTAGTTATTTTTGAGATTCGAATTATTGGTATCGGCACCTAGGTTGCACCATTCCGCCAGGACAGAATTGCCCAAGAAGCCATCGTGGCCCTTATTTGAATAGCCAAAAAAGACGACATTATTAAGCTCCCCACCAGCCTTTGACCAAGGGCCAAGGGTGGTATTACTGTATACTTTAGCTCCCATCTTAAGCACTGCATGCTCGCATAGGGCAAAGCTGCCCCGCACCATACACCCCTCCATGATAGTCGCATTTTTACCGATATAAATGGGGCCATCTGAAGCATTAAGGATACTACACTCTACCTGTGCACCTTCTTCTAAGAAAATAGGGTGTTTGCCCAAGACAGTATTGGTGGCACTCAGCTTGGCAGACTTGCGTCCTTTGGTTAGTAGCTGAAAATCCTCTTGAATAGCCTGTCCGTTGAGCCGAAAAATATCCCAGGAATAATTAATTTTCATAAAAGAAGTACCCGCCAGATCAATTCCTTTGAGTTCGCCAAAGTCTTCATCATTGATTAAAAGCTCAAATTGCTCCTCATTGAGTTTAGCTACAATGAGTTCGTCGCCATCTAGTAGTGCTTCATTGGTATCCATTTGTTGGATCAGCCGACACAGTTGATCAGAAGGAAGGGCGGAACCGTTGATTAGATAATTTTCATTTCCATAATCAATCGGAAATTTCTCCGCTAAATAATCTTGGGTGATGTAAGAGACGGGCCAACCTAGCCATTGCTCCCATTTTTCGCGGATGGTAAGGATACCTACACGTACTTCACAGACAGGGCGTAGGAAAGTGAGCGGAAGCAACCGATCGCGTACTTCATTATCAAATAATATAATATTGGCCATATCTAGTGGGGGTTTTGGTGGGGTAAAATATACAAAAAAGCCTCATCCACAATGGAATGAGACTTTTTTGTTTGAGCTAAACAAGTAGGTTCACCAATTACTCAGCTGCTTGCTTATTACGGCTAGCAAATTTGGCGAATTTCTTATTAAACTTGTCAATACGTCCAGCCGTATCAACGAATTTCATTTTTCCAGTAAAGAACGGGTGCGAATAGCTCGAAATCTCTAACTTGATTAGTGGGTATTCCTTACCATCTTCCCAGGTGATAGTGTCTTTTGCAGGTGCACAAGAGCGTGCCAACCACGCCTCGTCACAAGAAAAGTCCTTAAATACTACCATTCTATAATTCTCAGGATGAATTTCTTTTTTCATCGTATATCTTCTTTTACTTAATTTCTAAAAAGGATTGCAAATGTACAGTTTTTGGGTCTTAAATAAAAGGGTTTGTCATTTTTATTTAACAATTACATTAGCTGAAACATCCCCCAAGGTAGAATGTTTGAAGAGGTACAAGATCGAAAAAAATGGAGCAACAACAATCAACTAGCATTTCCCCAAAAGTACGGGCACCTATCGGACTAAAGCGCGCTGCTGCTATGGTCATACTTCGGTATCAGCGGCAGTTCTTACTGCTTAAGCGCTACAATCCACCTCATGTGGGCAAATATGTGCCAGTAGGTGGTAAACTGGAACGCTTTGAAAGCCCCGATCAAGCCGCTATCCGTGAAACCTTCGAAGAGACAGGTATCCGTATTACTCGCGAGCAGTTGCGCTATGGTGGAATACTGATGGAGACCTCCCCAGTAGATTATAACTGGCAGAGTAACATCTACTTAGCCGATGTGCCTTACCAAGAGGCTCCATTGTGCGATGAAGGAGAGCTGGCTTGGATCAATTTCGAGGATATTCCTAATATATCTACTCCCGCAACCGACTGGCATATTTACCAATATCTGATGCGGGAGCAGCCCTTTGCAATGAATGCTATTTTTGACGAAAATATCCAGGTACTCTCTATGACTGAAGAGATTGAAGGGATAGCGCTGATCTGATACTCTAAAATTTCTCGCTTAACACATAAGGCAGCATATTTCGCCAAGTGGGCCAATCATGGGCCATATCGTGCCCCCATACATCTAATTCATGTGAAATACGCTTGGCGTTCAGCACATGAGAAAAACCACGGGTGGCTTCTGGTGTCTCGTAGTCACCCGAACCAGTCAAGATATGCACAGGTCGGTTGGACTGTAGCATCGGTAGGAAGTAGTTATCATTCAAATTCGGGATATACTGCATCGGAGAATTAAAATAGACATCCTGATCGTGATACCCCTTGGTGTAAGTACTCAAATCATAATTGCCACTCATCGCAATCACTCCATGAATTAAGTCGGGCCGTCTAAAATATAGATTAGCAGAATGCAAAGCACCTAGCGATGCCCCACAAGTAACGATGGGTGTCTCTTGACTGGTCTTATTCTTAATGAATGGGATGACTTCATCATAGACGTAGTTATTAAACTGTGAATGGCGGATCGACTTATGCCGTGGGTGCATGTGGTTGTTGAGCCAGCTTTCGGAGTTAATGCTATTGATTGAAAATACTTTTATTTTCCCAGCATTGATAAAGGGGGCGATGGCATTAATGAGGTGGAAACGCTCATACTCTAGGTAATCGGCAGCAGCCGTTGGAAGCATCAAAAGTGCAAAACCATAGTGGCCATACTCTACAATTTCCATGTGCTTATTGAGTGATGGACTGTGCCATCCATGTATCGCTCTGTGCATATAGTGGTTCTTTTTGCGGCAAAGATACGGGAAGGCGTACAACAAATAAAAATTACTTATCTTCCAAATTATGATAGAAGTGCAATCCCTCAGTAAATACTATGGTGATTTTACGGCAGTAGATGCCGTTTCTTTTCGAGTAGAAAAGGGGCAAACCCTAGCTTTGGTAGGAACAAGTGGCTCTGGAAAGACTACTACCCTAAAGATGCTCAACCGACTCATTGAGCCTTCAGATGGCCGAATCTGGGTGGATGAGCAAGAAGTGACCACTGTTCCTACAGCGGAACTACGCCGTAAGATGGGCTATGTGATCCAGCGTATTGGCCTCTTTCCTCACTATACTATTTATGAAAATATTGCACTCGTACCACGTCTGTTGGGATGGTCTGCACAGCGGATTCGCTCGCGCATCAAGACCCTCTTGGTGCAACTGGACCTTCCCGAAGATAGCATTCATAAGCATCCTAATGCCTTAAGTGGCGGGCAGCAACAGCGAGTGGGTATTGCTCGGGCATTAGCCGCAAATCCACCGATTATTTTAATGGATGAGCCTTTTGGCGCGCTTGATCCCATTACCCGAAAGGGAATCCGAAAAGATTTTATGGAATTGGAAGAGCTGACTAGTAAGACCACTGTGCTAGTAACGCATGATGTAGAGGAAGCTTTTGAACTGGCTGATCTGGTTTGCGTATTGGATCAAGGGAAGGTACAGCAGCTAGGGACGCCGAAAGAGCTGCTATTGCAGCCTGCCAACGGTTTTGTGTGTGACTTTTTAGCCGGAAAACAAACGGAGTTAGAGCTAACTACCTTTACCTTGAATGACCTAGCCGAACATTTGCCGAAAGGCGCTACTACTACCACCTCGACTACTGTACTCGAAGCGCTTGATACCTTAACTAAAAGCAAGAGCCAGCAGCATTTTTCTTTTTCTATAGAAGATTTAATGAAGGCTTTTCAAACTGCAAAATTGGAGTGGTCAACTCCCAACTAGAATAATATGGATGCAATCAATGGATTTTTCCAATTTATTGGGGACAATCAGGCGAAGCTGCTTGAACAAATGCTAGAGCATGTTGGGCTAACTTTTTTTTCGCTGCTGCTGGCAATGGTGCTGGCCATTCCCTTAGGCATCTACTGTTCGCGCAATCAGCGGTTTGCTCCTCTGGTGCTTGGAATAGCTGGGGTCTTACAAACCATACCTAGTATTGCCCTTTTGGGCTTTATGATTCCACTGCTGGGTATTGGGATAAAGCCTGCTATTTTCGCGCTGTTTTTGTATGCCATTCTTCCCATTCTGCGCAATACTTACACGGGTATTCAGGAGGTAGATCCTGGCGTTAAGGAGGCTGCCCTGGGGATGGGGCTTACGCCAAAACAGGTGTTGTACAAGGTGGAGTTGCCATTAGCACTTCCTGTACTCTTTGCGGGTATCCGCACAGCAACAGTGATCAATGTGGGAGTGGCGACCTTGGCGGCTTACATTGGTGCGGGAGGGCTTGGAGAGTTTATTTTTGGGGGCATTGCGCTGAATAATTCCTATATGATTTTGGCAGGAGCCATACCCGCAGCAGTTCTAGCAGTACTTTTTGACCAAGGCTTGGCTTGGCTCCAACAGCGGCAAGCACGACCAAGTGTGCGCCAAATCGCGCTTTTAGGCTTAACCATCCCCCTATTTAGCGCCATGTATACCTTGCCTCAGGCCTACACTTCTGGTATACGAGCAGGCTTTGATCCTGAGTTTTTGGGGCGTGCCGATGGCTACTATAAACTAGCAGACCTGTATGATCTGGATTTTAATACATTGGTGTTAAATGCGGGTCTGATGTATGAGGCGGTAGAAAATGAGGAAGTAGAGGTGATTAGTGGTTATTCGACAGATGGGCGTATTAAGTCTTATAACTTAAAAGTACTAGAAGATGATAAAAATGCCTTTCCCCCCTATTACTGCGCGCCGCTGCTCAATTTGGCTACTGCCAAAGAATATCCAGAACTACTTGAGGTTTTGAATTTGCTTTCCGGTAAAATATCAGACGAGATGATGACGGAGCTGAATTATCAGGTAGACTTTGAGAAAAAGCTACCCGCAGAAGTAGCCAAGGATTTTCTGGTAACCCAAAAGCTCTGGAAGCCCGATCGGCAGCAAGGAGGGGAAGTAATTCGAATAGGCTCCAAAATATTTACGGAGCAGTATATCCTCGTAGAATTGTTTTCCCAATTGATCAACGGCTACACTGGTTTAGATGTAGAGAGCAAAGCCGGCCTAGGTGGCACCAAAATTTGCTTCGACGCCCTAAAAGTGGGAGAAATTGATATTTACCCCGAGTACACCGGTACTGGCTTTATCGTTATTGCTCAGCCGGATGCGGCTACCGTAGAGCGCCTAATTAGTGATCGAGACGGCGTATATGAGTATGTAAAAGCCAAATTTGAAGAGGAGCATGGCATTTTATGGCTTGACCCTCTGGGCTTTAATAATACTTATGCCTTGATGGTGAAGGAAGTGCGTGCGCAGGAAAAAGGATGGGAACGCATTGGGGATTTGAGATAAAATAGAAAAGGGCTACCACCCTAAAGCAGTAACCCTTCGAATACAAACTCAAAGTCTTTATCCTACATCGATCACATCGCCGGAGCCATTGATTTCAATATCTAGTGCTGGATCGCCAATGTAGCGTACATCACCGCTACCACTGATACGTACCGTCAGTTTGCTAAAAGCAGCAACCTTTACATCGCCAGAGCCTGCAATACGTACAAATACATCATCCGATTGCAAATCAAAAGCACCGATACTACCAGAGCCACTAATATTAATATCTAAGTCATTCGTAGCGCCTTCTAAGAAAATATTGCCCGAGCCCGTAATGTCCGCATCTACAACATCGGCATTGAGACCTAAATCTATATTGCCAGAGCCTATAATGCTCAAGGTGATATTGCCGACTTCTAGAAACTCTTCGCTCACAATATCGCCGCTACCTACTACATGTAAAGCACGAATAGCTGGGACGGTAATAATAAAGGTCAAATCACCCAAATTATTGATACAGCGGTTAGTTTCAATTTCCCAAATGCCATTTCTAATATCCAGTTCCAGCTCATTGATAATGGCTTCGGAGCCCTGCACCACCACTTGCTGTAGTGGCCCTTGCTGAATCACTACCCTGGCTGGTAGTTCTAGCTCAATACCATTAAAATCAGCTAAAAATAGCTCAGTGGTAATAAATGGCCCACCTGCATTGATACAGTCAAAGTCGTCGTCGTCATCAATATCGATGAAACAGCTACTTAGGGCGAGTACTGCAAAGACAGCTAGTAACAGAATCCATTTTAGTTTATTCATATCGCTCTTGTTTTCTGGTTGGTTAAAATTTAGTAACAGACAAAGAATAAGTTCCGTATTTTGACAAGGGGATTTTGCTCCAAGACAAGGCGAAAAATGCAGGCGATGCCTAGCATCGGCGAGGCTTTTCAACGCAGTATTGGAGCAAAAGAGCCAGCCATAAATCGAGAAGTTATTCTTTGACTGTTACTTAGTCGTTATCGTACCTATTATTATCTCTATTTCTTCTATATTTTCGGTAATTGCCAAACCAGCCAAATCGGAAGGTAAGTGTGCCTACAGCTCCTTCGAAGTCGCTGTCGGTGTAGCCTAGGTTTTCGTTGGCGCCACGGAGAATGCGGTAGCCACCAGTAGCACCGATACGAAACCATCGGGTAACATTGAGCTCTACCCCAATTTCTGGCGTAACCACAAATACTTTATCTAGCTCTTTAAAGCTCACACCAGGTTCGCCAACGGGTATCTCTACTGCTCCCCAGCCGATGCGCGCACTGCCGTACAAGTGTACCACTTTGTAAGGGCGAAACGTACCCCCAAGCCAAAAGCCACCATGTCCTAATGCTATTTCTGTCAAATCATCATCAATAAGCGCTTCAAAATCCACTGTCCCCATACCATAGCCGCCGATGAAGAAGTTATCGATGACCAAGCCACCACCACCACCAACGGCAGTTCCCAAGTCATTGGTCAAGCCAAATTCTACGATAGGCGCCCCAAAGCCACCTACTACTCGCGCTTTACCAAATAAGGTTTCGTGCTGGCTGTAGCCAAAAGTTGCTGCTAGCAAAAAAAGGAGTAAAACAGTCAGGTTTTTCATATCAATAAGGTTTTTATTTTAAATTAAGCGAAGCCGAGACTACAAGCGCACACCCACATTAAATCCAATCCATCCCTTCACATTCGTATTATTATTTGTCTCATCATACATTGTGTATGGCATGATATTCGAGCCATACAAACCCGTCTCTGGATCGTATAATTTGGATACCATGACATTAGCTACCGGCCCTGCATAGAAGGCGGCTGTTCGGCCTACCCTCACCGAAAATAAGAGCTTAAACTGGTTGAGCTGATTGAGGGTAGTTGTCCAGAATTTCCCTTCATTTACATGATGACTTTGTAATTCTACATTGAGCAGCCAGGGGCCTCCCAGCCTAAAGGCAGTACCGATTCCATAGCCAAGTGACCAGTACAACGCAGTAGTCGTTTCGGGTTCTGGCCCAGAGTTATCCACCTGCTCCTCCCACTGTGCTCCTACATTGAAAATGTTGTAGAAAGAATACGCCCCTAGTTTCGCCCCTACATTGAAGAAGAGTACTTCTCCTGATCCCATCTCAAAACGATTGTATCCATTGCGGACGATATTGAGCAAGCCAATCGGCATCCCACTAATGGTATCTGATACATTGATCAAGCCGATCTGAAAGCCATCTACCCGTTTCCCTACATTCAAGAGCCCGCTAATTTGGCCATACGACACATTACCTGCTACATTGAATAAGCCCGATACTTGCGCAGTAACCTCCCCTCCACTCGTATTATACAGTCCTGAAAGCTGAACCACATTATCTCCCTTGCCCGTGACATTAAATAAGCCCGCAGCTTGGATGCCAGAGTATTCTGCTCCAGCGATATTAAATAGCCCTGCTAGCTGTGCTGCATCGCCTCCACCGGCTGTATTGAAAAGCCCACCTATCTGCACTCCCCCTACTATACCCTGGCTAACATTGAAAAGGCCTCCAAACTGTGTTCCAATCACCTCTCCCCCCACGTAGTTTCCTAGGCCAGCTACCTGCACCCCTTTGACATCATTTCGAATACTATTGACCAAGCCACCAACTTCCAATCCACGCACCCCTCCATTGGTTCCCCACAATAGATTGAAAGACACATTGTTAGTCATCTTCGCACTCTTTTTGGCATTAGAACCCACAAAAGAGAAGAGCGAAATCTGAGCAATTCGAGTATCATCTAGCTGCTTGTTGTATTCCTCTAATGGAATAAAAGTCATCAGATTGCGATCAATCGCAAAAAATTGGTCACCGCCGCCAGGTACTTTTCGTACAACGATGCGCTTCAATGGATTGACGGGTACAAAACCTGGTCGGGGCCTTGGGATGTCATTGATTCGCTTTCGCGTAACGGATAGTTTTTTAGGTTGAAGCCTCGGAATACGGATGCTACGCTTCGGAATATACACCATCAACTCTTTGTTAGGGTCTATTTTTAAAACGTATTGCTCCCCCATGTAGGCGTAAATTACCTTCGTATTTTCAAAAATCAAATCTAAGCCCTTTGTCAGTGGAACTTGGTTAGCATGTACATTGATCTGCTTGTTAATGGGCACAAAGTTCGTACTATACGAGAACCTCACCGCATAGCGCTTGCTAATGTCCATGAGTACCTGTCCTAATGGCTCATTATCATAGTGCAAATCCACCAAACGGCCAGCGTGCTGCCCCACGAGTATGGTACAGCATAGGCAAATGCCTAGCCATCCTAAACTCCACCGTTTTAGGTCTTTCATTGATAAATAAAGTTTTGAGTTGTATTCTATCTACTTAGTCTGTACTATCCTTTCTTTTACACCCTTTCCCGTCAATAAAAATGGTATCCGCGCGCTGGTCGATTTTGAAATTCATGGAAAACTCTATAGCCTTCAAAATCGTCTTCAAATCAGTATTTTCAAAAATTCCGCGATACTGACAGTTTAAAATGTCTTCATTGGAGTAAGTAATCTGGGCATTGAAGTATCGCTCTAATATTGGGATGACTGCTCTCATCTCCATATCTTCAAAAGACAGTCGCTTTGTTTTCCAGGCGTTAGCATTGGCGATGTCTATTTTTTGGGTCACCAATTGCTCCGCTTGCTTGTCAAATATGCCAGCGTCGCCCACTCTCAGCTGTGTAGCAGCTTCCTTCCCTATCGCTTCAAATGATACCAAGCCTTCAGTCACCGCAATCTCAGTGGTAGTCTCGTTGGGGTAGGCTCTCAGGTTAAAGGCCGTACCAAGCACTTTGGTCTCCGTTGCTCCCGCTCCAATAATAAACGGCCGATCCGCATCTTTAGCTACTTCAAAATAAGCCTCACCCGTGAGGCGTACCTGCCGCTCTTCCGCACGATCCACAAATTCCAGCTCCGTATTTTCATTTAAGGTTACTACACTGCCATCTGGTAGATTTACCACTTTTGTTTCCTTGCCTACAGTCTGAACAAGCATTGCACTAGGCGCGGGCTCCACTCCCGATTGGCTATACCACCAGTAGACTCCAAGGCTCAAGATGACCATTGCAGCTACTCGAACCAAAGTGCGCACGATGGGTAGGGAAAGCACTTTTGCCTCCCTAGGCTTGGCTGCCGCCCCCTCAATGCGTTGCTCCACTTTCTGCCAAGCCGCTTCCGTATTAGTCGTAAAGGGAGCTGCGTTGGTTGCAGAAATACGCCATAATTGCTCCATCTCCTCAAAAAATGCCTTGTTCGTAGGATCAGCCTCTACCCATGCCATCAGCACCTGATACGCTTCCACATCCAGGTTGCCAGACAGGTACCTGCCGATTAGTTCTACATATTTGGCATCTTCCATAGTATTTCACTCCGTGTTTCAGTAGGTAGATGCAGGAGAGGTAAGGGTACCCCTATTGGGGGGAAGGATTTTTTTTCATTAAACCCTACATAGCTGAAAATTCGGTGAATGGTCGCTTGAAGGGAGCTTGAAAACCTAGCACTATTTCTGATTTGGCGACGCCCATTTCAAGCAAATCGGTTGCTACCCCATGGTCGATGAAGTCTCTTTGAATCCAAATTTTGCCATTTTTTATATCTAAATGCAGCAGGCAATAATGGATTCTTTCCATATCATTCCAGCCGACATATTGTAAAAAATAGTGGTTGTGGGTATCATCTAGCACCACCTGGGTATCTAGCTCGTCTAGCTCGTGCTCTCGATAATCGGCATATCTCTTCACTACTGTTTTTACGATAGTTTGTAGTTCTTTTAATCTATCCATAGTACAAGCTTTTGTCCTTCTTATCAATCTAAGTATCAAGTAAAAATAATGATTTTCTGGCGAATTTGCACTTGATAATCTATCTGTGATCCCCTATATTTATCTTCATGGCAGAGAAAAAAGAACCACAAGTGGGGATGCACTCGATGTTAGAGCAGCCCAGGTATTTTCCTGATCTGCATGCCTCCCTATGCGTAGAGATTCGGTATTGGCTAGCACCTCGCCTGCCAGCGGCGTACTCCATTTCTGTAAATATTTCAAGCCAGCCCCAGCGGTACCTGGCTATCCGAGATAATGACGAACAACTCATCACCACTATTGAAATTCTTTCTCCAGCGAATAAAACAGGGGATGGATATGAAGATTTTCGCCGAAAGCAAGAGCATTTGGCTAAGCAGATGGTGCATTTGGTGGAACTAGATTTGCTGACGCAGGGTAAGCGCCGTTGGCAGGATGAGCGTGTCGATCAAGCAGATTATGTGATGACGGTACAACGTGCGACGAGTGCAATTGCGAATGTTTGGGCGACTGCTTTGGGCGAGGCTCTGCCCATTATTCCCATTCCTTTGTGTGATCCAGATGCAGATGTACCCCTTCCTATGGAGCGTATTTTTCGGGAGTATCTAACAAAAAGTGGGCTGCATCGGCGCCTGGGTAGGACTAACGATGTGGAGTAGTGACAGCTATGCTGGCAGACCCGATCAGATTTTATCTGATTGGGGCCGAGCGAATAGCGAGCTACGTAACGTAGTGCCCCCGAGTAATCGGGGGAGGCCCATCAAGAAGCTATAGATTCAAAAAAAATTACTCTTAGCGGATTGCAAATCCGCTAGGCGCGTGCCTGGTTTTCCATCACAACAAAAAATGCAAATACGACTGCAATTGCTCCCGCAATAACTTCAGGGCTTTACCCATTTGGTTTTCTACGGTTTTCACCGAAATGTCGAGTTGTGCAGCGATTTCTTTGTAGGAGAGGTCTTCGAAGCGGCTCATTTTGAAGACGAGCCCGCAGCGGGGGGGGAGGGTAGCGATGGCTTGATGGACCGTTTGTTCGAGCTCGGAATGTAGGAATTGCTCTTCGGCGCTATAGTCCGTTTCAGTGCTATGCTGGGGGGTAAGCTCTTCGGTATAGCCTTTTCGCTTGCGCAAATGGGCCAGGGCTTCGTTCACGGCCATTTTACGTAAGTAGGCAGCAATGGAAGAGTGTACCTGAATGGTAGCGCGCTTTTCCCAAAATCGGACAAATACCTCCTGGGCGAGGTCTTCTACTAGGCTTCTATCTGGAATAAAACGGCAGATGGCCTGGCACACGCTTTGGTAGTGCAGGTGGAATAATTCTTTAAGGGCGGTTTTATCGTCTCGTCCTAGCCTGGCTAATATGTCGTCCTGATCTAGTAGTGGCATTCTTTTACATAAACCTAGTGCGATAGCGATACTAATGCTATTGATGTACAATAGTAAAATAATAAAAATTATCGACCTAGTTGCATCGACTACTTGTTGGAGTTTCTCGGTGAATGGGGGCTAGCAGTGGTCATAGCAGGGTGTAGCGGTGCATTTTTGTACTGATAGGGGTCAAGGTCTTTAAGAATTGTACTCAATAGTTGGATAACATTTACAATATAAGGCCCTTTGTTGAGCATGACGCAGTCAGCACGCTGTGCCCGTGCAGCGTCGGTAATTTCCGCGCGGGAGGGGAGGCCGCTTTTCGCTAAATTTTCTAACACTTGTGTGGCCCAAATATCGGTAAGATGTGCTGCGTGGCAGAGCGAAGAGATTTCCTCTTGCACTCTGGCAATATTATCCCAGCCTACTTCGATGGCTAAGTCACCACGCGCAATCATCACGCCAACGGGATAACGTTGCATGGCAGTCAGCAGAATTTCTGTGAGCTGGTTAAAACCGCGTTGAGTCTCAATTTTTAGCACAATACCCAGTGTAGGAGGGGCACTGAGCTCTTCTAGCAGGGTGTAGAGTTCCTGCACATCCTCCGGTCGATTGACAAAGGAAAAGTTTACTACATCCGCATGCGCCACCACAAATGGTAAGTCTTGTTTGTCTTTTTCAGTGAGGCCACTGATTTGTAGGGCGCTATCCGGGAAGTTGATGCCCTTATCTGCCTTGAGTTTGCCACCGCCCTGTGGTACGCGACGTATATTGAGGTGAAGGCCTTCTGGCACGATAGCTTGTACCTTACCCTCTATTTTCCCATCATCAAATAAGATAGTTTCACCCACTTCAACATAGTCAAAAACCGCTTCATTAGAGCAGTAAATCTGAGCGGGCTGTATGATCGTGCCCGTTTCATCTACTTGATGGGGGCTACCCAACGTAGTTGTTTTGAGCAATAATAGGAGATCGCCATTTTGCAAAACGATAGACTGTTCTACGGCAGGCAGCGCTCCTACTGTTGCTATCGCTTGCTCCAGTGCCTTATCGGCAAAAATGGTCATACCTGTTTCCACGAAAGTGGTCTTAAAGCAATTGCCTGTAAACCCATGTTCTTGTCGTTCCACTACCTCAAACGGCCGCTTTTTGCCGCGTGCATCTCGGACAAATAAGATTTGGCCTTCTTTCAGCTTAGCAAGCTCTTCAGGAGCAATAGGGAGGTGTGGGAGGCTAGGGTGCGGATCGGGGCCCATCCATATGCTGAGTGGACTTAGAATCTGACCTTTCCTATCCTTTGCTGGCCTAAATTTGCGCACCTGCGGGCCTGTCTCTAGCTGGCCAGTCCTGATTTTAGGGCCACCTAAATCCATGGCTACCTTGCATTTCTTGCCTAATCGCTTGGAAGCAGTCCGCACATGTTGGATCATCTTCGCCCATACCGCTTCATTATCGTGGGCGCAGTTGATACGCGCGCAGTTCATGCCTGCTTTTATCATTTGGTGGATAAGATCATAATTATCGGCCGCTTCGCTGGGCAAAGTTACCATAATGCGCGTGCGACGCCCCTTGGAGCGGTAGCCCAGCAAATTTTTGGCGTTAGAGCGGATAAGCTTGGCTCCCTTCTTGGGACTTAGTGAATGGCGCTTTAGCTTGAGGGGCTTCTGCCGGATTAGGCTTTTGAGAATCGCACTATTCGTTCTTAGACTAGCCATGAGGTGGCTTTCCGCTTTCGCTAAACGAGAGAGCCCTAGTGTACCCAACTGTTTTTGGATACTACTAATATCTAAGGTGCGCATGGCACGATAGTGGAGCAGATTTTTGGCACTAGCCAAATACTTGGGATGCACTTTGTCAATCGCATCTTTGTACTGCTCCTCATATTGAGTAGCCGCTAGAATAATCTGCTCGATCTCTTGGTGTAGTTGGGTTAGTTTTTCTTTCTTTTTGCTCATGCGATAGGGGGTGCTTGGTTGGTGTGTAATCGGAGTATGTTTTAAGACTAGGCGTGCTCCTTCAATATATTTAAAATGCCGTCTACAAAGGTACGTTGGTTAGAAAGTCGGGGTACTTTGTGCTGGCCGCCTAGTTTTCCTCTTGTTTTCATCCATTTGTAGAAAGTACCTTGTGGAACTGCACGTAATTTTAAGGGAGCCAGGGCGAGGTCGTTGAAACGCTTGGCTGCATAATCGGAGTTGACGGCCTGTAGGTGGTGGTCTAATGCTTTCGCAAAGTGGTCCACATTTTGAGGGGCGCGCTCAAATTCTATGAGCCACTCGTGGCCTCCTTTTTTGCCGACCTCAAAGTAGATAGGCGCTGCGGTGTATTCCTTCACCACGGCATTAGTTTCCTCACAGGTTTGCTGAAGGGCTTTATCCGTATTAGCCACCATCACTTCTTCTCCAAAAGCATTGATAAATTGCTTGGTGCGGCCCGTTATTTTTAGTCGGTAGGGGCTAGTGGAGGTGAAGGTGATGGTATCACCAATTTTGTAGCGCCATAAGCCGGAGTTCGTGCTCACTACCAGTGCATAGTTTTTGCCTACTTCTACTTCGTGCAATTGAAGGGTCTTGGGGAATTCCTTATCCCATTCTTCCATTGGGATAAATTCGTAAAAATTGCCATTATCCAAAAATAAGAGCATGTCCTGCACGCCAAATTCAGATTGCACAGCGAAGTAGCCTTCAGAGGCATTATAGGTTTCTTGATAGGCAAAAGTAGGGGAGGGGATAAGCTGCTGAAAACGCTCCCGATAGGGGGTGAAGCTGACCGCACCATGCACATAAATCTGTAGATTCTTCCAGACTTCCAGGGCATTGCTGGCTCCCGTTATTTCTATTACTCGTCTTAATAGGATGACTAGCCAAGTGGGGGTGCCTGCGATCATCCGGATATCTTCTTTAATAGCTAATTGCGCAATTTTTTCCAGTTTTTCTTCAAAATCAGGTAGAAGTGCAATGTCCATGCTGGGGCAGTGCTTGGCTTTGGCAACACCTGGCATTTTACTCAATATAATAGCGGATACATCGCCTACTCTGCTGGCTGGAAAATCAGCATAAGGCTCCGCACTACCTCCAATGACTAGCGTCTTGCCCTCAAAAACCGTTGGTTTTTCCATATTGTGATACATCAGCGATAGCAAATGCCAGCCTCCACGTACATGATTGCGCTTGTGATTCTCATCGGGGACAGGGATATATTTGCTTCGGTCGCTGGTCGTTCCAGAGGATTTAGCAAAATTTTTGATTTGCCCTGGCCAAAGTACGTCCTTCTCCCCTAGCATCATGCGATGGATGAAGGGTTTTACCGATTCGTAGTCTTGTATAGGGATGCGCTGGGCAAGTTGGGCACCATTCTGAATGGAGTCAAGGTCGTATTTTTTGCCCCACTCGGTATGTTTAGTTTGACTGATGAGGCGCTCTAGTTCTCTGCGTTGTGCTTCTTGAGGGTGCTCGCTAAAGAATTGCACCTTTTTGTAATGTAGCTTAAGGTAGGCACCCCAAGCCTGGTTGATCCAACGGTTGATCATAACAGTATAGATAGGTGGTTAATCAAATGGCAGTACTTTCCAGAAAAGTACTAATAAATCGTTTATGTACCTTAATTCCGCGCTCCAAAGCTTCGATAGGCATGCGCTCGTTGGGGCCATGGAGGGCTTCCACTTCATCACGACTCATCTCTACCGGAACCGAAGAAAAAGTTGGAATGCCTTTGGCACGAAAGGTATTGCTATCACTTGTGATAGGAATGAGCATCGGAAATACACCAGCATAGGGATACTCTTCTTGGATAGCTTTAGCTAGCATGCCAAAAACGGGATGATCTACCGATGTAGGAGCTGCTTTGGGTGTTTCTTTTACAATTTCAATTTCAATACTTGGTGATTTGATCACCTTGCGGAGCTGATTCAAAAATAGGGTCGTATCTGTTTCTGGCATCAGCCTACAATCCAACAGGGCTTCAATACTATTAGGGATTACATTATGTGCTTGGCCATTGGTATGAATTTGTGTGATGCTGATACTATCTGAAAACATTGCTTCTATCAAGGCCTCGCGTCGGATGATGAAAGGAAGGAGCGGTTTGATTAGAGCAGGGCGTCGCAGTAGCCAACCAAGCGTCCCCCCAGCATATTTACCCATCACCTTGATCACCCCCAAATTTGCCTTTGATAAATACAAGTGCTTCTTCCATTGTCCCAAGCGGCACAAGGCATTAATCATAATCTTATTAGCTGATTTGGCGGGGTCAACAGAACCATGGCTATTGGTACTGATTGTTGATTTAAGTTTTAGCCATAGCGCCCTCTTGTGTACGTTTGAAATACCAAACATTCGCTGCTGCGGCTTGGTCGGAATTACACCTACCACCCCCACTGGCCCTTCTCCAATGACCGCTGCCGCATAAAGCTGGTCGGCAAAGTGATCAGCGACATATATCGCTCCTCCATCTCCGAAACGTTCTTCATCTGATAGGCAAAGCATCGTTACATTATGGGGTAAATCCTCTCGTTTTGCTCGCTCTACAAAGTGAGAGATGGCCATTAGGTTTAAGACGGTGGAGCCTTTATTATCGTACGCCCCTCTTCCCCAAACGCAGCCTTCTGCAATTTTCCCTGAAAAGGGAGGATACTTCCAGCTGGCCAGTTCTTTCGCTTCTACTACGTCGATATGGTTGATAAAAACCAAGTTAGGCTTTGCTGAAGAAAGGGGATAGAGGGAGGCAGCCATATTGTAGTTGGCCTCCTTTTTGCCAAAATGCTGGATGTGGAGCCCTTTCTTTTCACAAATGGCGGTGATAAATTCGCCTGCTTCAATTTCATGCCCACTTAAGGATGCATATTGTACATACTGGCTGAGCAGTAAGGCGGATTCAGGAATTGCTTTATTAGGCGTCGGGTAATGAGTAGGTGGATGGGTAGACTCATTCATACAGTTGGACTTTAGCCGTCAATAGGGTTAACAAAAGCTAGTTTTTAGGATGTGTTTCTGTTACAAAGAGGTCAGGAAGAGCTAAAAAGTTTGAGGTAAGATACGGGGAGAGTGTTAAAGTTTAATCATTTGATTAGGCGAATCTTTCAAAACTAAAAAGGCTGTCCGCCTGAGGCGGACAGCGAAATCCCATGACTTGAAATTGAGGTATGAAAGAAAAAATCAGGAGAAAAGAATTTCTCCATCAAAAATTCCTGCTAATGTGCCATTATCATCAGCTATGGCTTGCTCAGCTGTCACAAAGAAAGCATCGAGATAATTGCTGATGCTCGTGCGTTCGCTTCCATTTAATAGAGGGAATTGATTACACAGGCGCATAATGGTCTTTTTGTGTTGCACTACGAGCGACAGTTGTGCTTCTAGTCGCGCTACGTCCTTACCCCGCCATTGAAAAAAGCGTTCCTTAACATCGTCAATAGGCAGGTTGGGGTGTGGTTGTGCGTAGGGTGCGTCGATCAGACCACTGTAATCAAAATCATAAGGGACAGGGATGGGCGCAGATTGCGCTGCTGTTTGAATGAGTTTGATATTGTGGTATCTACTGATATTCCAATCGGTGTTTCCAATCATGTACTGAAAGATGGCTAAGCGGTGGTAGTCATTCTGAGCCACCGTTTTTACTTTTTTATCTTTCATCAGCCGACCACCAAGTCGATGCGCCAAGGCATTATGATGCTCTAGCAAAAAAGCATAGTGCGTAGTGGAAGGCATTGTACTGTGTTCGTCTACGTAGCGTAGCTTGATAAGTTGCACTTTGAAGCTTTTTTCTGTTAGAGTATTATATATTTTATAAGCCAAATACTCTTTCAGCACGAGTGAAGAATCTTCTACACAATGAGTTACCAACTTAAGGGTACGGGCTGGGAACAGCTTATATTTTTCTACATCAGTTGCTGAAAAGCGCAATTTTAAAGGAGGGAAGGCACAAATCTTATTACGTGTTTTGCCTCTCGTCTTTACTTCTATTTGGAAGGTATCTTTTCCAGGCCATCTTAGCTCTGCCGTCTGGTACTCGCGCGTCTTTTGCTCAGTTAGAGAGGGTAAGGAGGTATGAAGTACTAATTCTGGCACTTCCTCTTCAGCTATAAATACATCAATCAAGCTTTGATCGGCCAAAGGAGGAGGCTCCTCTGAACAGCTAAAAGCAAATAATACAATCAAAAAAAGAAATAAAAAGGGGTATGGATGGTTCTTCATGATATGGTATTGTGGCATAAAAAGATTCGTATACCAACAAGTATACTTACAAAAGTCACTGATTTTCAGGTGCATTCGATGAAGCAAACGCCTGATTCGGCAGTTGCTAGCGTTATTTTGGTGAATATTTCAATTTGATCGATGAATGGATGGACTATGTGTATTCCAAATTTTTGGTACTGGGGGCTGCTTCTCACCCAAAACAATTTGGTGCCAATCGGGTAGCATTAAAATTAAGTTTGCTAAATAAGGTGCTAAATTGACTCATTTTTCACATTTTTTTTACTTTAGGGTTAAAATAGTATTGCTATTGGTCAATCTAGGCGTAGATAACTCTTCTGCACTGCTCTACATTTGTACTTGTAAGTTGTTGTGCAGGATTAAAAACTGCTTGTATTGGGCAGCACAACTGCCACACTTGCACCAGATGAATTGGCCGATTTTTTCTACAAGTCTGTGAAACACTATTTTTTTATCCAAAATGACTGTTAGTATGAAAAAGATTATTCAAAATTCGATGAACATATTATTTCTCTTTGTTTTTGCAGCCCTTTCGCTACAAGCGGAAACTGGCGCACCCACTATTCAGATGCACACTGTGGGCAATCAGAAAAAGGTGGCTGTAAAAATAGATAACTTAAAGCTAGATGCTACCTTGACTGTCAAGGATGATAAAGGAGCCATCTTAATTACAAAGGCCATCAACGCAGCTCAATCCTACGAGCAAGTACTGGTGGTTGATGCCTTACCTGCTGGCGACTATAAAGTAGTCATCACTACTAAGTTAGCGGAGACGGTACAACCTTTTGAAGTATTAAAGAGTTCCGTAGAGCTAAAAGATTGGAAACGCAAAGTTTTCTATGCACCTGTGGTGCGCAAAACGGATAACTTTTTTGATCTCAATTGGATGAATGGCCGCCTTGGTGACATGAAAGTAAGCATCCTTGATGCAGCTGGACAGATTGTTTTTAAGGACAGTATGGATAACGTTTTTAAAGTAGAAAAGCGCTACCACACGGATCAGTTAGAGCGTGGTGCTTACACCTTACGCTTGGAAACGGATCACAAGACATACTATGAAACACTGAAAGTGGATTAATTAGGGCCACGCGGATTACAAATCCACTGAGCGCGGGCCAAGCTTTAAAGAAAAAAGCCTAGCACGCGCTTACCCCGATAGCAATCGGGGAATCCGCTATAGGTTTCATTGGGAGCCACTTGTACGCCTAGCGTGTGCAAGTGGCTCTTTGCTTTGCTGAAGGCTAGCTAGTCGAATTTTTACAAATTTTCAGCGGGAAAACTGGTAATTTTTTCTTGCAGGGGTCATATTTTCGCTAATCAAGACATCCATTATAAACTTCCGTGCTTTTTTCTATTTAGTAGAAAGCAGCCATGGGGTTAACTTTTTTGAATATGGCTCAAACAACCAATGCACCCACCGAAAGCAAAGCAACACAGCTCGAAGCAGGCACCTATGAGATTATTCAAAACCGCTTGCTGCAACAGACCGATGTACTCAAGCAACGCATAGAGCAACTCAATACGGCTCGCAAGACTGTCTTTGGGGCCATCGAAACCCAGCTGATTGCTAATGATCGCATTAACACCTCTAATTTTTGTATAGCTAGAGATATTATTGCCCTGGGTGATAACTGTATCTTTGGTTATAACGTACACATTGGTCTGCGTTCGGGGATTAAGCTGGAAGATGTATTTAGCATCTATTCTTTTAATGACAATCGGTTTTTAGAGGCGGATTTGGGTATCCTACGCCATGAAAAGTTTGAGACAGATTTTCAGAATTTATACCGTTATTATAAAGATGCCTTCTTCGCACGATTTGTACGCCAGGGTACCTACCTCTATATGCTATTCCAGGTATCGGCTAACCCTAAGGATATTAAGGCCTTTAAGTGGTTAGTAAAAGGAACCACTATCGAATACATCGATGCGCGTAGTGAGCACGAAGTCCGCCTGCCAGAGCAGCATGAGTTTCGTTGGAATCGTGCTACGCGCGATATGCAGCGTATGGGCCGCCACCCGCATATCTCCATCTTGGATCGCATTTTTGTGGAAACAGTAGGGGGCGATCTAACCATCAAAGTGGAAGATAACACGGATGATGGACGAGGAATTTATCGTGAAGAAGTAGACTTCAAAGACCAAACCCTGGATGATGCGGAGTACTTCTACGCTGATTTGGGTAATTTAGTGGTGCTCAAAATACGACCTTACCAAGAGCGGGCTCGTTTTTTTATTTACAATGAAAAGATACAGCAGGTCAAGCGCATTAATGCCTTGGAGGATAGCGGAATTTTACTGCCAGACGGACATGGTTTAATTTTCCCCAATGGCTACTATCTACAAACAGGGGAGTTTAAGATTTTTGATCCTGACCTGCGTAATAAGCATTTTGTAGAGCGTATTAACTCGCCCAATGGCGAGGACTATCTGTATGTTTTTCACAATATCAAGAAAGGCACCTATGTGCTCATGCACTACAATTTGATAGAGCAGAAAGTGAATACGCCAATCATTTGCCATGGGTTCACGCTATTCCCCAATGGAGAATTGGCCTACTTTAGAGCAGAGGAGGAGCCGACCAAGCATCATTTGGTGCAGCTTTGGCAAACGCCTTTTGTGGCAGGAGAGCAGGTACCTTCGGAGTATACGGATTCTTACCTCTACAAAGTGGGTAATAAAGATATTGTACGTGCTATGGCAGAAGCGTACGAAATACTCATCTTGGTCGGAAAAGACGATAGCTACTCGGATTTATACAATGACCTAGCCAAGAAGTGTACCGATATATTGGATAGTTATTATTGGATTGATAAGCAGGAGGCTTTTTCCCTACA
>JBCCRH010000025.1:0-25642 GCA_039208045.1 Bacteroidota bacterium
TGAAAATGGCCAATGCAACGGTCTACATCGCTTTCCGTTCGGCAGCTTTCGTCAGCAATGACAGGTAGTACACTTTCAGCAACTACCCTTTTCATATCTTCCCATCGATCAGCAGGGAGTGGTTGTTCGATAAATTCTACGCCGAGTGCTTGCAGCTGTGGTGCATAATCGATAGTTTGTTGGGCAGTCCAGGCACAATTGGCATCAATACGGAAGTACGCATCGGTATGGGCGCGTAGCGCTTGTATAATAGCCAAGTCATGGTCAGTGCCCAGCTTTATTTTGTAAACCGGCCAGGGTTGTTCTTTGATCTTTTTGATCATCTCCTCAATAGGGGCGATACCAATGGTGTAATTACTTAGGGGCAAATCGCCGAGGGTAAGGCCCCAGTGCTGGTAGAGCGGCAAGCCCGCTTTGCGAGCCAACAAATCATGCGCCGCCTGATCGATGGCACAATGTACAAAGGGATCGTCTTTGAGGTCAGGATGGAGGTATTCCCAAAAGGTAGTAGCATCGTCTAGTGGGTAGGCTTCGATTTTTTGGCGTAAGCCTTCCACTACAGTGTTCATCTGCTCCAAGGTGGTGCCGTAGTAGGGGTTAGTCGTCGCTTCGCCATAGCCCGTATGCGCTCCATCTTGCAAGCTGATAATGAACGTCTGTTGGTGCGTCCGCTCATAGCGCGAAATGCGGAAGGTATGTTTTAGCGGCAGCTCAAAAGTCTGGATATGGAGTTTCATGATACAGCGGATTCGAGGAGAGTGAGGGTTTTGCGATTGGTATCCAAGCGGGCATTAATGCCAATTGGAAGGGTACACATTTGTTGGATATGACCAAATGGTAGCCCATACATCGTAGGTTTACTCAGGTCTTGGAGGCGATCTTTTAGCGTTTCTTCCAGGCTTAACGATCGGTCATCTTCATCCGGTTCACAATCGTTGAAAATACCGAGGGCAAAGCCAGCTGCTTTATCCAGGCGCGCACTCTGGCGCAGTTGTGTGAGCATGCGGTCAACGCGATAGGGTTTTTCGCCTACCTCCTCTAAGAATAGGAGTTTGTCTTTTGCGTCAAGCGCAAATGGTGTGCCTTGCATGGCTGAAAGCAGGGAAAGGTTGCCACCAGCCAGCTGACCTGCAGCAGCACCACCAATATACGTTTTAGCAGCAGCCTCTACTGGTTCTTCGGATACGCCCGCCGCTGCCAATGAGATGGTAAAAGGAGCTCGCCCTTCCACCAAGACTGCTTTAAGTTGTTCTACAGTATACGCATTAAAATCGGACGCACCTACGGGGCCGTGAAAGCAAATAAGGCCTGTTTGGGTAAAAATGGCATGGTGCAAGGCGGTAATATCACTGTAGCCAATGAATATTTTTGGGTTTTTCTTGATGAGTTTGAAATCGACCTTTGGTAGGAGCCGGGTGCAGCCGTAGCCACCACGTACGCACCAAATACCTGCCACTTGCCAATCTTCAAACATCTGGTGGAGGTCGCTCAAGCGTTGGGCGTCGGTACCTGCATTGTAGCCGCGCTCCGCTCGCACGTGCGTCCCCAGCTTCACCTGGAAGCCTAAGCTCTCAATATTGGTCACCGCTTTTTGGAGGCCTTCATCACTGATGGAACTACCGGGGGTAATCAGTCCAATGGTATCTCCCTTTTGTAAGCGCTTTGGCTTGCGGCGTTTGTGAAGAGGAGCGCTGTTGCGAAAGGCTAGGGCAGGGGCCAGCGGAAGGAGGCTGAGTTGCTGAAGTAGGCGTCGTCGTTTCATAGGGCTTAAGATAGGGAAAAAAGGGAAAAGTAATGGATAAGTTTAGTGTAGGAGCGTAGGAGGTGTGAAGTTTAGAGAGCTGGTAATGAGCAGGTTGCACACCTCGGAGCCCTTAAGGACTCCGAGTCCTTAAGGGCTCCGAGGGCTAGCTTTGCATATTTTTGAAATTTTTTGTTTATAAATATTGCAGTTTTTGTTTATTTTTGGAATCCAGAAAAATAATGCAAAAGAGACAGCTAGATGGGTGAACACGAAATGAACGGGACGGCAAATGGCCAAGAGCGGATCATTACGCTCAAAGGAATGTATGAGGATTACTTCTTAGATTACGCTTCTTACGTGATACTAGAGCGGGCCGTACCAGCTATTTTAGATGGCTTAAAACCAGTGCAGCGACGCATTTTACACGCCTTACGGGAAATGGATGATGGGCGCTATCACAAGGTTGCCAATATTATTGGGCAGACGATGCAGTTTCACCCACATGGAGATGCAGCGATCGGTGATGCGCTGGTGAATTTGGGGCAGAAAGATCTGCTGATCGATTGCCAAGGGAACTGGGGCGATGCACGAACCGGCGATAGCGCTGCTGCGCCGCGTTATATCGAAGCACGCCTGACTAAGTTTGCCCTTGAGGTAGCTTTCAATGGGCAAACTACTGAATGGCAACTCTCTTATGATGGCCGCAAGAAAGAGCCGATCAACCTGCCTATGAAGTTTCCATTGCTGCTGGCCCAAGGTGGAGAAGGCATTGCAGTAGGCTTATCTACCAAAATTCTCCCTCACAACTTCATTGAGCTAATCAAAGCTTCTATCAAGCTTTTAGAAGGTAAAAATGTGAAGCTATATCCCGATTTTGCTTCAGGAGGCTCCATTGATGTTTCAGACTACAATGGTGGAAAACGCGGCGGTAAAGTAAAAGTGCGCGCCAAGATCGAGCAAGATGGCAAAAAGGAACTGGTGATTCGAGAGTTGCCATATGGGGTAACCACTACCTCGCTTATCGATAGTATTTTAAAAGCCAACGATAAGGGGAAGATAAAGATTAAGCGCGTTACCGATAATACGGCCCAAAACGTAGAAATTCGAGTGGAAATAGCACCCGGTATTTCTCCGGAGGTGACCATGGATGCACTTTATGCCTTTACCAATTGTGAAGTGTCAATTTCTCCGAATGCCTGCGTCATTATCGATGAAAAGCCACACTTCCTTACGGTACAAGATTTGCTAAAGGTATCTACCGAGCACACAAAAGATTTACTACGTCAAGAGCTCGAAATACGTAAGAAAGAGCTGGAAGAAAAGCTCCACTTTGCTAGCCTAGAAAAGATATTTATCGAAAAGCGCATTTATCGGGATATTGAAGAGTGCGAAACCTGGGATGCAGTACTCGATGCAGTAGAAATTGGCTTGCGCAAATATGTAGTGACCCCTTCTGAAAAGCCCAAACCGAGCGATAAGCGACTGCGACTGCTGAGAGATATTACCGAGGACGATCTGGTGCGTTTAACAGAAATCAAGATTAAGCGGATTTCGAAGTTCAACTCTTTTAAAGCAGATGAGCAAATCGCAAAGCTAGAGGAAGAACTAAAGCAAGTAAAGCACCACCTAGCACATCTTACTGAATATGCAATTGCTTACTTCCAACGGCTATTGGATAAATATAGTAAAGGGCGCGAGCGCCGTACCGTCATCACTACCTTTGATGCTATCCAAGCCACACAGGTGGTGGCTAATAATGCTAAATTATACGTCAATCGTAAGGAAGGGTTCATTGGCTTCGGCTTGAAAAAAGATGA
Organism: Bacteroidota bacterium; assembly: GCA_039208045.1. Lineage (GTDB taxonomy): Bacteria > Bacteroidota > Bacteroidia > Chitinophagales > Saprospiraceae > JBCCRH01. The sequence goes on from JBCCRH010000025.1 coordinate 3,562, forward strand.
ATTTATAGCCGATTGCTCAGACATTGATGACATTATCGTTTTCCGGAAGGATGGAAAATTTGTGGTGACACAAATTGCAGATAAGGTATTTGTCGGAAAAGATATTACCCATGTAGATGTGTGGAAAAAAGGCGATGAACGGACTACCTATAATGTGGCGTATGTGGATGGTAAGACGGGCCGCTCTATGGTTAAGCGTTTTCATGTGACAGCGCGCACGCGCGACCGAGAATATGATGTAACAAAAGGAACAAAAGGTTCCAAAGTGCTCTATTTTTCGGCTAACCCCAATGGGGAAGCAGAAGTCATTACGGTACAGCTAACACAAGGCTGCAAAGCCAAAAAGAAAATATTTGACTTCGATTTTGGTGAATTAGCCATTAAGGGGCGGGGCTCGCAAGGGAATATACTGACGCGCTACCCCATTCGCAAAGTCACCCTAAAAGAAGTAGGTAAATCGACCCTCGGTGCCATGAAAATCTGGATGGATGAGGTGAGCGGTAGGCTCAATACCGATGAGCGCGGAAGGTACCTAGGAGCCTTCGATACGGGAGACAAACTGCTGGCTATCTACAAAGATGGAAGCTATGAATTAACTGAGATCGACCTGAGCCTTACCAAAAAGTATGAGCCAAAAGAAATTAAGCATATTGCAAAATTCAAGCCAGAAGAGGCAATTTCTGCCGTTTACTATGAAGGCAACAAGGGCTGGACGATGATCAAACGCTTTGTAGTCGAAACCTCAAAGCTCGACCAACGCTACAATTTCCTGACGGATCACAAAGACTCTCGCCTTTATTTTGCTAGCGTAGGCACAGACGTAGAGCTCCAATACACCCGTAGAGTAAAATCAGAGAAATTTGAAGAATCTGTCAACTTAACTGAATTTATAGATGTAAAGGGCTGGCGCGCCTTGGGTAATAAATTATGTGAGCAAAAAATCACATCTGTAAAGCCAATCAAACAAGAGCAGCCCGCCCCCAGCAAGCCAGAAAAAGCAAATCAAGATGCCTCCATAAAAACAGGCGACACCATCGATTTTGACTTGAATGGCAACGGACAAGCTTCCCTCTTCGATAAAAAATCATGATTCTTTCAGCATAAAACCAGCCTTACAAATGGCCAACAATCGCCCCGACTATGTTCCAGATGGCTATAATACCATCAATCCCTATCTGTTAGTAGATCAACCGGAGCAAGAAATGCTCTTTTTGATGTCCATCTTCGATGCTCAAGAGCTAGATCGGATCGACAACGCACAAGGCGAAGCACTCAACATCCGTATGCAAATTGGTGATTCCCCTTTTATGATCGGTAGAGCTACGCCAGGCTATCCTGCTCGCTCTAGCATGCAATATATTTTTGTAAAAGACGTCACCAAAACCTACGAATCAGCTATCGCACTTGGTTGCCAATCAGTAATGCCTCCCACGAAGCAAAATTACGGCATGTTCGACGCCGGAATAATGGACCTACAAGGCATCGAATGGTGGATTGCCCAACCCTTAAACCCTTAAACTCCATACCCCCAACCCGTCATCCGTCACCCAAAACTCCTAAACCTCCAAACTCCCAAACCCCTAAACTAATCCAACCCCAACTTCTCCCGAAGCGCCATATCACTCAGTGCATTATTACTCCAATAAGCCTGCTTGACCTGATGCGTCTTCTTGGCTACAGAAGTGCGTATTTGGCCATCAAAAGCAGAAGGATAGCTATCCGTCCAACCTACAATTTCGTAGGGCGCTTCCTTCTCAAAGATAATCTCCAGCGTACGCTTTAGGCTAGGGTATTCTACCGTGTAGACTTGCAAGTTTTGACCTTCAAAGGTCGATTCTGTATAGGCTGTAAGACTAAGCTGTGCCGGGAGGGGCTGAAATTTAATATGTCTCAGGCGAGCAAATACGGTGCTTGGAAGTACCTCGTGCTTGCCAGTAGGTAAACTGCTCGGGCTAATGCGAACACGATTAAATAGCTCATCTTCCAAAATGCGAATAGGAACTTTATTCACCTGATCCGCTTCATTTTCAAAGTAGGAATGAATGGTAGAGCGGTAATTATCTTCTTCCAGATTGAGCTGCATAAAAGCATGACCACACCAGTCTTGCGCAGTAGTAGTCACCTTAAGCGTATTGGGATAATCCGCTTTGCCCACCGGCGTAAAAACAGACGTCATAATCGAGTAATCGTAGATACCCGTAGGGAAAGTACGAATCAAATTCGTTTTTAGGATGGGTACCGAATTGGGATTTCGGTAATTATCATTTTTAACCTGCTTGTCGGTTAGAAAATCTTCGGTCACAAAAATTAAGACCGCCTGGCCAGGGTGTACATCGCGGTAGCGATTTTGCGAAAGCTCATATCTGCTGATCTCCGCTTTGCCTTCGTACCAGTATTTATCAAGTCCTTTGGCAGGCCCAAATTCCTTACTTGCAGTAGCAGTAGCAGTAGCCTTGGGCGAAGTTGTTGTAGCGGGAGTATCAGTTGTAGTTGCTTGCTGGCAAGCCCCCAAAAAGAAAAGTGCAGCAATAATAACTATTCGGATCATGGAAGTGATTTTAAGTTTTTTAATGTCTATCTGCTCCAACAGCAAAAGTAGGGTAGAGGTTGGGAGAGGGGGGGCGGTTTTGGGGTTTTAGGGTTTGGGAGTTTTGGGGTTGACTATTCGGGAATAAATAGGTCGTCTTTGCGAACTAATCAGACTGTACACTGCTTAATGTGAAAATGATGCCACTACATGGGAAACACGACAAAGAAAATAATGAATCTACTGTTTGAGTATGGCCAAATTGCGCTGGGTATTATATTAGCTAGTATCGGCCTGAAGGCTTTTTTACTGCCCAATGGGTTTCTCGATGGAGGCGTTACCGGAATTGCGCTATTAGTGAATACCCAATTAGAGATGAATATCTCCGTATTATTGGTCATTTTGAGTGTGCCTTTTTTGGCGTTAGCCTATTTCACCCTTAGTAAGCGCACGCTGATCAAATCCATTATTAGCATAGTTGGACTAGCTATTTTTATCCAGTTAGAAAACTTTAGCACCATCACAGAGGATAAACTGCTGATTTCCATATTTGGAGGACTGTTTGTGGGGGCCGGTATTGGGTTGGCAGTGAAAAATGGAGCGGTACTGGATGGTTCCGAAATATTGGGCGTTTTCCTAAATGATCGTTTTGGCATTCCCATTGGGCGAGTAATTTTGGCCTTTAACATCATCCTGTTTAGCATTACTGCACTCTTACTATCTGTTGAAATTGCATTGTACTCTATCCTTACTTTTATCGTTACGGCTAAGGTGACAGACTTCATTATTGAAGGCTTTGAAGATTTCATCGGGGTGATGATTGTCTCTCGCCATCACGATGAGGTGCGTTGTGCTATCCTGGAAAAAATAGGAGCAGGAATGACGATCTATAAAGGAGAGGGGGGCTATGGACAAAATGGGGTAGTACGTGATTTTAAAATCATCCACACTATCATTAATCGCATCGAAATTCGGAAGGTATATCGCCTGATCGATGAGATCGATCCAGATGCTTTTATCGTAGAATATGACATCAATAATATCAAGGGAGGGGTGCTGCGTCGCTACCTTAGCCGGAGTTCTTTCAATACGCTAAAAGCGGTTCCTGAAGTTCAAAATTCGATGATTATGCCTGGGGCAACAGCCTCCAAAGAGAAAGCCGGAACACCCAATGATATTCCGGCTCTGGTTAGCCTTTCGGGAAAGGCCTGAGAAAGCTTAGTCTTTAAAGGATATTATCCGCTTTGTGATCGGCCAGCCCCAACTGCTTTACGGTCTTTTGTAGGTCAGCAATCAGCCCCTGCTCGCCGTCCCCTACCTTGCCTTGTAACTTTAGCAAGAGGGAAGCCAGCGTGAGATTTTTCACATCAGCGCTGCTGATGCCTGCCTGCTGGATCAAGGCATGGATTTTGGTAAATAAACCGTGTCCATTACCATTGCCCATCAGTTGGTTTTTCACGTCGGTCAATTGCTCGCTACTGCCAATCAATCGATCTACCGATTTTCCACGGTTGATCGCACTCATAATATTGTTGATGAAGGTTGCCTCTCCACCTACAATATCGATATTGGCGTGCTTGAAAGCCTCTGCTAACACCATCGCCTGTGCCTCCGCGATAGAGCGCTGCACGTCGATATTGGCGAGTTCCACCTCCTTCTCCTTCTCCAAGCGTAGCTTGAACTCTTCGTGCTCTTTGCCAACGCCATTCAGCTTCTTCATGGCTTCTGCTTTCAGCTCTACGCCTCTAGCATCCGCCTCGAACTTCTCGGACTGTACTTTCGCTTCCGCTAAACCTTGCTGCTCTGTCACTTCTGCCTGGAGCAAGCCTTGCTTGTGGGTCGCTTCTGCTTTAGCAGCAATACCAGCTGCTTCCGCCTGGGCTTTCTTCTCAATGACGATCGCCTCTAGTGTGCCTTCCTGCTCTCTCGCTTTAGCTTTCGCCTCAATGACCTGCGCCTCCGACAAACCGATGGTTGCCTCTTCCGCTGCGGTCGCTTCTGCCTTTATCTTACGGGCCTCTGCCTCTTTTTCTGCTGCATTTTTCTCTGCCTCTGCATCGATCAATAAGGTCTTAGCGCGTATTTCAGCTGCTAGTTTTTCTGCTTCCGCTAAACGCTGCTGCTTAATCACCTCAGAGTCTCCCTCTTCTTCGGCCTTAATTACCGCCACCTGCTTCGCTCTACTTGCTGCTGCTACTTCGCGCGTGTCCTTAATTTTCTCCTCTTCTTCTACCACTTTCTTCTCCACCATAATGCGATCTTTGATCACATCTTGAATGCTCTTCTTCTCCTCTTCAATAGCACGCTGCTTCTCAATTTCTGCTAAAGTCACCACCCGCTCGCGCTCGGTCTGCTCCAAGAGGCGGTCCTTCTCGACTCGCTCTTGCTCCACTGCCTCGGCACGCTCCTTATTTTTTTGCGCAATAATCACTTGGCGCATTTTATTTTGCTCTGCAATTTCTAGCTCTTCCTCTGTACGGATGCGTACTGCCTCTGAGCGTAGGCGCTCTTCCTCATTGATTTTCATAATCTCTGCCGACTCCCGCGCTTGGATATTAGCAATCTCTCGCTTTTGCCGCTCCTCCTTTTCTGCCAGTTGGCGCTCATATTCCAAGATCGCTTCGCGCGCTTCCACATCCTGCTCTTTAATGGTCTTCTCTTCCTCTCTACGGATAAAGTTTGCCTTCACTTTCTGCTGGGCAGTTAGTTCTGTAATCTTCTTGATCCCTTCGGCATCGAGGATATTATTGATTTGCAAGTACTCCAATGGCGTTTGCTCCAAAAAGTCAATCGCACAGTCGTCGAGCACATATCCGTTCAAATCAGAACCAATGGTATCGATGATTTCTCGCTTAAAATTGTCGCGATTATCATACAGCTCCACAAAATCAAAGCGCTTACCAACTGTTTTTAGCGCTTCTGAAAACTTAGCTTCAAAAAGCTCGCGCAGGGTCTTATAGTCTGAAGCCCGCTTGCAGCCAATCGACTGGGCTACATTGCGAATTTGCTCCTTGTCCTTAATCACGCGCACAAAAAAGACAACCTTAATATCTGCACGGATATTATCCTTACAGATCAGCCCATCTTTTTGCATCCGACTGATTTCGATGGTTTTTACCGAAAGGTCCATCAGTTCCAACATATGCAAAACTGGAATGACAAACATACCTTTGTCGTACTCCACGGCGGTACCTCCCTGTCCGGTGCGTACCATCGCGAAACCCTGAGGTACTTTTTTATAAAAAGAAACGAACCATGCTACAATCAATAAGAGGATTGCACCAATTGATCCAAGAACGATATACATTACTGTTGTGGCCATTTTTTAGTTATTGTTTTAAGGGATTTTAAACTGGTTTTGTAAAAAAGAACGACTTACTCCGTTCTCGAAATTCACGACTGACTAGGTATACCTGGCGCCATATTAGGCTGGCAAGTATAATCGTTCTGTTGAATAATGTCAAACTTAATCCAAACATGACTATTAGAGTATAAAAAAGTGAAAAATTATGCTGGTTCAGGCGCTAATTTTTTGACAATATAGTATTTGCCATCATCTTCCTGATTTACAATCAACGCTTCTTCTCCCTTCAGGATAGGGGCGCTATTTTTGGCCGCTTTTACCGTGATGAGCAGCGAATCGCCTTGAAAGCGCACCTCGGCTTGACCAATCTGGGTAGAGGTGGCAGGTAGTTTTAGCGTACATACTTGTCCGATATAGTCAATTGCATCTACCCCTTTGCTCGAAAAATCCTTAAAGATGGGGATCAAAGGGATAGTGATAATCTTGGTAATCAGTAAGCTTACAAACAAGTTGGGCAATATTTGCAGCCACGCATAGGTACCTGCTCCCTGCCCCACGTAGAAGTTTCCAAGTACCGCTATCGCCCACATGCTCAGTACAAGAAATGACATTACAATCATAAAGGGTAGCCGTCCAAAATTAAAGAAGTGTAATGTGCTGGCAAACCAGCCCACAGAACTGCCCACCTCACTATCGGTATCGATGTTAAGATCAGTATCCACATCTACGTCTACGTCGATATCGACGTCTGTGTCTACATCTATATCAAAATCGAATGCACCAATATCCAAGGCACCAATCATGACGGTGATCCAATATAGGATAATCATCATAAATAGGCCGGTGTAGACAATGTTGTAAGGCGCAATCGCAACTTCTAATAATGCTTGCATAGTTTCAATTTTTCAGCTGATTTGCATCAGTTTAGTAGTTTTTTGGGGTTATACTGGGCGCAGCCGAAGCTCAGTAAATGTTAAGCTGAGCGAAGTCGAAGCTTAAAGTTGGTTTATTGAATTCTGTTTTGCGTCGGGTTGTTCTCATTGGTTATACTCTAATATTGCAGATTTTTGCAAAAAATGACCATTTTCCTCGGCTAATTTCTAGGAATAGTCGACAAGTATTAAGATAATTTTAAGGATTGTTAAATTCTATGTAAGGACTGAGCTGTGGCCAATCGACAGGTAAGGCAAGGAGTGCTGTTTTTAAGGCGTCCAAGTCTTGAAAAGGCCCATGTTCCGCTCGATAAGCTACAATAATGGTAGCTTGCTTCTTATTCAGATAGGGATGTTTTGCCAATTCTTCTTTTTCTAATTCATTGATATTCAGTTTTCTAAAAATAGGAGAGTGAGTGAGGAATGGGCGTATTTGCACGAAAGTGCTATCCGGCAGGTGGTAAGTATCAGCTACTTGGTCGATTTGGTAAAAACCACCCAGGCTTTCGCGAAAGCGTATAATGCGCTTAGCAAAATAGGGGCCAATGCCGCGCAATTGTTGCCATTCTTCGGCAGTTGCTTGGTTAATATCTACCGAAATGGGCGCGCGCTTTGCTGCAAAAGTTGTTTTTGGTCTTTTCGGAGGTAGTTGGATAAAAGGGTGTAATCGCTGGTAGGTGCTATCGGCTAATCCATAGATTTTTTTCAAATCCGCTTTCGCGAAAAATTTCCCTCCTTTGTTCCGAAAGTTAACTAGGGTTTGGGCACATTTGGGCGAAAGCCCTAGCTCTAAGAGCGTTGTTTTGCTTACTTGATTGGGATCAAATGGGAAGGAGCGTACCTGGTAGGGGGCAGTAGTTGATGGGGTAGCTGTCGCTAAATGGGATGCCGACTCGGTGGTAGGAAGGGTATCTAGTTGGGCGTTGATCTGCGCGACGGCGCGGTGAAAGCGCTCAAAGTTGGGGCGTGGCTCTTGTGCTGGTATCATTTTGTAAAAATGGGGTAAGCCCATCCCTAAGCAGCAACAGGTAAATAAGACCCAGGCAGCTCGTCGCTCGCTGCGCCGAAAGTAGAAAAACTGATCAAAGAAGGTTTTCATTATGATTTATTTTATGGGGGTGATAAATGCGCCATCTTCATAAGTGAAATGGCAGTTGAGGGCATGGCTTTGGCACTGCTGTTTCCAGCGTTTCTGGAAGCGGAAGGAATTAGAAGCATCGAAAATAATGGGCTTATGCTTTGGTAATTGGCTGGCATCTATTGGGCTATTGGCTCGGATAAGCACAATATCCGGTACGGTATGGAGGGGGATGCGCGTGTAGGTCTTATCAAGTAAGAGGAGCAGCGTTTGCTCTATTTGGAGGATGGGGTACTGCCATTGGAGGTGTGGCTGCTCGATACCGGTATTTAGCGTAAGCGAAAAAAACTGGCTCGTATGCTTGGCAGACCTGTAGGGTACGGCAGACCAGCTAAGCTGTGCTACTTCTAAGCTATCGGGATTGAAACTCCAGATTTGCTGCTTCCATTTGAGATCGAATAAGCTTTCTTTGCGCTGGTGATAAATGATGAGTTCTTTTTGTTGGTCACGCTGAATAATATGGGTGCTGAAAAGGAGGATAGTAAGCAGTCCAACGGAAAGTGTGGCGATCATCCACCGAAAATTTCGGGTAGTGATAGCAGCCATCCAGCAGAGTAGGGCAGCATAGGCTAAGCATAGGATTTCTACCTCCCAGTACCAAGCTTTCGAAATGGCAAAGGGGAGTTGTTGGATGTAGCCCATGGCGGCATTCATATCTCTGATGACAAAATAGAGGATTTTGCCTGCTACTGTATCGAGCATTGGGAGAGCTGGTGTGAGTTGTACCAAGAGGCCCAGCGAAAGGATGAGGGTGGCAGCAGGCACAACAATGAGGCCCGAAAGCCAAGAGTAAAGCGGTATCTGGTGAAAGTAGTAGATGCACAGGGGAAGTGTGGTTAGCTGCGCAGCAAGCCCCACACTCAGTAATTTCCAGAAATAGTCTAAAACGCGATAGCGGATATATACTGCTCGATAGATTCGATCTTGAAAGAAGACGATGCCGATTACGGCTAGGTAGGAAAGTTGAAAACCGATATTAGAGAGCAAGCTGGGATCTGTGTACAGCAGTACAAAAGCGGAGACAGCGAGTGTATTGTAGATGCTGGAATGACGATATAGTGCTTTTGCGACCGCAAAAAAAGTAAACATGCAGGCGGCCCGCAGCACAGAAGGTGAGGCACCCGCTAGCATGGCGTACGACCAAATAACGAGTACAGTGAGCCCTAATTGCAAGAACGTAAGCAGTCTACTATTAGATGGTAAGAGCTTAAATAAGGTGAGCAATAGCAGATAGATAATACCCACGTGCAGCCCCGAAACGGCCAAAACGTGCATGGCTCCTGTATTGGCGTAGACGGATCGGGTCTCGGAAGTAAGCTCATCTTTATACCCTAAAACGAGAGCAGCACCTACTCCAAAGGTCTCCGAAGTAGGGAGATGCCGCCGGAGATTAGCCAGGGCATTTTGCCGAAAGGCGTAAAAATAAGAGCCCCAGCTTGCTGTAGCCGCCTCCTGGTGCACCTGCCAATGCCCTTGTTGGATAAAGGCTTGATGGTGAATACCTTTTTGAGCCATATAGGCCTGAAAGTCGAAGGTAAATGGATTTTTAGGACCTTCAATTGGGCGGATAGTTGCTTTGCAGCTAATGGTTTGGCCAATTGATACGTGCTTGGCGGTGTCGATTGGCAAGTAGAGAAGGAGCGGGAAGTCAACGACTAGAGTGGTATCGGCAGTTTGGAGCAATTGGGTTTGAAGTTCTACACGTGGCCCTTTGGCTCGCGCTTTGATCGTTTTGATGGTGCCTTGAAGGAAAACGGACTGGTGTAGGGGCAGTAGAGCAGGTATTTCGTCTACTTGATTGCTTTGAGACTGATGGAAGCTACCTAAAAACAGCCACCCAACGCACAAGAGGATGCCATATATGTGTCGCCACCGATAAGCAATGGGGAACAGGCATAACGCCAAGAGGGCAGCAATAAGTAGGAGGACAATAAGGAAAGCGGGAACCAACGATAGCGGACTATTGAAACAAGCGGGCAAGAGCAGACCCACCACAAAAGGAAGGAAGAAGCGGATGAAGGGTAGTTCCCGCCAGTTCATATTTTCATTCAGTTATGCTATCAGAAAGGCCATTGAGAGCTTTTTGGTAGCTTGGGTTGAGAAAGCGCAATACAGGTAAAACTGGTTTTTACGGACTTTATTGTCTACAATATTAAATACCCTACAGCGGATTGCAAATCCGCTGGGCGCGTGCTAGGCTTTTTTCCTTAAAGCTTGGCCCGCGCCCAGTGGATTTGTAATCCGCGTGGCCCTAAAACTTATCTTTGTTGCATAATATTAGATTCGGAACCCTACAGCGGCATAAAAGCTGCGGGGGGTGGCGGGGATAATGCCAGGGCCAGGGTAGCTTTCTGCTCTTCGGGTAAAGTAGGTTTCGTCAGCAATATTGTTGATGCCAGCGGCAAAGGTGAAGCGTTGGAATTGGTACTCCGCAGAGAAATCTAGGACTAGGTAAGATGGGACAATACCAGTGAGTGCGTTGGGGTTGAATTCGGAATTGGTGGCGTCGGAGAACTGCTCGCTAAGGTAGGAGACTTGGAAGGTTGTTTTGAGGTCGCGCCATCGGTAGTTGAGGCCGGTGCGCAGCATGACATTGGGGACGTATTCTACTTTGCGGTCTTGGATGGCGGTAATGTCGGATTGGATGTAGGTAGCGTCTGTCATAGATAGGTTGATGAAGAGTGATAGCTTAGAGGGTTGCTCCTTTAGTTGCAGGAGGTCGAAGAGATCCAACTCACCAAAGAACTCGAAGCCGATGTGGCGAGAATTGCCAATATTGGTGCGGAATAGGGTAGTGCTACCTGGCAATTCGTAGAGGCCAATACGATCATTGTAGCGCAATAGAAACACACTGGCATCCATATTGAGCCAGCTAAATACCTGGCCTCGAATGCCGATGTCCATATTAAAGCCATTCTCATCCGTGATAAGACTGTCGAGCTGAAAGTTGGGATTTACGACGCGCAGGTCGCTGAAGGTAATGGAGCGAAAGTTTTGAGCGTAATTGGCATAAAGCTGTACGTTTTCCTTTACTTCATAGCTCGCACCCACCCCGATAAGCGGTATCCATCGGGTATTGGAGTTCTGATCGGCATTGAGGGTAGAAGAGACTAGATTGCCTGCAAAATCGAAGCGGTTGAGGCGCCAGGTGCCTACTGCATCGGTGCGGATATGCTCTAGGCGGAAGCCAGTGGTGAGGCTGAGTTTGGGGGTGATATACAGCAGATTTTCTACGAAAAAGGCGTGGTTTTCGCTGGGGAATTCATAGGCAAACTCTTCGGGATCATTGGGGTTGAGTAGCTCGAAATCGGGAGTGTTAGCTGCACTTGCAAAGCCTTGTTTGCGTTCGGTTAAGCCATTGTAGTAGCGGCCGCCAACGATAAGGGTTGCTTCTTTTCCACGCACTTGATATTGGTGTAAAAGCCGCGCTTCGGTGCCAAAATTGCGGAACACATCATTGATGAGCGTGCGATTATCATTGGGATTGTCGGGTACCCCTATTTGCTGCAAATTGCCCAAAGCATCCCTACTGGAAAACAGGGCGAAACTTCTAATATTAAGTTTCGTTTGTCTAGAAAAGGTATAGTCTATGGTAGATGCTAGGAGATTCCAATCGACGCTAAACCAGTTTCTGCTGCGCTGTGACTGGGAGAGATTGCCACTTTCAAATTGATCGTCGGTTAGGCCACCTGGCTGTTGGGCCTCATAATAGAGGTAGGAGTATTCAAAGCCCAATTTTAAGCGATCATTCACTTGATAGCCTAGGCGCGCAAAAGCAGTGTGCGCATCGAAGCCGGAATTGTCGCGCCAGCCATCACCGGTGCGGTATTGGTAGTAGCCATAATAGTCTATAGTTTCGTTGCGACCACCCACGCTCACAAAGGAATTGAGTAATCCGAAAGAGCCAACAGCCTGTTCTGCTTGCAGCTCAAAAGGCTTATCGGGCGCTTCTCGTAGTTTAAAATTGAGCATCCCCCCAAACTGAGAGCCATACTGAAGGGAAGCAGCACCACGCACCACCTCAATCCGCTCGATAGCCTGCATGGCAGGCATATAGTAACTTTCGGGATACCCCAAGGCATCGGCACTCATATCGTAGCCATTTTGGCGGGTATTGAAGTTAGCGGTACGGCTGGGGCCTAATCCTCGGGCGGCAATGTCGAGCTGTAGCCCAGCAAAGTCGCTCTCCCAGATGTTGAGCCCTGGCACTTTTGCAAAAACCTGCCGTGCATTATTGGCGGCTTTGTTGGCAGCAAAATCATCGAGGATGATGACTTCATTTTTTTTAGCTTCGTAGATGGCAAAATTCTCTACAGCCTTAAGCCTGGTGACGCCCATCGTTTGCTTTCGGGTTACGACCTCTACTCCTTCTAAGTCGATATTTAGCTCCGTCATGGAGAAGTTGATCACAGTATCTTGCGTAAGATTAATCAGAAGAGAATCTGTGTTATTACCAATGCTAAAGACACTTAGTTGGTGGACGCCTTTCGGCAGATTTATTTCATAGAAGCCATCTGCATTAGTATCCACAAAACGCTGAAGTGCCAGTACCCCTACCGTAGCTTCTGCAATGGGCGCTTTATTTTCAATACTTACCACTTGGCCTGTGATGTTGAAGGACTGGGCGGATAGAGAAAAGGGGAGGAGTAAAATAAGGCTCAAGCCGATAAAAAATTGCATGATTTGTGTATTATTCGTTGAAGGGTAGAATCCAATCCTTTTTTGCCCAGCTATCTGCTTTTTGAGTAAGGTCTACTTCGGGGTCAATCATCAAGCGGGCAGGGCGGCCATTGAGCGTCACCCATACTTCAGCAGTGACGCTGGGGTTTATAACTCCTTTTTCAGCATAGTGTTCTTTTAAATAGTGGGCATATTGCAAAATGAGGTCAGGCTGCATGGCCATCTGTTTCTCCTGATGGTCATTCAGAAACTGATGATTAATAACGGAGCCTTTGCGACCGCTTTTTTCGTCTTTTACATAAAACGTGGCGGTACCTGCTTTCTCCATAAGCATGACGCGCCAAGAAAAACGATACCCTTCTTCGGTCCAGAATAGATTACCAGGGTAGAGGAGATAACGCCAAGGGAAAACCAATTGAAAGAGAAAGAAAACCGTGACTAAAGGAATGAGAAAACGATTGGCAGCTGGCTTGGGGTGGGGGGCAGTGAGCTTTGGAGATATAGTTTTTCTGCTAAATATTTTTGCTAGTTGATCTAGGAAGCGCTGGTGCAGCTGATCTGAAAAGAATAGCGTAACTGCAAAAATCATGACCAAGGGAAAAATGCCAATTTGAAAGAGAATGCCAGTGAGCGTATGAAAAATAACAACGGCAATATAGGCGAGCCATCTAGTAGGCTTATACAATAAAGCTCCAATGATAAAGGTATCAAAGAGCATACCCATCCAGCTAAATAGGTAAGCAGTAATCTTGTATTTGAAAATAAAACCAATGACAGGCACACTCGTTCTTGCTGGCAGCCAAATAGCTAATGGCAGTGCGCGAAATAGCCAGTCATAGTTGAGCTTTGCCAGGCCAGCATAGATGTAGACGATCGCAATTTGTAATTTGAAAATACCAATACACCACCGGCTCACGGTCATTTGATAGAGCTCTGGCTTGCGTAATAGATCTAAGGAAAAATAACGATTGGCAGGCACCCAAATCATCCAGAAAGCGACAAGACTTACAAAGTAGTAGTGATTGAGGTAGTAAGTAATATCAATGAGTTCCACGTAAGTGAACAAAAAGAAGAAAAGCACTGTAGCTACTCGGTAAAACCAGCCTAAGGTAATCGCAATACACGCCAAGGACATCAGGATAAAAACGGTATACATCCCCACCCGAGACAAGGGCTGTACCCAATCAAAACCGTAGTAACTGAAATGAAGAACAGGATCCACCAATTGGCTATCTACCCAACCAAACCACATATAGCGAGTAGTGCTAAATAGCATAAGTAGCCCAAAGGCTATTCTAAAAGTGATTAATGGAGCAATCGATACCGGTTGCTCCAAATAATCTTTCCATTGCTGGTATATGTTAGCTACAGCTATCAAAGGGAGGGAGTTTAGTCACCGTCACCTGAGTTGAAGGTAATACTAATACCAAGTAAAGAACTGGTAGAACTCTTAAAGTTAGCTGTGTTATTCTGTAGTTCATCCCGCAAGACCACAACTGTTTGGTTACCGATATTATCGGATAAACGTCCCTGTGGGAGGTTGGTAATCGCTTGGTCAATCCGGGTAATGGCTTCGGCAGCTTGCGCCACTAGATCAGGGCCGCCGACAGTAGATGCTACATAATCTGCAAAGCCGATAATTTCTTTTCCATCGCGAGCTAAGCCTAACCAAATATTCTTAGAATTCTCGAAATGTTCTATGATTAAGTCTCTAGAAATACCACTGTAGAAGGCCTCTACTAGCTCTCCATCTATCCCTTCTTGTCCTGCTGTAAGACCTGCTGGTAGCTCTACTTTGAAGTTTTTCAGGTTCTCGTAGTCCTTTACAAATTCATTGTAATAAAGAGAAATCGAACTTCCTCTGGATGTTCCATCACTATCGATAAATTCTTGAAGGTAAGCGCCATTCCACTCGTTGACGATATTATCGAAAGTAGTTTTTAACTCATCCATGATGAGCAACAAGTAGTCTTTACGAGCTTGGTCAAAACCAGCCACTACTTCTGCTGGCGTGCTGCCTGTTCTACCATAGATGAGGTATTCCACAGCGTAGAATCCGCGAACATCGGTATCGAAAGTATTGACAATACTAAAGTTGGGATCGAGCATATTTTGCTCCACCTGAGCTTCGTCTACTGGGAATACCCCTAGTACAGCGGCATAAGGCCCTAAGACGAGTTCCGCTGGGCCAAATCCAAAGGCAGAGCAGTGCTGATGGTCGGTTACTGCTTGTATCCATGCCGTTTTTAGCGCAGCTAAATTAGCCTCGTTCGTGTTTTGTACAAACGTATTAGTGGCGTCTGAAAGGGTGTTGACGCTAGATTGGAGGGCTTCAAAGTTGGGGATGATAAGGTTGGTAGCAACACTTTCAAGCATGGCTCGGCGGTCGAAGTCTACCGTATCCATATTATTATCATCATCATCGCAGGATACTAAGCCGAGGCTAGCTACTAACGCTACTAATAGCATCCCTAATAACCTTCTACCTTTAAACATTAACATCATAATGATTTTATCATTTTGGATTTAATCTGCCATCTTGCCGTACCAAGCTGCACTAGCTTGGCACGACAAGATAACTATAAGAGCGTGTACGCTCTAAATTAATCAGATTGATTAAGGATTGCTATTTTCAAAGAAAAACTCCACTTCATCTTGTGTGAAGCCATAGATCGCCTGAATATCGCTAATAAGTTCTGTTAAGTTAGTTAACAGAGAAGCCTCGTTTAAGAAACGGTGGCTTGTTGGTATTTGTCCAGCAGGAGCAAGCAACTTATTCAAGATATTGTCGATCTGTGCATCAGTAATTTGCTTCTGGCTAATGCCTCTGAAGCCATGTGCAAAAGCTACTCCTTCTGCGTAAGCGTGTAGAGCGTTGCCAAGTGCTGCATTTCTTTCTGTTTCGTCAGTGATGCTAGCTGCCGCTTGTAGTTGGTTAACGGTGGCATTGCAGTAGTAAATTACAGTAGCAAAGTTAGACTTCTCCCAAGCAAGCAGGTAGTTAGCTAATGCTTCGTCGCGCTCTTCTTCAAAGGCTTCACCTCCTTCGATGGCGGCCTTAGCAGTAATTAAGTTATCACGGATGTCATAGAAAAAGCCAGTCTCATTGTCCAAGTCAGATCTTCTTCTAGAGTAAGTAGCTGCTGCCGTAGTCTTAGCTGGATCGAAAGTGATTTCTGTACCATGAATTTCTACTAGCTTGTCGATAGCTGCACTGCTACTCAAATCGCCATTGATTACTGTTAAAGCATGGTTGTACAACGCAGCTCCGAAAGAACCTTTCTGCACCATTTGCTCTAGCTCTAGGCCATTCTCATCCAATAATCTGCTACCCAATAATCCACCCTCTTCACCATCGGCTGGTGTGCCATTAAGACCAGGATTTTGGAAGCCAGTTGGCGAATTAGCAGATCGTACTAGCTCTACCAACCAGTCTGTTACGAGTGTGCGGTAGCTAGGTAGAGTTACGGATTGTAGGGTACTAGGATACTCAATAGGTGCAACAGGCGTGCTTTGTGCATCTGATTCCGCAGCATTAGCTGCTGAAGTCATCGCTGATAGCTGGCCTACAACAGCATCTTCCGCAGTCACATTGTCTGCGAAGTTCGCAGATATGTAAGAGGTTGGAATATCTAACCTCGGCTCGTTATCATCATCATCGCATGCTGCAAATGTTAAAGATAATAGGGCAAGAAAAAATAAACTTCTAAGTTTCATTTCTGGATTAGTTTAATGAAAAAATTTACTGCCTAAAACAACTATGGGGCATAGGCTTTGTTCAGAGTTAGTCTAAATAAAATTAGGTATTTTAGAAAGGCGATTTTAGGTAGGTATTATCTACTGTTTTTAGGTATATATTGCATAAGCGGTACCGTACACCTAACTATTAATCTTATTTCCTCAAATAGCTCGTTGCAACATTTCTATTTTTTGTTCAACAATGTTGTCGCTGATAATCAGGTATTTAGCTGATTTCCGAGCTAGTGTATTTTTTACACTAATTGTGTGATGTTTGATGGGATTTCCATAATTATTTCTTTACTTTGCTATTGAGATATCAAAGTCCTAAAGCGAAGAACCAACCAGAGCTAGCAAGTAACCCACAAAATTTAGCTTAAGCAATGACAGAATTTAATGACTTCTTTAAATCTGCCTTTACGGTTGACAATGTGATCTTTGGATTTGATGAGGGAGACCTAAAAGTGCTCCTCATAAAACGTGGAGAAGCACCTTATGCTGGGAAATGGGGCTTGCCAGGATATTTCGTCTATCCCAATGAAGACCTTGATGCGGCTGCGGAGCGTGTGCTAGGTGAACTAACGGGTTTGCGTCATGTATTTTTAGAACAAGTAAAGACCTTTGGTGCGGTAGATCGGCACCCTTTCGGACGGGTAATTACCGTAGCTTACTTTAGCCTCATCAAGATTACCGACTACACCATTCAGCCTTCTTCGATTGCTCAGAAAGCGCAGTGGCACTCGGTAGCTAGAGTAAAAGACTTGGCTTTTGACCATAACAAAATATTGGATGCTTGCTTTCAGCGCCTAAAGTGGATGGTACGCACTCGGCCTGTGGGTTTTGAGCTGTTACCTCCAAAATTTACACTTACAGAGCTACAACACCTTTATGAGGCCATCCTCGAAACACCACTAGACAAGCGTAACTTCAGGAAAAAGATACTTTCTATGAATCTGCTTATTGATTTGGAGGAGACGCAAGAAGGAGTGGCACATCGCCCTGCTCGCTTGTACCAATTTGATAAGACGAAATACAGAGAGTTCTTAGCGGAAGGCTTCTCTTTTGAACTAAAAGAAAGCAAAAAGAAAGAACGGCGAAATATGGTGGAAGGATCGTCAATCTAGAGTAGTTCCCCCAAGTCGTTCTGTAGCCAAATTTCTAGACCTTCTTGGCGATAATTTTCTACCAAATCAATAATCTTGTCTTGCTCAGTACGCTCGTATTGGTGCACGAAAGACTGTAGCGTGAAGTCAGCGGGTTGTGAAGTAACCGTCACATCATTCACTTCATTATTAACTGTAAAGTAGCCATAGTAGCCTCTTAAGAAGTTGGTAGGAATGGTGAGCGTTCTAAGATCTTCCAGGAAGGATTCTGCTAAGCCCTCAGCTCCTGCCTCATAATTGACATATCCCCAAAAGGTCTCTTTAGGAATGCGCAATAGCTGACTACGCACTAAGATGATACCATCTTCAGACTCCATTTCTAGTTGATAGCGCTCGGGCGTAACGGTAAACTGGCCATTATTAAATATAGTGCTTTTGAGTTCGATAGAAAAATCATAGATGCCGACAGGAAGATTGCCTAGCTCTAGCTGAGCGGTGGCAGGAGCAGCTCCTTCTATACAATCATCTGGCTCTAAAATATCATTGATTTGAATCTGTATGGCGTTGGGACGCTTCAATGAAGTGGCCTCTATTTCAGCATTAAGGCAAGTTTCATCCTCTATGGTTTCTACTAATACCTGAAGGTTGTTGACAGCAGCAGCTGTCTCCCACATATCGATGTAAAATTCATTTTCAATATCTGCTACCACAATAGGATCATTCAGCGATTCTAATTGGCAAGCAGAAATTGATAAAATAAGCCCTAAGGCAATTATCAACATCAAGTGGTCGACGTGTTTCATTAATGCAATTTTGTAGTCTGTAAAGTATCTATTCTATCAACGGCGAAAAGCAATAAATGCTGCTTATTTACGGCTTATTTGGCAAGGCGACGTAAAGATATTTAAAAAACAAATATGTAGTCACGCACAGCTGGCCAAAAGTACTAGTTAGAGGATAAAATTCTAGTCACCCATAGGGGGTAGACGATTTATTTACCATCTCTAATGAGAAAATACATTTGTTTTGTCTTGCGAAACAAGAGCTTTATCCATAGATTTTGGGAAATGACCCAAAAATTACTTGCTTCGTGAGCGTTGATAAAACTCTTTTGCCGCTTATACATCCAACGACTGTTATGATAAAACTCACCGACATCAAGAAAGCTTACACTACTGGCTTTAATACCTTACAAGTTCTTAAAGGAATAGATCTGGAGATAGAAGAAGGTGAATTTGCCTCGATAATGGGTTCTTCTGGATCGGGTAAATCCACGTTACTCAACATCCTTGGTATTTTAGACGATTACGATAGTGGTAATTACTACCTAGATGGTAAATTGATCAAAGACCTCAACCAAAAACAAGCGGCGCAATATCGCAATCAGTTTATTGGGTTTGTCTTCCAGTCATTTAACCTGCTACCATTCAAAACTGCTGCCGAAAATGTGGCATTACCGCTGTATTATCAAAAAGTAGATCGTAAGAAAAGGCAAGATATTGCAGTGGAATATCTAGCTCGGGTGGGCCTAAAAGATTGGTCAGACCACCTACCAACACAACTTTCTGGAGGACAGCAGCAGCGGGTTGCCATCGCGCGTGCTTTGATTACGCAGCCAAAAATCATCTTGGCAGATGAACCTACCGGCGCCTTAGATTCTACTACTTCTAATGAAGTGATGAAATTATTTAAAGAGGTGAACGATCAGGGTATTACGGTATTGCTGGTAACACACGAAAATGACATCGCAGAAATGACCAAGCGTATCATCCGGCTGCGCGACGGCCTTATCGAAGGCAATGAGCAGGTAGCTGACCGCCGAATAATAGCTGAATAAACCTCCATACTTTTTTAATAATAACTCGACTAGCATAAGATGTTCGACCTTGATAAATGGCAAGAGATTTTCAATTCCATCAAACGCCATAAACTCCGTACTACTCTCACTGCACTTGGTGTCTTTTGGGGCATTTTTATGCTCGTCCTCCTCCTCGGAGCAGGCCAGGGCCTACAGAATGGTGTAGAATATATGTTTCGAGATGATGCTACCAACAGTATTTGGATACGAAGGGGCACCACTTCAGAAGAGCACAATGGCTTGCCAAAAGGCCGACGCATTCAATTTGACAATGAGGATTACGCCTTTCTAATGGAGCAATTTGAAGATGTAGAACACTTGACTGGGCGCTTTTATCTGTCTGGTGATCGAACAGTTACTTATGGGGATAAGAACCTATCCTTTCCTGTTCGTGCTGTACATCCGGGGCATAAATTTTTAGAAAATACCATCATAACCAAAGGGCGTTACCTCAATCAAACTGATTTGGATGAAACCAGGAAGGTCGCAGTAATTGGTAAAATCGTGAAAGAGACCCTATTTGGAGAGGAGGAAGCGATTGGTAAAGAAATTGATATTGGCGGGATCGTCTATAAAGTCACTGGGGTATATCGCGATACGGGAGGAGAAGGCGAGATGCGCATTATCTACCTGCCTATTACGACGGCTCAAAAAGTATATGCTGGTACCAATGAGATACATCAACTCATGCTAACTGCGGGTGACTTGCCGGTGCCCGAAATGCAGCAGTTGGAAAAAGAAATTCGAGCCGCTTTCGCTAAACGCAAGCAATTCTCAGTAGAGGATCGTCGAGCACTTTTTATTTCGAATATTGCAGAAGAGTTTGAGCAGTTCCAAAATTTATTTTGGTCAATCAGGGCATTTGTATGGTTTGTGGGTATTGGGACACTGTTTGCCGGAGTAATTGGCGTAAGCAATATTATGCTGATTGTGGTGAAGGACCGTACTCGTGAAATTGGCATTCGAAAAGCACTGGGAGCTACACCACGCTCTATTATTTCTATGATTTTGCAAGAAGCGATCTTCATAACGGCTATTGCTGGTTATCTGGGAGTTATCATTGGCGTAGGTTTGTTGGCCATAGCAGGAAATGTAGAAGCAGATTTCTTCAGAAATCCTCAGGTTAATTTTGGAGTCGTTTTTACAGCAACCTTAGTCTTAGTAATTGCTGGGGCGTTGGCCGGATTGATGCCAGCGCTGCAAGCTGCCCGAATCAATCCGGTAGTTGCCATGAAGGGCGAATAAAATTTTTAGTAGTTAAAAAAGCAACCTTAGATGTTTGATCGCGATAAATGGCAGGAAATTTTTGCGAGTTTGCAAAAGCATAAATTGCGCACAGGACTCACTGCGCTCGGTGTTTTTTGGGGCATTTTTATGTTAATATTTGTGCTGGGCATGGGCAAGGGATTGGAGAATGGTGTATTGAGAGGCTTTGGTAATCGAGCCAAAAATGTGATGTATACCTGGACTTGGCGCACCTCGCTGCCTTACAAAGGATTTCAACCTGGGCGAATTCCTCGCCTTACACTCGATGATATCACTGCGATTAAAACTAGTATTCCACAAGTAGAATATATCGCACCGCGAAAAACAATGGGCGCTTCTGTAATTGCCTACCGCGATAAGAGTGATCAGTACGAGATACGTGGCGAACTGGATGATATGATTCGCATTGAGGCCTTGAAGGTATACGAGGGGCGCTACGTTAATGATACAGATATAGAAGAGGCGCGAAAAATAGCTGTGATTGGTTCGCGAGTAAAGGAAGTACTCTTTGGTAATGCAGACTGCATCGGTGAATATATTCGTGTACGGGGAGTGGAGTTTCGAGTGGTAGGTGTCTTTGGCCCTATGCAGATCAAGCCTTGGACAGAAGAGGATATGCAGGCCGTCGTGATTCCACTGACTACCATGTACCGCACCTTTGGAACTCAGCAAACGGTTGATTACTTTGTTTGCTCTTCGGCACCTGATGTTATGGTAAGCGAGATTGAGCCCTTAGTGAGAGGCTTACTGAAAGAGCGCCATAATGTGGCACCTGATGACCCTCAGGGTATTGGTGGCTTCAACTTAGAAGAAGAATTTCAGACGCTCCGCTCTTTATTTACTGGGATTAATGGATTTTTATGGTTTGTAGGTATTGGAACGCTATTGGCAGGTATTGTGGGAGTGAGTAATATCATGCTCATTGTTGTAAAAGAGCGTACCAAAGAGATTGGCTTACGCAAAGCCCTAGGGGCTAGCCCTCAATCCATTATCAGTATGATTTTGACAGAATCGATATTTATCACATCGCTTTCTGGCTATTTGGGGCTTATCATCGGAACCTTGGTGATAGGAGGTATCAACTATATTATGATGGCCAATGGTATCGAATCAGAGAATTTCTATAATCCACAAGTGAACATGACGATAGGGGTAGGGGCAGTGGTTTTATTAATTGTAGCAGGCACTATTGCAGGCTTTATTCCAGCGCTGCAAGCCGCCAAAGTAAATCCTGTGGTGGCATTAAAAGACGAGTAAATTAAAAATAAATAAATAAAAAAACAGATGAACAAGGGTTGTCTAATCGGTCTTGGAGCCTTCCTCTTGATAGCCACAATTGGGCTCGGCTATTATTTCTATCAGCAACGCACCAAATCCACCGAAAATTTCGAAACGGAAAAGCCCATTATTATGGACATTATCAAGAAGACCGTTGCGACAGGTTCTATCAAGCCACGGCAAGAAGTAATGATTAAGCCGCAGGTGTCTGGGGTAGTAGATAAGTTATTTGTCGAGGCAGGAGAGTTGGTGACTAA
>JBCCRH010000026.1:0-25382 GCA_039208045.1 Bacteroidota bacterium
TGACCACTAGTTTGGCCGCACCATTACCAAAGCACTCGGTATATCCCAAAATGGATAGCGGCGGCATGGACTCATAGGCATCCCCATCGATTAGTCGGACACATAGCGCTCCTGTTTGCCAAAAGCCTGTGAGGTCGCGCATAGAACTGACTCGTATCCAGTAGACTTCGCCAGGATTGAGTCCCCCCAATTCAAAGGTTTGCCCACAACGGTTGGGATTTTTTACGCAGTGTATTTCTTCTAGATTAGTACAAGTACCTGCATATGCAGATACCGCGTGAATAAAATCGGCATTGGTTTCTACGACGGCCTTACCCGAAGCGGGAGCTTCTAACCAATACCAAATACTAGCATTCTGATAAACGGCACAAGAAGCCAATGGCCCACTAAAGATCGCACCTGTGTTGTTGGAGGCTTCACAAGTTGCCCCTACCTCCAATTCTATAGCTGCTGTGCAAATATCGTTATCTGGCGGCGTGATGTCTTTAGGTTGTATTTCTATACACAAGCTGCCCTCTAAGGTCGCAAAATAGCCACTTACCTGAATAAAATACGTTTGTCCAGCACTGATCTCTTCTTGCAAGAGTCGCTGTCCTAATTCTTGTGTAGCCACCTCTTCTAAATTTTCACAGTTGCCTGTAAATACCGTGATGACATCTGCAAAGTCTGCATTTGTGATAATTTCTAAAGGAGTGGTCGTCGTCGTCTCAAATGTGTACCAAATATCTGCTTTAGATTTATCGGTTCTGCTAGATTGGGGACCATCAAAATCGGCATGGCGATTATTTCCCACTACGCAAGTGGCTCCAATGTTCAAAGCTTGCGCATCAACACACCAGTCATTGGTGGGGCGCTCAGGTAATGTACTGGCGGATAGGAGTTGTATACAGTGTTCTCCTCTAGTCACTCCAAAGGAGCCTTTGTGCCCTGCTACTCGAATAAAATAGGTCGTATTGGCTTCAGTTTGCCAGAATAAGTCTTCTCCTGTAAATCCAAATTCATCATAGTTGGTGCAGTCCACCTCTTGCAGTTGAGTGCAGTCGCTTCCGCTAAATACGGAAATCGCATCGTTGTAGCGAGCATTGGTTTGTAACTGTACTAATTGTGTGGTGGTTGCGGTATAGCGATACCACAGTGCTCCTTCATTTTCGGTGGAGCAGGCTACATCATTCCCGGTGTACAGCGTATTGCGATTATTGGCAGGCAGGCAACTGGCATCCAAATTGATCGCTACCGCATTCGTACAAATATCATTAGCCACACCTTCGCCTAGAATCTTTAGGTTATCAATACCGACCCACCAGCCCCAGTCGTTGCCATCATCATAGGAAAGTACCACGCGCATTTGGGCTTGTCGGTAAGCCGAAAGGTCAATCACTTCGGTTTGATATTGATTGAAAAGGGGCCCTGCTATGTCATTGAGGTAACTCACCACCCAAGCAATTTCGCCTGTAGCGACATTAAATACGCCAATACTCAGGTTTTCCAAATCTGTAAACCGACGTAATATGACATCCATTTGTAAGTAATAATTAGCGTAAGCCAAACCATCCAAAACAGGCGTTAAGAGCAGGGCCCTGGAAGGGTCAGCCTCCTGCCCTAGCCCATCATCATCAAAGAAGGCGAAGCAACTACCATTCATAGAAGTCACCCCTTGGGTTTCGTCATTATCCTCTATCAGTCCAAATTCCCAGGCAGCATTTCCACCCACTACTTCGCTCACCCACCCTTCTGGTAGACCACAATCATTAAAACTTTCTAATAAAATAGGCGTAGCGGTTCCTGATCCTACAACTTGAATATTATCAATGCCTGCCCACCAAGCCCAATCGTTGCCATCATTGTAGCGAATGCCGATACGCATAGTTTCATTAGCAAAAAAGCTGAGGTCTGCCGTGAGAGTGGTAAAGGCGGAGAATTGCTCTCCCGTTTGTGCTGCTCCCCCCTGATAGACGGATACCCGCTGAAAATCCGTACCATCAAATACTATAATTTCCAATTGGGCACTGCCATTATAATTTCTAAAATGCACATCCATCGATAATTGAACCGTAGCCCAGCCTGTGGCATCGAAGGTAGGAGACAATAACTCTACATCCCAAGCTGGCGTATTTTCGCCCGTCGCATCATCATCAAAAATCAGCATGCAGCTACCGTCAATACTGCTGCCATCTGCATTTTCATTTTCGGTAGTGCCGACGAACCAGACTGCATCTGTATTGCCGTTTAAAGTCACAGTCCAATCGCCCGGAAATTCACAATCGTTAAAGTTTTCTGCTAGCAATACTTCTTGTCCTGAGACCGATGCAGCTGATAAGAGCAAAATAGAGAGTAGTATGCATGTAGAGCAATGCTTCATTGCGGCTATTTTAGATAGTATTTGGTTAAGAAAGTTACGCAAAAACATAGGAATTTTCTAAATTCATACGATCTACAATTTCATTTTCGAAAACGAAAGGGCAACGATGGTCAACACAATTAATCCTTATCAACCGAGCGATAGCAAACCTTGGAATGCCCAGCGTGTTCAGCATCTGTACAACCGTTTTGGCTTCGGGGCGGATTGGGCGACCCTGCAAGCAGCACTCAGCCAATCCCCGATAGATGTCGTCAACCAACTGATCGATAGTGCACTTGCCTTGTCTGCTCCCGAAGTTCCCTATTGGGCGCTATGGACATACGATGACTATCCAGATGAGGAGACGTACTTTCAAGAAAAAAGCCTCTTTTTTCAGCGGTGGGTGAGCGAAATGGCTGTTGAAGGGCCGCGTAGCAAAATGGCCTTATTTTGGCACAATCACTTTGTAACGCGGGAAGAAGATTATGATTGTAATGCGTACATGTGGTCGTACTATGCCTTATTGCATCAATACGCCTTTGGCAATTTCCGCACTTTCGTGGAAGAGATGGGACTCAATCCTGCCATGCTTATTTTCTTGAATGGCAACTTCAATATTGCTTCTGAGCCTAATGAAAATTATGCGCGGGAGTTGCTGGAATTATTCACGATGGGAGAAAGCAATGGCTATTCTCAAAATGATATTGTAGAAGTTGCCCGCGCCCTGACTGGCTGGCAGATTAATATGTATGCCTGTGAAACGGCCCCTTTTTTCAATCCCAATCTGCATGACCAAACGAGCAAAACCATCTTTGGGCAGACGGGTAATTGGAATTACCAGGATGTGCATGAACTGATCTTTACGCTGAGGAGCGATCAGGTAGCGACCTTCATTTGCGAAAAGCTGTACCGCTTCTTTGTGTATGAAAAAGTTGATCCAATTATTGTGGAGAGCTTGGCTACTACCTTCAAGAATAATAACTGGGAAATAGCGCCTGTTTTGCGGCAGCTACTGAGTAGTGAGCATTTTTTTGAAGAGCGCTTCATCAATGCGCGCATCAAAAGTCCGCTGGAAGCGGGGGTGAGTGTAATCAAACTTACAGGGGGTGCCTTGGAGAGCAATTACAATCAAGACCTTATCGGCTATCTGACGTTTATCGCTTCTAGCTTGGGGCAAGAGGTATTTAACCCCATTGATGTAGCAGGCTGGCAGGAGCATCAAACTTGGCTATCGGAAAATACGCTGACTGGGCGTTGGAGTTTTTGCACCAATATCTTGTACAGCATGTATGGCTTTTCTGGGGATATGCGTAGTAAGCTGCATGCGTTGACGCGCAATTTGGTAGGCCCTACAGAAGCCGATGTACGGGTGGTGACCGAGGCGCTGGTGCAGTACTTTTTAAATACCCCTTTGGATGAACCCCTGTTTGAAGTGGCCTTATTGTATTTTAAGGGGGAAGTGCCAGAAAATTACTTTGAAGATGGCACCTGGAGTGTAAATTATAACCAGGTACCAGAGCAAACGCTCAATCTGTTCATTTATCTGATGCGCCTACCCGAATGGCAGCTTTGTTAAACTAGCATTGAATCATGGAAAAACAACACGATAAGCATACGCCTATTCATCCAAAGGCAAAACGGCAGCTTCAAAAATCAGGAGCTACCTTGATTAATGCTACAGAACATCGGCAAGAGCATGAAACTTGGGATCGCCGCACCTTCCTAAAGATGACAGGACTCACGGCTTTGGGGAATTCTATGCTATTGGGGAGTACCCCGGTGCAAGCATTTTCGCCTAATGCGCTTCTGAATAGCTTGGCGCTAGATAATTGTGGCGACCGTATCTTAGTATTGATCCGACTCAAAGGTGGCAATGATGGTTTAAATACGATCATTCAGCGTGGCGATGACATCTATTATAATATCCGCCCTTCTATTGCTACTACGGAGGCTAATCTTTGGGGCTTATCCGACGAGTATGGCATGCCCAATGAATTAATTGACCTGCAGCCGCTTTGGGAAGGGGGGCGCATGAAAGTAATTCATAATGTAGGCTATCCAAATCCCAATTATTCGCATTTTCGTTCTTCTGATATTTGGGCCTCTGCTTCTGCAAGTAATGAGATAGAAACCACAGGCTGGCTGGGTCGATGGCTCTACCAAGACTTACCCGCCTTTCTGACGGCTCCGCCAGTGGTGCCGCCTGCCTTGCAGATCGGGATACAAGCCAATATGCTCTTTCGAGCAGAAGTGGGCAATTTAGCGTTGGCGATTAGCAACCCTGCTGAGTTTTACCAAATTGCGCAGAGTGGCTCCCTCTACGAGACTGGTTTATTGGGCAATGCTCCTAATGAGCAAGAATTAAAGTACGTTCGAACCGTAGCCAACAGTGCGTTTCGCTATTCCGAATCCATCCAAGCGGCCTACAATGCGGGGAATAACCAAGTCGCTTATCCAGACAATTACTTGGCAGAGCAACTCGCTATTGTTGCCCGCATGATCAAGGGCAATTTGGGCACTAAGGTATATATGGTGAGTATCGATGGATTTGATACGCATAATGCACAGCTCGATCTGCACCCGCTACTACTTAACTATCTGGGCTCCTCTATCGCCGCCTTCTTTAATGACCTAGATGCCAGCGGTCATAGCCCGAATGTACTAGGTATGACCTTCTCAGAATTTGGGCGCACTATTTATGAAAATGCCTCCCAAGGCACCGATCATGGTACAGGGGCGCCGCTGTTTTTGTTTGGCAATGAGTTGGGAAGCACCTTCCACGGGGAATCCCCTAACCTAGCGGAGGTCGATCAGTATGGCGACCCTCGTTTTTCGGTTGATTTTCGGTCGGTTTACACCAATGTATTGCGAAATTGGCTATGTGCGCCCCAAGAGGTGACCGATCATATTTTAGGCGATGAGCTCGAAATGTTAGAAGATTTGTTACCAGCAACAGAAGCGCCGGTAGGCTCTAGAGAAGTAGCGATCCTGTTGGGACACAATCCGGCGGATGTACCGGGTGTGGCTTTTGAATTGAAGTTTGCCATACAGCAACGCGGTGTCGCACGTATTTCCATCCTTAACAAAGCAGGTCAGGCGATCCGAATGGTATTTAATCAATTTATGGAGCGCGGCAGCCATACCTTTATCTTTAAACCGAATGATTTCTTTCTATCTTCTGGCGAGTACTTTTATCGCTTGGAAGCGGGGGGACGAGCGTATACGAGGGCTATTGTGTGGTAGGGGTGTTTTATAAATAAAATTTTTATTAGTTTTGGGCCTTTAACATTACAAACGCAGCTATATTTATTTCAATATCAAGCCTTCACTTGGAAGGCTTGCATTGTCGAACTATAAGTCTCAAAGCATAAACTATGAAACAAGATACATTCTCTCTGAGCCTTATCCTTTTCTTCACGCTCTATTGCTTCAGCCTATCCGGACAAGTTGGTCTCGACCTCATGTTCATGCGGGATGGAAGTTTAAAGAAAGGAACTATCACGGTCGAAGAAGTAAATGGTATTGCCCTATTTTGGTATAGCGATAAGGATACTCCTGAAGCTGTTCAAATTGATCCTACACAGGTTAAAAGTTTGGCTTTATACCTAAAAGGCGCAAAAGGTGTGGAGCGACAAATATTCATTCCGGCTCAACCGGAAGGGGAAGCAGGAGTCTCTTTCTATGAACAAGTATATGACGAAGGAAAGTATCCCATCTTCAAAAAACCGTTTACTAGGCAGTACTATTATCAATTAGAGAATGAGCAGCTCACCGCTATTGCAACTGACCAAGAGCAAAGAGTACTCATGCTGGATAAATTACTGGATAAGAAAATTAAACTGGGCCAAAATAAGTACAAAAATGCTAGTAATTTAGAGGGTTACGAGCAATTTACGGACTTTCTCAATACGGCTTCGACACGCTACCCGGGCACCTATTTTGGGCTTATTGGAGAGTTTAGTTTTTATAATGTAGAAAACTTATCAGAGCAAGGCATTACACAGCCTTTTTTGCCGGATGGTTCCACTTTTGGGATAAACAGATACGGAGTTTCTGCTTTTGTCAATAGTACCCTTAATAGTAAGGGAACCTTAGCACATACCTTCCAGCTAGGCGCGCTACGGGCTACATCAAATGGCTATTTTGAGGACGTCAATAGTACCACTTCTGTTGCTTCTTATGCTGCGTCCGCCACTATCTTGCAAGCGAAATCTTTATTTAGCTATTTCTTTTGGCTTGGGGATGTGTATCCATATGTAACGGGCGGGCTTGCTGCGGAAGTAGTACTACAGCAGGATGCCATCTTAGCGGTGTATCAACCCATTCCTGAAGGATTACAGGCTTTCGCTTACGCCTTTGATCCCTTCCAATCATTTATGCTCAGCCCTAACATTGGAGTTGGCGTACAGATTCCTGTTTATGATCAGTATGCCATTGATATTAGGGCTGCTTTTAGTGGAACCGTAGATGCTGGCGATCAAATCACCATTGTCAATGAGTTATCCATCGGATTCAATTTATTCTAATGAGAACAATTGTCTTATTTTTTAGCAGTCTTCTCCTTTTTGGAGGGTGCACTGATCTGCAATTCCCAAAAGAAGTTACCTATCCGGTAATTGAGCTAAAAGCGGTAAAAGATATAGGTGTTAGTGGAGCTACTTTTGAGGCATTCACGCATCATATAGGGAACCAACCCATTCTGCGAAGCTCCTTTAATTGGTACCCCGTCGGGAAGGCCTTCCCGCTTGAAGAGGAGCGATTTCTTCTTGATGTCAACTTAGCCGAAGGGGAGGCAAGTACCATACGCATCAACCGCGACCTTGTGAAGGATGCTGAATACGTATTGAGAATGATCATTGAGACCGCAGAGGAAAAAATCTACACCGATACGATACATTTTACCAGTCAAGGTGCCACTTTCAGTCCAATTCAAACGAACAGCTATTCATTGAGTGCTAGCTTTTTTTTCAGGGGCTTTAATAATGATCTCCTCGCTGGTAGTGCGACAGTTGTAACAATCAATAGTACTGGAACGATTTATCGCTATAATCCTGCCAGCAATCAGTGGAACGTTCTTAAAGATTCTTACAGCGGTAATATGATAAGAAACTATTTTCAGACTGCGGACAACAAAATATATGCTATTGCGAAGGAAAATCCATTTTCTTCTAATTCTCCTTTTGGGATATGGACCTTAGATGACTATCAGGGACAGTTTGAACGCATTAGCGATTTCGTTTACAGCTCGGCGAGTGCTGCAAAATTTAGTTTTGTTTTTGACGAGCAGTGCTTTACCACTAGACAGTGGACACTCATTGGTTTTCCACTTGATAATTATCAATCGATAGAGCAAGAGGTGGATATTCCTTTTCGTACCGATGCCGTTGTTTACCATTCAACAACGATACGGGATAAAGGCTACGTCTTTTTTTCTGAACCTACGTTTTCCAACAATAGCATAACACAAAACCATCAATTTTGGGAATTTGATTCCGCTACACTAGAATGGACCCTGCTAGCTGATTTCCCGGGTAGTGGGAAAGATAAATTTTCTATATCTTCTGACAACCAGCGGTATATTTTTATCGGAATGGGAACCATTGATTTTGATGGTTTTCTTAGTGGCAATAATAAAGTTGCCCAAGGAGATATTTGGCGCTATGATATTTCTACCAACAGTTGGGAATTTATTGGATGGAATCCAAGGTCATCTTCCCATGTCCCACTTTTGCAAGCAAAGGCAAAGGATGGCCAGCACAGATTACCGACTCGGAATCAAGATTCAGGGCTGGTGCTCGTTACTATTACTCCAAACTCAATTCAACCCTTATGAGACGAAATACATTCATGAACTATTTACCGGTGAGCTTATTGCTCTTCCTGCTCTCTTTATCGAGCTGTACAGACCTAAAGTTTGAAGGGGAACACCAGTTCCCAGTAGTGGATTTTATTGGACTTGAAAGAGTAGATGAGACTGGTTTTGTGCTTACGGGCGAAGTACTATTCAAAGGAAACGATCCCAATTTGGAAGCTTACGCTAATTGGTATCCCGTTGATGCCTCGTACTTCAGAGAGCAAGCTGCTTTTTTGGAGCCTTTTGAACTCCCTTCTTCAGGAAAATTCAGAGTGCCGGTCAACCGCAATGTAATCAACGGTCTGCGATATGACGCTGGTTTTGTCTTCCGATCGGGTGACCAAAGTATTTACCTGGACAGCGTCGCCACTTTTGAAACTCTAGGGTCAAGCACGGCTGCCATCAAATTACTAGATGAAAGGCCATTTACCAATAGTGTTATTAGGGAGGCCTTTTTGCTCAATAGTTTTGAGCGTACATTTTATCTACTATTGAGACAAGGTGTTGCTCCTGATCTGTTCCCTGTAAACTCTATAACTGGTGAGCTTGGTGCACCAATAGATAACGCTAGAATCTTTTTCTTTGGTTTCATTATCGCAGCATCAGAAGAAGTCATTTACGCCTCTTCCAAGAAAAGTCTATTTAGTAGTATCGATGAAAATGGCTTGTGGCGAATTACGGGCGATATTACGCAAGAACCTGAACGCATTGCCGACTTCCCCATTCTCACCAACGAGATGCTCTTCAGTACTGCTGCGGGAGAACATGCCTATATTGCTAAAAATGATGGGCAGTTAGTTCGCTTTCCCCTCAGCAATTATCAAGGCTTGGAAACCCTTTCTGACCTCCCTATATCCATCGAAGCGCATACTTATTATCCAGTCGCTATTGGTAATAAAATATATGTATTCTTTTCAACGCCAGGGATGGCAGCAGGAACAGATTTTCATGAGCATGAGCTTTGGGAATACGCTATTGATACCGATAGCTGGACATTAATATCTACTACTTTTCCTGGTAGTGGTAGGGATGAGTTCATTGTCAATTCAGATGGGCAACGCTACCTGTATATCGGTAATGGTGCTATTGGAACAGATCAAGACAATTTTTTTCCAAGAAGCGTCAATGGGGATATTTGGCGTTATGATCTAATGAATAATAGCTGGGAATTTGTAGGACTGCTACCTACTGACGCTGTGAATGTTAGAGTTTTGAACCCACGTGCTCAAAATGATAAAATTTATCTCATGTCGAGAGAAAGGGATACTCAGTTGTTTGCTATCGATCCGAGTCTACTACCTTTAGAGTAAGTTTTTTTAACTTTTCGTAGGCTTAGCTGTTATAGAGATGATTTTCAATAACATGCGGGGATTTAACTTAAATACAGCTGTCCTATGATGCGGATTTTATTAGTAGAAGATGAAGAAAATATAAGAGATGTGGTCAAGCTCAACCTAGAGCTGGAAGACTATGAGGTAGTGGCCACCGATAACGGAAAAGACGCCATAAAATATTCCAAGGAGCAACACTTTGATTTGTTGATATTGGATGTCATGCTCCCAGAAATTGACGGCTACCAGATTTGCGAACAAGTGCGCTTA
This sequence comes from Bacteroidota bacterium, assembly GCA_039208045.1. GTDB lineage: Bacteria > Bacteroidota > Bacteroidia > Chitinophagales > Saprospiraceae > JBCCRH01. The sequence continues at coordinate 9,794 of JBCCRH010000026.1, forward strand.
ACCAATATGGAAGTGCCTATTATCTTCCTTACTGCTAAAGATGCGCCTACCGATCGGATTACAGGACTTAAAAAGGGAGCGGATGATTATCTGACTAAGCCTTTTAACTTGGAGGAACTGTTGCTCCGTGTGCAAAACCTGATTAAAAGGACGAGCAAGTCTCCTGAAAACACGCCTGAGGTGTATAATTTTGGTGAAAATACCGTCAACTTCGTAACCTATGAAGCAGAAGGTAACCCCGGCACGTTCAACCTTACTAAAAAGGAGGCGATGCTACTCAAACTACTGATTGATCGTAAAAATGAAGTCGTTTCGCGACAGCAAATCCTTCAATCCGTATGGGGCTATGATGTTTACCCTTCCACTCGAACAATTGATAACTTTATTCTGTCCTTCCGGAAATACTTTGAGCGGGATCCTAAGAATCCAGAGTTTTTCTTGTCAGTAAGGGGAGTTGGTTATAAATTTTCACTAGCCAGCTAGCCATTACCTCAATAGGATCACATCCCCCCTTTCCTGGTAGTTAGTAATGCCCTCTGGCGTGGCTATACTATAGCTTAGTTGCCACACATATACGCCATTAGCTGCATCTAGGCCGTAAGCTCTACCAGTCCAATTCGTGCCTGGTTCTTTTGTGTAGAATACTTGATTTCCCCATCGGTCAAATACTTGAAATTGGTAAGTACTTACAGGAAAATCTACCTCTACAAAAGGGCCAAAGGTATCGTTGAAGCCATCATTATTTGGTGAAAAAGCATTAGGTACAAATACTTTTGGTGCGCAATCATTGAGCACCACTTCCAATTCAATAGGAATACTGGTGCAGGGGAGTTCTGCTTGGATGGTATATGTACCTGCTTCTTGCAACTGGCGCTCTGCTCCTGTATAGCCATCTTCCCAACTATAGGTGACTTCCAAGGCTCGAAAGTCAAAGAGCGTGTCTACCCTTACGCTGATTCCATCAGTCTGGTCACATTGATTTACACGGTGTTCTAAGCGTTCTGGCAATTCAATAAGCTCCACATCATCTACATCCTGATAGTACATGTGGTAAATAACAGCATTAAGGTTCGGTTCACAGGGTGGCGCTATCTCAAAAGTACCGAAGGGTAGCGTGATGCCCAGATGACTCCCACCAACGGGTGCTTCTAAGCACGTGTGCAATGCCTCCCACTGACTGCGCCCCGACCCACTTAGAAATGGAGCTGAAAAGGCATAGAACGGGCTATGATTAAAGGAAAGTACTTGTGAATTAGAACCGATTTCTGTGTAGAGGCTATCATAACCTAAGACGACCTGAATGGTCTTTGCGGGATTCGTGGGGCAATCTTGCAACAGACTATCTTCACTGGGGTGATCTGTACCTTTGTTCCGAGCGCGTAGCGCTAAGTAGTAGAACTTGCCTGCTTCCACTTCGCGTAAAAGGGGGGTAGCGAAGGCCTCAGAACGAAAATTGCCATTAAAATTTAAAGCACTTATAGAACCCACATAACCTGAATTGGCCTCTCCTGACCAAAACCCGTTTGGCGTGCCATTCACCGAACAGTTGGAGTCAAACCAATCGGAAGTACCACTCATGGGGTACCAAAACTCGGCTCGCTCAAGCATCTCAGGAGGAAAATCACAATCGGTGTTCGTATTGCGCTGAAAGCCTGGATCAGGTATTAAATTTTGCCCACAGAGTGGCAGCAATGAAGCTAGGCAAGCGATCCAAAGGATGCTGTATAGCCCTATTTGCACATAGTATAACTTACTCACTTTAGTTGTTTTTAGTTAGAAAACTTAACGCACTAATAAAACATCTCCCATTTCGCGAAAGCGTTGTTCACCACTGGGCCCTTCAATCGTATATTCCAATACCCATACATAAACACCCACCCCTGCTATGCTACCTAAAGCATCACCATTCCAGGTGTCAGTAAGCTCATTAGATTCAAATAGTAGCGCTCCCCAGCGATCATATACTTGAAAGGAATACTCCACCGTCGGAAAATCTACCTCTATAAAAGGGCCAAAACTATCATTAAAGCCATCTTGGTTGGGTGAAAAGGCATTGGGTACGAATACTTCGGGTTGGCACACTTCAAATGCTAAGGCTACACTGATCGGGATGCTGCCACAATCTAGATTGATGCTAGCATCGTAAGTTCCTGCTTCGGTAAGGGTACGCACAGGCCCCTCTGTCCCATCTGCCCAGGTGTAGGTGACGGATTCTAGCGCCCGCTCATCAAATACTGATCTCAAGTCGACGAGCGGGTCAGCGTCAGTGCTGCATAGAAGAATGCTGGTGTCTATACGTTCTGGAAGAGCTTCGAGATTAATATCATCCATCTCAAAGTAGACAATAGCAAAAAAGCCGAGAGAATCGATAACGATGCAGGGTGGTTCGATGTCAAAAGAACCAAAACGTGGCGCCACCGCCAAGTGCCTTACGGAAGGATCACCCTGAAGGCATCTTCCCATGGTAGTAGGAAAGCTCTCTTGATAGCTTGCCAAAAAGTCTTCCTGAAAAATAAATAGTGGGCTGGCATTGGTATTCACCGTTCCGTCATCATCATCTAGCACAAAGAAGATGCTATCAGGAGCCGTGTAGACGCGGATGTCTTTTTCTGGTGTCAGCAAACAATCAAAACTGAAGGGTCCCTCTCCTCTAATCGCAACCCCTCTATTCGTAACCTCCATTTCAAAATAGTATAGCCGGTCTGCTTCCATGGGTTCAGATAGTGCGGTACCAATGGCTTCTGAATAGTGAAACCCTCTTAACCGGAGATCCATACGCATGCCAATAGACCCTCTACCTGCTTGAATCCCTACAAATGGGGCATTGGGATGGGGAGGGCATCCATTGATGTGCCAATCGGGGGTGGGGTTGGCTACATACCAATGCAGGGAGCTTTGAAATACTTCATTGGGCCATATACACTCTTCAGAAGTAAGGGCGTCAAAAGAAGGATCTGGTATCAGATTTTGTCCATTAGAATAGGATATAGCTCCAAAATAAGCTGCTATGTATAACAGCAAATAGTTACACTTCATAATCAAGTTGTTTGTACGTACTAACTATACCTTTTAAAACCAGACCCTTTTATCGTATGACTAATACCTCTCCCATTTCCTTGAAGGTAGAAGTATCGTCAGCATTACTCACTTCATATTCCAATACCCATACATACACTCCACTTTTTGCCGCGTCCCCAAAAGCTTCACCATTCCAAGCGTCATTCATGGATTGAGACTCAAATAGCAAACCTCCCCACCGATCGTATATTTTTAAAGAAAAGCCCGTTATCGGAAAGTCTGCTTCTATAAATGGCCCGAACGTATCATTAATCCCATCATTATTCGGCGAAAAAGCATTAGGCACGTAAACGTTAATAGCACAAGACTCGTATGCTACCTCTACGCGCACTGGAATACTTCCACAAGATAACTCGATCGTAGCTTCATACCAACCCGCTTGCTCAAAAGTTCGAACAGCACCTACGGTACCGTCTGCCCAACGATAGTTGACAGAGCGGAGCGCCCGTTCATCAAAAATCTCAGCAAGATCAATAAACTGATCAGGGTCGGATAGGCACCACAATACACTCGTATCTATTCGCTCTGGAAGTTTGTGTAGGTGGACATTATCAAGTGCATAATAAGCGATATTGAACACTCCCATAGAATCAATCAGCTCACAAGGAGGTGCTACCTCGAAGGTTCCGAAGCGAGGGGCAATAGCAAGGTGCGTAACGGAAGGGTCACCAATTAAACATTCCCCTAATTTCGTAGCAAAACTTTCTTCAGAACTCGCTAAAAAGTCTTGCTGAAACTGGAAGAGCTCCGTAGCATTAGTTGTAACCGCCCCATTATTAAGCTCATCAATGATAAAGAAGATACTATCGCTAGCGGTGTATACACGCACGTCTTTCTGTGGGGTGATCGTACAATCTGCCCCAAAGCTATTTCCCTGTATCAGATAGATCCCTCTATTGCGAATCTCCATTTCAAAATAATACAATTCCCCAGCTTCCATCGTACTTGCCAGAGGCGTACCGAAAGCTTCCGAATAGTGAAATCCTCTAACCCGCAAGTCCATCCTAAATCCTGCTTCCCCAGTGCCTTGCGAAAAGTCCCAATAAGGGAAATTGGGAAAAGGCTCACAGCCATTGACGTACCAATCGGGGGTGGGGTTGGCTACATACCAAAAAGCAGAGCTTGGCCACACATCGCCTGGCCAGATACACTCCGTAGAGGCTAAGAAATCAAAAGAGGGATCGGGAATGAGGTTTTGGGCACGCACCAATACCGAGCACAGGAGACCTATCAGCCCTATAAATAACCCTTTTCTGATCTTTTTTAAAAAAAGTTGCATTCCACCGATTACCTTTTTTGAACTAATGGTATTAAAGGTAAACAAGCGACCAGACTACAGCAAGAAGTAACTTTTTCTTTTTAATCCAAAACCATATGAAAATGAAATTAAAAATGTTATCAACACGATGGGTCCTCGGGACCTGTGGGCTGGTCTTGCTGCTAGTCGGTTTTTCGGCCTTTCGGCCGTCCCCTACTCCGCCCTTCAAGTATGTCAGCTATCAGGTAGACTTAGAGCGCTACCATTTGCTTAGCGAAGGAACAAATGCAGCGGATTTAAGTCCACTAGAAGTTAGCGAGCTACAGCCAGAATCTATGTCTTGGAACGTAGAGCGAGTATTAGTGGGTGGAAAATATACCACAACTATTACACTGCTAGACGCTGGCTTAGACGAAGATTGGATGGGTGATTTGCGCCAAATAAAAATTACACCTGACGAGATTCGAGGCTTCAATTCGGCAGGACAGCTAGTAGTAAGCGAAACGCATAGCCCTCAAGCCTTAGCACTTATTGAGCGATTGACAGGGGATGTGCTAGGTGGAACGGATGATGATCGCATGACCTTTGAGCCCCTTACTACCTCAGACGTTGAAGATATACGACAAGCAGGAGGGGAAATCGACCAACTGGATGATGCTAGTTTTAAGATTAGCCGAGGCGATCGAAGTATGATTTACGATTATAGAAATTACATTATCGAACGCCAACAAATACAAAAAGGCAGAACGAAAAGTAACATACGAGTCGAGTACTATAAAGTGCTAGATCAGGATCGCTACATTCCTAAATTGCGTACCGAACGGACTTCTACCTACACAAGAACAGGGCGATGCATAGAGCGCATCCAAACGGTTGCTTATTCTAACTATCGATTCTCCAGCCGTGGCAAGGGCTTTAAACCTGGTGCCCTAGTAGCTCCAGCGACTGCTGATGTAGAATTGGCAGAAAAGCTACAAGTATACCCCAATCCAGTGCATGACTTATTACAGGTTCAGCTGCCTCCGACTTATCAAAATGGAAAGGCGGTCACCTTGGAGATTATCGATTTGACAGGAAGTAGTATTTATCGCCAACTGGTATTTCCAGAAGATTCTTCTGCCAACCTTAAGGTCGGGCATTTGCCCAAAGGCGTCTATTTCGTGAAGGCTGTGCAAGACCAGGCGACTAAAGTCCGCCAATTCATCAAACAATAATCCCCAAAAACTAATAGTCATGAACAATAAACTAATTATTAGCCTGGTAGTGCTTTGTTTTAGCATTGCAACAGCTTATGCTCAATCGGGTTGTTCCTCCTATACGCATCCTATTCTATCAGATGGCAGTACCACTTCTGTCCCTTTTACACCGCCAATTGGCCCGCCACCCCCACCACCGCCGCCACCTTCGCATGATGGTGATCGGATAATATTTTGGGTGCATGGCTTACAGGGCAATTCGGACTCTTGGGCCAGAGCGAGTGCCGCTGTCGCTGTTGGTAGTAATGATTTTGAAGCGCGTAAGGTATTCTCGCTCAACCCGGAATACCCTGAGTATGACCTCGATAATGCTGCTTGGTTTGTCCACCAAAAACTAGTGCAAGAGGGGGACCCTGTTAATGATGCCATTGGAAACGATAATCCCGAAACAAACTTCATTGTAGCTCATAGTCAAGGGGGAATCGTCTCTCGTGCTGTCGATAAAATGTATATCGATACCGACCTAGAAGCAGAACGCCGCTTTGGGGGGATTGTCACCTTTGGTTCTGCTCATCAGGGGGCGCAGATACTGAACAATTTCGATATGATCATCGACTATGCAGATGCCGCTTGTACGGAACTGACAGCAGGCCCTATTGCAGAAGAAATTTTGACCAATTTTTGGCTTGATTTTTTCCTGAATGAAGATGCGGTGCTCGAAACAGCAGATGTAGCATGTACCTTCGTCAGTGAGCATATCCTACCAATGGCGCTGAGCAACTTCACCCCACCTATCACAGAGGATTACAAGGTGGGTGCCATGCAACTGGCGGAGCTTAATACTACCCCACACGATATACCCATGGTGGCCGTGTATGGCCAAGAAGAGGAACCGATACTATGGCGTACAATCCAATATCTAGGTGTCGATAATCCTAATGATTATGAGCCTTGGCAGGCCAATAGTGATGACAAGTTAATTGAAAATGTATTTAAGAACACCCTTAAATATTTGTTCAAGTTCATGTTTTGGGAATCAGAAATGCAGCACTTAGAATCGTTTGGACTTCCTTGTACACAGCCTTGGCAATGGGCGATCAACCCATTCTGCTACGCTTGGGATGATGACTACTGGAGGGCTTCGAAGCTCAGAGACAATTGGTACAAAGGATTCCGATGGTTAGAAGAATCCAATAATGAGTATAAGATCATGATCGGTGCTCGGACTCTGGAGACAACTGTTACCCAAAACTGTATGTGCCTCGGCCCTAGTGGCTTTACAATTACCCCATCCAATGGGCAGCCCTGTGCAGACCAAGAAGAATGCTCCTTGGTGGCTTCCGTAGATGTAGAATGGATCGAGAAGCCGAGTGATGGAGTTGTCCTAGCGGAATCCGCAGGCAGTATGCCACAAGCTAATTATTCTGTTTTGCTTCCTAATACCAGCCACATGCAAATGCGTAATAACAAGGAAGCTAGGAACTTTTTCAATGCTCTATTTGGTGGCGAATATGGCTTATACTTTAGAACACAAACCCGATGAGAAAAACGCGCCCTTTTAAATATCCGAGTTTATTTTCGACTAAGACCCTCTTAAACAGAGGCCCATAAGATATAGTCTGTAGTTTATGGTCGAGTGAAGTTGGCAAAAGGTAGATCCTTTTTTTACGATCTATCTTTTTGCCAACCTTTTTTAAAAACACCCAATAATCACTTTATTATGTTGCGCTTTTCGTGCTTACTCTTACTGCTTAGCCTCTTTATGAACTGTAAAAAAGTACCTTCCGAACTATCCACCAATGAAGATCAAACCCCCTTCCCCCAAGACACCTGTGTAGCCTCAACTGTATTGTGGAAAACCATACTTACCCCTGATACTAGCGATTTTTTCACAGATAAACCAGTGCTCTACAAAGACCAAGTGCTCTTCACTGTTTGGAGGGATTTTGACCAATCCGAAAAGCTCTTCATGCTAGATGCTGCAACGGGGGAAATAAAATGGGAATGGTCTGATTATATTTATCACCCCTCCCTGTATTCATCAACAGGCCAGCACATCATACGCGATAATATCTACTATTTTACAACCCAATATGAAGTATATGCCATTGATTTAGACCTTGGCGCTACAAAGTGGGTATACACCGTTCCAGAAGGAACAGGTGAAGTATACCTCACCCTCCACGAAGATTGGCTTTTTCATGGCCATGTTAAAAAATACCCAGCTAATACACACAGCCACTTAGTAGTCGCCCCACTTCCCGCGCAGCGACCTCAGTGGGATACGCTCTATTCTACTTACATACAGGATGGCTATTCGCCTTATATGGGCCCGCCAGTAGTGTGGGAAAATCCAGACCAAGAGCAGGTGCTCCTTTTTAAGGAGAGCCACTATAATTTCAGCAATCATAATAGCTATTCGGGTATTACAGCCTTTAATATGAACCAGAAAGAGGTGAGCTGGAAGATCGATAGTTTTGATATTTCTACCACTGTGGAGCTGATTATTACCAAAGGTAACCTCGCCTTTTTTGAGGGTTATCGCAGCGTCTTCTGCGTAGACTTGCTTACTGGTACCATCCGATGGCAGCAGGAGTTTCCAAGACCCCAAACGCTCGCCAGTTCTAATATCATGGTCTTGGATGACCGAGTTATTGTCAATACCGACACTGATGATATGTATGCCTTGTCCATAGAGTCGGGCTATACCATTTGGCGTAGTAGAGACAGTGGCAGTACATGCTGGGATTTGAATGAGTTAAATGGACAGCTGTATTACACGTGCTTGGGAGAACGATTTATACAGGTAGTTGATCCGTACACGGGGGAACACCTCCCCAAAGCCTGCTCGCCTTTCCGCGCCCCCACATCGATTAGCGATCTCACTATTCACCCAGAAAAAGGGGTGGCGTATACTGTGGATGGGTTCGCTGCGGTTGCCATTTCGCTTAAAGAAGAGTAAAAAATAGAGCATCCGTTTTGATCTTTCAAAAACGGATGCTCTTGCTACCGATTACCCTAAGTGTACTTAAGGCAAATAAAGCGTAATTGACTTATGGTAGGTAGATTTGTGAATATGCCTAAAGCCATCAATCACCCGATCCCAAGCCACTAGGCGGAAGGTGTGCGCACAACGGCGCTCTATTGCTTGCCAGCCGCCGCTTGGCACTTGTACCCCAGCTGGGCCATTCCAAATTCTGCTGCCACTAGCTGACGCACTGTATGTTTCACTATCGATTCCAGCTGATTGGTTATCTCCCCAAAGCGCAGTCAAGCTCCAGCTTTTTAAGTGCCCTTCCGTATCGCGTGCAGTAATTGCAAAAGAGAGGCGATCACTCGGCTCCGTGATAATTCCACACGTACCTACCGGAACTAAGCTTCCAGAAGCAGTATTATGGTGTAATATCTCATCAATACTAACCAATGGCACCTGATTATCAATCATTACTTGGATAGATTCACCAGTTCCAGCGAGCTGAGAAGCATTATTCTGATCGCTATAAAATTGTAGTCGGATGGTGTGCAAGCCGTTGCCCAGTACAGCCGTCCTAAGCATATAGCCCAACCACTGACGATACCAGAGCTCTCCCGGCTTGCGCAAGCGGAAAAAGCCACTACCCACTGGATTTTTTATTCTCGCCGCAAAACGATTGACGCTGGTACTCCATTGCAAATTCGTCCAGGGGTCTTCTTGCTCTACGCCATCCACTAAAATTTTATAGTAGCGTGCTCCCTGCTCAAAAGCTTTGTCGTGGTTAATCATCAGCGGCAGCGTACCACCAAAAGGAGCATCTTTCACCTGAAAGAAATAGCCCGTCAGCGGAGTTGTATCCGCATAGCCTCCAACAATATGATCTGCTGGCACGTGGCCGATACCCATAAACATTGGGCCAACTGCCGTGTAAACCGAAGCAGCCAAATCTAAGCGACTAACAACCTGATCGCTGCACACCAAGACTTCTGTTGCTCCTACTACTGCTACACTTGATGGTTTGAACGGCACACTATTGAGTCGACTAACAGTAGGTGTGGCGGTAGTTAAGTCGACTTTCGTCAACTGATTAGCTGGGTCGCGCTCGGTGAGTAGGATAGCACTTTCTCCCGCATCCGCCCAAGTCATAAAGAACGGATTTTGCAATCCACTCACAAAATCGTCTACCGCGCCCGTAGTGAGGTCTACCCTACGGATGCGGTCTGCACCACTAGGTTGTTCTGATACATAGGCAAAACGCTGATCGCTTGTTACGACCAAGCCAATAGCACGATCCAGCCCTGTTGCCAACACATGCTGTGTACCACTATCTAAATCGATACGAAGTAGCCTACCATTAGCTGCAAACTCTACGACATACACCACGCCATATGCTTCAAATAAAGCCATTTGGTGCGGAGCAGTCATTCCTGTCGCTACTGTGGCAGCTTTTGCCCGGTCTGCATCCTGCAAGTCCACTTTTAGTACATTCCCGGTACGCTCCGTTACATAAGCGTGGCGACCATCAGCACTCAGCGTAATGTCTTCTGGCTGATTGTAGCCAGTACCCAGCAAGTGATAATTGCGAGGCAGCCGATAAGTAGTAAAGCGTAGTTCTATATCACGCCCATAGCTCACTACCTGCACCTTAGCATGCTGCCCCGATTGGGTACGTACAGCAAAGACTGCTCCATTGAAGAGCTTGTTCGTCGCATCGTTATTCGCAGAGATAGGGTCGGTAGTGTACGGGAGTCGAGCTAGCTCCGCCCCAGAGAGCTGTTCATATGATATATCGCCCAGATATGCGATCTCCGAACCATTGACGGGAACCATCTCACGCTGTGTAGACGTTCTCATAGCCCAAAAAATATCTGACTTAATCGTTGAAGTAATTCCTCCACTATCTAAGTCGAGACTAAAAGTGCCTTCGAGTAGGAGGCTAGGCCTCGTTAGCACTGTTCTTGCCGATTGCGGAGTCAAATTCAACAACGAATAATTGATTTTTGGCTTCATTATAAGCGCTGCCAATAGCACCGCCAAGATCAGAAACCAAGACTTCAGGAGTAGGCATAATTGATTGTTTTACATTTTGGTTTATAATTGGGCGTACAGCTCCTTTTTTACTGTATGCTACTCCTTTATGCTGGCCTCATCGTAGTTGTTACAACTAAATTTAATATTGTATAAGAAAAATAAGTTCTAGGGCCACACGGATTACAAACCTGCCCGATGCAGGCGGCTCCGCTAAGCGCGGGCTAAACTTGTACAAAACAAAATAGCCTAGTGGTTTGATAGTGTTACTTATAGCTTGCCCCCAAGGGGCAGGGTAATGCGCGCACTAATAACTTACATACAGTTTGTCCTTCTAGGACAATAACTTATCGCTCATATATACTGACGATTAATTGGTTTGCCACATGCAAACCAGTTAATGTGCAGTATACCGCGTACCGCGTCACGCGGTATACGTACCAAAGAGGTTTGCAATATTGCAAACCTCTTTGCATCATGTATATGTGCAGATTTAAGAATATTGTCCTGAAAGGACAAACTGTCTATAAATTGCTAGTGCAAACACAGCCCTGCCAAGCTGTAAGTACTACTAAAAGCTATTGCTCAGTATCGTGTAACAAAAATAAGTTTTAGGGCCACGCGGATTGCAAATCCACTGAGCGCGGGCCAAGCTTTAAAGAAAAAAGCTTAGCAAGCGCATAGCGGATTTGCAATCCGCTATGGGGTATTAAACAAACTTTTGTTACAGCTAAACTTAGCTTTTTTTAATTTTAAATAAACGGTTACCCTGTTTGGAGCGCAATACCACCAGATAGATACCTGAAGATAAGTTCGTTAGATCTAACTGCTGCTTATCTTGTAGCACTTCTACTTGTTGCAACGGCCGACCGCTAATATCTAGCAGTTGGATGGTTTCTACGCCAGCTAGGTTTTCCAACCACAATACTCCAGAAGTAGGATTAGGAAAAACGAGCACTTCACTCAAAGCAGTCTGAGTAGTACTCGTAATCATTATTTGTAGGTCCTGATTGAGCGAGGTTCCGCAGAAAGCGCTCTGGGCATTTAGGGTCACGGTATAATTTCCGCCAGCAGTATATACATGCACAGGGTTCACTTCATTGCTAAAGTTGCCGTCCCCAAAATTCCAGGTGTAGGCCGTGGCATTTTCCGACAGGTTCGTAAAACTCACTACAGGTCCATCAATTTCAAAGGTGAAATTGGGTGTTGGAAAAGGCGCCACAATCACCGCCATTTGCTGCAATTGTTGGCTTTCGCCTAAAGGGCCGGTAACCGTCAGTTGCACTTCGAAAGTGCCTGCATTTTCATAAATCACCGTAGGGTTTTGCTCCGTGGACATAGCAGGGTTTCCGCCTGGAAACGACCAGTCCCAGCTCACCACCGTACCCGTTGATTGATCCATAAAGTTCACTTCCAAAGGCGTACACCCAATCGGGTTTTCTATCATAAAATTGGCCTCCGGAGGAGGACCAACCGCAATGGTTTGCTCGCTTGAAACTTGCCCGCACTCGTTCGAAGCCGTCAGCGTAATCGTGTAGACGCCCTCTGCTGCGTAGGTGTAGCTAGGGTTAATGTCGGTACTTATATTACCGTCCCCAAAGCTCCATAGGTAAGTATCCGCATTACTACTCAGGTTCGTTAAGCTAATCGTTAGCTGATCGATAGCAACCTCAAAATCAATCGTAGGGACGTCATTGACTTGCACATAGTTTTCTACTAGCACGGTATCTGCTCCTGCTCCATTCACTGCAATTAAGCTTACGCTAAAGATACCAGCACTTTCGTAGGTCACCGCAGGGGTCTCTAAGGAGGAAGTCATGGGGTTGCCTCCTTGAAAAAACCAAGAGAGGCTATCGGTATTTGCGGAAGCACTACTTTCAAACTGCACTACGAAAGGCGCGCAGCCTGCTTGCGTAGTGGCTGCAAAGTCTGCATCAGGAAGGGTTTGGATGGTAATGGTTTGAGTAATCGTCTCGCTCCCGCATTCGTTAGTAGCCGTAAGTGTAATCGTGTAGGTGCCGTCTTGCAAGTAGGTATGCACAGGTTCCGTTTCAGTGCTGGAGTTGGTATCGCCAAAATCCCAGGTAAAGCTATCGCTAAAGCCCGAATTGTTGATGAGTTGAATTTGATTGCCATCGAGCAGCACTTCAAAGCTGGGCTCGGGTGCTGGTAGCAGGTTGATATTGATTTCTTCTGAACGTAAATCATCAAAACAGAGCGTTTGGATCACTAAGCGGAAGGTAGCATTCGCTATTGCATCCGTTACGCTATTAATGCTTAGCACATTGGAGGTAGTGCCGCTGTAGGGGGGGCTTTCGCCCAAATTAGTGAAGCCCATGCCTTCGTCGATTTGCCATTGAAAATCGAGATCATCCCCGTCTGTTTCTACTGTCAGTTGTAGGGGCGCTTCCGCGCAAATGTCGATTGCTTCGGGTTGTGCGGTAATAGCGGGTGGGTTGCTACTTTCTGTTCCACGAACAAAGTCTCCAACGGTCTCTGTCACTCCTGCATTACCAGATGCAGCCCCATTGGTTCCATTGCATCCATTTTCGGTAGAATTGATCGACGATCCTGCTGCTCCACCAGATACATCGAAATCGATGATCAACCCACTTGGCGAAAGCAATCGACCACCGCTACCTCCACCGCCGGGGCCAAAACAGCGGTCGTCATTATCGTTATTGGCATTGCCGCCACGGCCACCACGGGCTTCCACCTCTAATATTCCTACTATATCTCCTACCTCTAGTATAATGGTACCACCGCCGCCGCCGCCACCAGCACCATCCCCAGTGGTAGTAAACGCATTAGCCCCATTGGCAGAAATCATAAAGTCATTAGCCACTATGGTATTTGCGATAAGCAAAATAATGCCGCCGCCATTGCCTCCATCCGTGCCTACATCATTATTATCATGCCCTGCGCCACCACCACCACCTAAAAACCAGCGATCTTCACTCTCACTAATCGCCTTACCTCCCACCCCGGGAAAGTTACCATCGCAACCAAAAAAGGCAGGCTCATCATTGATACCGCCTCGCCCACCCGACACCATATTAGCACCGCCACCACCACCTGCGTTATGGTCATTTCCACCACCACCGCCATTGGCCTGCGCCCCGCGCCCCGCTTCGCGATTGGGTATAAAAGCCGCAATCCCCTCGCCCTTAAGTGCCCCACGCCAATTGCTGGCATTATAGTAATAATCGTCTTCTCCATTAAAAAAGCTACAATCGTTGGTTTCCTCAATCGTCGCATCTCCCCCTCTAAACCCAAGGCCATCAAGCTGGATGGGCGCATTCAAAATCAACTGCTCCTCCACCCGCAGGGCAAGTACCCCACCGCGCGCGCCATCCCAAGCTTGGGCAGTGAGGGGCGCGTCAACGCTAGCAGCTGTGTAATTGGGTATACTAATGAGTTGTACATGGCCATCTATGGCATACTCATTTGCCAAAAAGGCCGATAAAAAGACCGTATTACCATTAATGCTTTGTACTTCGGCCAGCTCGTATAAGCCTGCACTGCCGATAGCTGTGATCGTTCCAAAGTTGTTGTTGTTGGAAGACTCGATACTCGCTCCTTGCATTTGCAGAATCAGCACCTCGGAAAGTGCACTTATGCCTTCTGTATTCGATAGGGTGACTGCTGCTTGGCAGGTATCGTAAGACAGCACTGTGTGGTAGGTGTTGATGATGCCGCTGATGCTCGTTTGGCTGTAGCCTAATGCGCTAGTAAAAAGTAGTAAAGCTGGTACAAATAGGCGGAGTCGATTGCTTGGCTGCATATATGTCGTTTTTGGGAGTACTAATATTCACCTAAAAGTAAGATTTTCTGCCTATTTTATAGTTTACTATTGGCACCTATGGTAAAATGGACTACCTTTGCGACCGTTAAAAACCCACCGTCTGTTAATGCAGAGGAAGTGGGTCTTGGTTAAACCACAAATTTTAACAGCATGCCTGTAAAAATTAGATTGCAGCGTAGAGGACGGAAGCAACGTCCATTCTACCATATTGTAGTAGCGGACGCGAGAGCACCTCGCGATGGCCGCTTTATCGAAAAGTTGGGAACCTACAACCCAATGACTAAGCCTGCCACGATTGAAATCGACAGAGAAAAGGCGTTTGACTGGTTGATGAAGGGCGCACAACCCACAGATACCGCCCGCGCTATTTTGCGTTTCAAGGGGGTGTACTATCGTCGCCACCTCATGCGTGGTGTGCGTAAAGGTGCACTGACAGAGGAACAAGCTGAGAAGATGTACCAAGACTGGATCGAAGCAAAAGAAGCTAAGATTGCAGCTCGCGTGGAACAAGCAGCGCAAGAGAAGCTAGAGTTTTGGGCTAAAGTGAATGGTCAAGCAGCTGCCCCTGAGGTAGTGACTGAAGGAAATACACTAGAAGAAGCCGCAGCAGAGGCTGTTGAAGAAGCAGTAGAGGAGGCAGCGGAAGCGGTTGCAGAGGCAACGGCGGAAGCTAGTCCAGAAGAAGAAAAGCCTGCGGAATAAGCGCTTTTTCTATCCACAAAAAGGCTCGCATGACTCGTTGTGCGAGCCTTTTTTGTTGCCCTTTTCAAATTTTACCTTATATTTGCAACGCTACGTTTATTTCGCTCATTTATGATCGATAAAACAAGGCACACTATAACGGCTATACTTTAATTCAAAATATTTGTGAACCTGGTAGTGCTTTAATTTGCACTATCAGGTTTGCTCTTAAAATAGGACTACATTATGTTGGAATTGGATAAGGAGTATCTAGAACAATTGGAAGGATTGGCAGGCGAAATTCAGGGTGCAGAAGAGTTAAGTGCCTATCTAGATACGGAGGAAGAGGAAGATTACATGCGACTCAAAGAATCGTTTGAACCCCGAATTGCTCTACTCTATAATGACGTAGCAAGGAAAAATCCACTCCAAATAATTGCCTTCGAAACAGTACTATTAGATCAGCTCTTTGAAGGGCTTTACCTGCCTAAAATATTAGGCTACAGTGTCTTGCGTGGCGAAGTACACCCGCAACGCATGAAATATGTACGTCCTCAAGATCACTTTAA
>JBCCRH010000027.1:0-24849 GCA_039208045.1 Bacteroidota bacterium
GGTGTGTACAAAACAATAGAGTACAAAAAAAATCTTCAAATAATAAAAGCGGAAAATAATATTGGCTGGGGAATGTGTAAATTGAATAGTGATCTAGTTCTTGAGCCTACATTTGAACACATTGAAATAATGAATGGCGATTCCCTTCTGAAAGTGCAGCAAAATGGGAAAGTCGGACTATATGATATTAATGGAGATATAATATTCCCTATATCATATGATGATATCCAACTACATTGCAGTGCTAGTTATTGCCTGTATGTGTGTGCAAAAGGCTACTCTATTACTGCATATACAATGGATAGGAAACGTACGAGGTATGATCATAAACTCGTAAGTCTTGTAAATCCTATAAAACAACAAAAGACAGGTAATAAGTACACATACACCTTACCTAATGGAAGAATAATTAGAGATTCTCCTTACCAAATAAAGCATAAAATTGGATATGAAGATAAGCTTCGGTTACTCATCATCAATTACGGTAAGACTAACTATTTGCTAGATACAGGTTTTTATAACATCATCCCTGAAGGCTTTGCCATACCAGATGAATATTGTAACCCGCTAGAAATTGAAATGGGATTGATTCCTGTATACAGTGATTATCGATCTGGAGTAATTGATCGAAGTGGTAATTGGGTAATCCCTCCAAATGCTTTTGGCTATAAAGTCTTAAGTCCAAACTTAATAGTGCAGCACAGAGGTAATAGCCAGAAAGATAAAGAAGGCTTAACTTTATTCCGTATCGTACATAATGAGTCCCCTGCTAATATTGGTGAATATAATTATGTCAACAACGTACCTAAGAACAATTTTTTAATAGTTGGTAATTATTCAAGCCCTGGAAATAATTCCCTCAAGAGGGGAGTAATTGATACTTTGGGTAAAGTAATTATTACTATGAAACATTCTAAAATTAAAATTTTTAAAAATCATATTGTTGGAATAGATTGGAATAGGCAGGAAGGTTTAGATAATACCTTTGTTTATGATTTAAACGGGAATCTAATATGGTCAGCTCCATACACTGACGTCATTTCCATAAAGGAGTCTAATTTATTGAAGTGTAGAATAGGTAATAATTATGGACTAGTCAAATTGAGTGGCGAAGAAATCTTACCCCCTATCCACCCCTATCTTAAGGCGATCCCTGAATTAAATATAGTTCAATATGGAACAGAATTATTTAAAACAGTTATTATAGACATTGATGGACATATAAAATTCAAGTATCCTGAGAAACTACAATTAGTACCAAGAGAAAAAACAAATGCCCTATTATTTACACATCCACAAAAAGTTGTTTTATTAAATTCAGACTTTACAATTAAGAAGATTACCCGTGGCAAGTTCTTGAACACGTTTAAGCAATTGTGGCCAGGATTAGGGAGATTCATGGCAGATGATAAAGTATTCTTCATGAATTTGGAAACAGGATTTGTATACAAAGAGTAGCCCCCCGTCCTCCCAAACTCCCTTCCCGCGAAATATTGGATATTACATAGCTCTTGCACTGCTTAAATATCCAATATTGAGCCCCCCTCGTCCTCCGTCCCCCATCCTCCCAAAACCCCTCAACTCCCAAACCCCCAAACTCTTCAACTCCTAAACCCCTAAACCAAAATCCCCCCTACCCCCAATCCCACCCAATAAGCTCCCACCCCTCCCCATCCGGAGCCACATAGCTATGCAACACCTGAAAGCCCACCCGCTGATGCGCCTTAAGGGAACGCATATTTCGAGTTGCTACTCCTGTTATGATGAATTCGTAGGCGTCACTCAGATGCATACGCAAGCCATCATAGAGCCAATCAAAAAAGCCTTCGCCCCGGTAGGGCTTGGCGATACAGATTTGACCCATCACAATGTACGGAGTAGAAGAAAGGGACTTTCCATGCAACTGAAGCTGATCGATTTGCTCAAACATGGGGATAAGAACGGGAATTTTTTCACGCATACTCACGGGCATTGCCAAAGCGTAGCCTGCCAAGAGGGCCCGATCACGAATGATAATTTGCGGCGCAGCCGCCATCATTTCTTTGAGTAGCTGGGGAGAATGTTGTACCGTGACGAATCCCTGCGAACGAGCTTCTTCTTGGGAAATAGCAGTGGGCAGATTAGCCGCTTGCAATTCGAGCAAGTCGGTAATATCTCGGTCGGTCTGAAGGGTCTTGAGCTGCATCTTGGGTAGCAAACATTTCAATGAATGTACACTTTTTTGAGGAAACGGTCGTATTTATTCCTCCTCCGGACTCACCCAAGCCATTTCAATTCTGCGCTTTCGTAAGTCGGTAGAGACAATGCGCACCCGAATTTCGTCGCCCATTTTGTACTCTGCTCCGCTCCGTCGCCCCTTGATACGTAGGCTAGCAGGCCCCACATTAAAGGGCTCGTCCATCGTTTCGAAGGGCACGAAGCCCTCACATCGGTTTTCTAGCAACTCCACGAAGATGCCACGCTCAATGATCCCATTGATTTGCCCAGCAAATTCTTCGCCGACATGCTTTTCCATAAACTCTACCTGCTTATACTTCACCGACTCGCGCTCCGCATCATTGGCCTTGCGCTCTTGAATGGAGATATGCTTGCACTGCTCCGTCAAGCGGGCGTGCTTGGCGCGATGGGGACGCTCGACATTTAGATTCAAATCTAAAATACGGTGGGCCAATACATCAGAGTAGCGCCGTATAGGGGAAGTGAAGTGGGTATAATAGTCAAAGCCAAGGCCGTAGTGGCCAATATTATCGGGAGAGTATTCTGCTTTGGCCATCGTGCGAATGGCTAGGGGTTCCAAGAGCTTGAGGTGCGCATCGGTTTTAGCTGCTTTGAGCAAACGGTTGTACGAGCGCCCTACCGCTTGTGGGGTACTCACATCCAGCTCCACACCCAACTCCATGGCAAAGCGCGCAAACTCCGCCACGCGCTCCATATCCGGCTGATCGTGAATACGATAGACGAAAGGTACCTCATTTTCAAATTTCACACCCAACCGGTGCATGTACGTCGCCACTTCTCTATTCGCTAAGAGCATGAAGTCTTCGATTAACATATGAGCGTCCTTCCGCTCTTTGACGAATACCTCTACCGGCACGCCATTCTCATCTAACCGAAAACGTACTTCTTCTGTATCAAAATTAATGGCTCCTTCTCTGAAACGCCGTTTGCGTAAAGCAAGCGCTACCTTATTGAGCACTCGTAGCTCATCTGCAAAATCGCCTTCTCCGCTATCGAGCACGTTCTGGGCTTGCCCATAGGTAAATCGGCGATTGGAATGGGTAATAGTACGACCAAACCAACGACTCTGAATTTTATTGTTCTTATCAAACTCAAAGACGGCAGAAAAGGTAAACTTATCCTCATTTGGTCGCAACGAGCAGAGTTCGTTCGAAATCTTTTCCGGCAACATCGGCAATACGCGATCCACCAAGTAGACCGAAGTAGAACGCTCAAAAGCTTCCTTATCGAGCGCAGTACCTGCCTGTACATAGTGCGTCACATCCGCGATGTGTACGCCAATTTCTAAATGGCCGTTGTCCAGATAACGCAACGAAAGCGCATCATCAAAGTCTTTTGCATCGGTCGGGTCAATAGTAAAGGTGGGTACTTCGCGCATATCCCAGCGCTTTTCTAGTTCTTCGTCTGTCACCTCCATAGACAAGCGCTCCGATTCTTGAATGACCTCGTCGGGAAACTCCAGATTGAAGCCATTCTTGATCAAAATTGACTTCATCTCAATATCTGAGCTACCAGTCTGGCCGAGCACACTCGTTACTTTACCTTCTACGCTTCCTTCCTCATCGTGCCATTTGGTCACTTTGACGACTACTTTATCGCCATTTTCAGCGCCTTTGGTAAAGTTATTGGGCACTTCAATGCGTAGTGTATCATTGGTATCAGGTACTACGACAGCATGTTTTGGAAACAGCTTGATACTACCGATAAAATGTTCTGTTGCTCGCTCGATCACTTCCAAAATCTCACCCTCAGCACGGCGTCGCCCCGGCGGCACCCATACTTTGATGCGTACTTTATCGCCATTTAAGGCGGTATTCATATACTTAGCTGATACGTGTACATCATCTTCCAACTCTTCGATCATGATATAAGCCGAACCCGAACGGGTCATATCGACGATGCCTTCATGGAAAGACTTAGGGCTACTTCGGCGAGGCTGTACTTTGAGTTTGTACTTAAACTCGCCCATATCTATCAGTTGCTGGGATTCCACCAACTTATCAATAGCTGCTTGTACAGAGTCTTTGTTGTTGGATACTTTTAGCTTGCGCGCTACTTGTTTGGGGTTTAATCGTTTTTTTGGGTGGCGCTTAAATAAACGTAATACTGCAGATTGCAATTGAGGCGCACTCAATCGTTGTCCCTTTGCGTTTAGGGTCTTCTTTTTTCTCATTGTTGAATTAAATTGAAATTGTTTTTGGGGAAAGTTTTGTGTTTGTTGTTGTTTACTATCTTATTCTGATTCTATAATGTTTCCTTCAGGCAGAAGTTCGAGTTGGAAGGCACGGCTGGAAGAAGCGTCATAGTCGTCAATATCGATCCCTTGCTGGCCACTTACTACGTGGATAGTCCAGTCTTCATCAATGGTCGCTACTGATTGGGTCAACAGCTCGCCATCTGAAAAAGTTCCAGCAATGACTTTTTTATCAATTGCTACTCCTTGTTTCGTGAAGGTAAGCAAGATATATTGGTAATTGAGTAATCCTGCTTTCCAATAGACTACTGCGTGAATATCATAGGTGTTAGATAACCGAAAGCAAGGCACAAATTCGGTCATATCATCCACTTCTTCGAGTTCAGTGGGTAGTAAATACTGCTGTATAGCTAGCGCAGGTAGTGGGTCATTCTTTTTGCTAAACACAAAGTGGCTATCCGTACCTAGTGTAATGGGTAGCTCAATTTCTGGGAATAGCGATAAGAAATGGGGAAACTGAATTTTACTTTTCTCGTACATGAATAGTTTTGAGTGGATAAAAAAGTTTGCCAATTTTGAATGATTCTAAATAATTTAGTTCAAAATACAATCACCGAACTACGGTTGGGCTTCTGAGCTTTATGATATAGATTTGTCAGTAATCGAATTCAAGGCAGGTTTAACGCATTTTTGAGGCAATTGCCCGATTTATTTTACAAAAGTAACAAACGAAAAAACAAGAAACATGAGTTGGTTTATCAATTTTCTAACTTCTTCCATCGGACGAAAGTTGATCATGAGCCTAAGTGGACTCTTCTTGATATCATTTTTAGTCATCCATTTAATTGGAAACTTACAGCTTCTATACGATGATAATGGCGAAAAGTTTAAT
This sequence comes from Bacteroidota bacterium, assembly GCA_039208045.1. GTDB lineage: Bacteria > Bacteroidota > Bacteroidia > Chitinophagales > Saprospiraceae > JBCCRH01. The sequence goes on from JBCCRH010000027.1 coordinate 5,325, forward strand.
CTATACGCCGAATTTATGACTACCAACCCAGTGATCAAAACAGTCTCTTACCTATTGTATGCATCTATACTATTGCATGCTGTGCAGGGGTGGGCGCTGTGGCGCAAAAATCGGCAAGCACGTGGCAACAGTCGGTATGCAGTGAAGGTAACGCGCGCTGTGAATACCAATTCTTGGGCAGCTCGAAACATGGGCTGGTTGGGGACAATCATTTTTGTTTTCTTACTCTTGCACCTCTATCAGTTTTGGTTGCAGATGAAGCTCGGAAACGTGGAATATGTATCCTACAATGGAGGCGAAGAAGTAAAAGATTTGTACACGATTGTAGCAGTTGCTTACTCCAATATTGGCTATGTCATTTTCTATGTTGCTTCTATGGTGGTAATTGGTTATCACTTATTACATGGATTCCAAAGCGCATTCCAATCGCTAGGCCTAAATCATCAAAAATATTCACCACTGATTCAAACAACGGGTAAAATTATTGCAGTAGTATTACCCTTGTTGTTCGCAATCATCCCTATATATATGTATGCTATGCTATAAGTGGTACCTAGTATACCATTCATTTAATTGTTGAGATAAAAATCGCTTTACAATGTTCGAAAGTAAAACTCCTCCTGGCTCCTTATCCGATAAGTGGACGAACTATCGCTCCACGATGAATTTGGTGGCTCCTAATAATAAAAGACGCATCGAAATTATTGTAGTAGGAACAGGCCTAGCCGGTGCTGCCGCTGCTGCTACCCTTGGTGAATTGGGGTATAATGTAAAATGCTTCACTTTCCATGATAGCCCGCGCCGTGCGCACAGTATCGCTGCTCAAGGTGGTATCAATGCCGCTAAAAACTACCAGAATGATGGAGATAGTGTTTATCGCCTATTCTACGATACCATTAAGGGAGGAGATTATCGCTCTCGCGAATCCAACGTACATCGTTTGGCAGAGGTGAGTCGCAATATCATCGATCAAGCGGTAGCCCAAGGGGTACCTTTTGCCCGTGAATATGGTGGATTACTCGCCAACCGTTCTTTTGGTGGGGTGCAGGTTAGCCGTACCTTCTACGCTAAAGGACAAACAGGACAGCAATTGCTACTCGGCGCCTACTCTGCGCTTTCGCGCCAGATTTCTACGGGTAGTGTAAAAATGTACAATCGCCACGAGATGCTCGACATCGTAAAGATCGATGGGAAAGCGCGTGGTATTATCGCACGTAACCTCTTAACAGGGGAGTTGGAGCGTCATGCAGCGCATTGTGTAGTGCTAGCTTCTGGTGGCTATGGCAATGTATTTTACCTATCTACCAATGCCATGAACAGCAACGGTAGCGCTGCTTGGCGGGCCGTACGCCGTGGAGCCTACATGGCCAATCCTTGCTTCACGCAAATTCACCCTACTTGTATCCCTGTTTCGGGCGATTATCAGTCGAAGCTTACGCTAATGTCAGAGTCCTTGCGGAACGATGGCCGAGTTTGGGTACCCAAAAAATTGGAAGACGCAAAGGCAATCCGCGAAGGAAAAAAACGTGGAAATGATATTCCAGAAGAAGATCGTGACTACTACCTAGAGCGAAGGTATCCTGCCTTTGGTAACTTGGTACCACGTGATGTGGCATCGCGCGCAGCGAAAGTAGCTTGCGATGAAGGCTTGGGCGTGAGTCCAACAGGATTAGCAGTATTCCTCGACTTTGAGGATGCTGTGATGCGCTATGGCCGCTCGGAGGCAAATACGCGCAACATGCATAATGCAAGTGATGCTGAGATCAAAAAAATGGGTACTGATGTAGTGGAAGCTAAGTATGGTAACCTTTTTGAAATGTACGAGAAAATCACTGGCGACGATCCATATACTACCCCAATGAAGATTTACCCCGCAGTACACTACACCATGGGAGGTATTTGGGTAGATTATAACTTAGAAACTAATGTACCTGGCTTGTTTGCCTTGGGCGAAGCTAATTTCTCTGATCACGGCGCTAACCGCTTAGGTGCCTCTGCCTTGATGCAAGGTTTGGCCGATGGCTACTTCGTGATTCCCTACACTATCGGACAGTTCTTATCTGGTGAGATTCGTACTCCAAATATTGACCCTGCTCACGAAGCATTTGCGGAAGCAGAAAAAGAAGTGAAAGACCGCTTGGAGCAATTGATTAATATTAAAGGCAACCAGTCAGTAGAAAGTTTCCACCGCCGTTTGGGTAAAATCATGTGGGACTACTGCGGTATGTCACGTAATGCAGATGGCTTGATGGCTGCCCGCCAAATGGTACGCGAATTGCGCGAAGAGTTCTACCGCGACGTATTCGTACCAGGTTCTGCCGATGAATTTAACCCCGAGTTGGAAAAAGCAGCACGTGTGGCAGACTTCCTAGAACTAGGTGAAGTAATGATCCTGGATGCTTACGAGCGTAGAGAATCATGTGGTGGCCACTTCCGTGAGGAGTACCAAACTGAAGAAGGAGAAGCACTACGCGATGATGAGAACTTTGCTTTCGTTTCTGCATGGGAATACAAAGGATGGGAAGAAGACCCTGTGCTACACAAGGAAGAATTAGTCTTTGAAAATGTAGAGCTGAAAACCCGTTCTTACAAATAACATTTTTGAACTTTTCCGAAGATCCAATCTTCGTCAAAACATACAGTTATGAAACTGAATCTTAAAATTTGGAGACAAAAAAGCGGTAAGACTAAAGGTGGTTTCGAAACCTATGCGCTCGATAATGTGAGTGAGCATATGTCCTTTTTGGAAATGCTAGATGTGCTAAATGAGCAACTTATCGCTGAAAAAAAGATGCCGGTGGCATTTGAGCACGACTGCCGCGAAGGTATCTGTGGAACGTGCAGCATGGTGGTAAATGGCCACCCACACGGCCCCAATGCTGGCACAACAGTTTGCCAGTTGCACATGCGTTTCTTCAAGGATGGCGATACCGTAGTAATTGAGCCATTCCGCGCCAAGGCCTTTCCAGTAATCCGTGACTTGGTAGTGGATCGCTCTGCTTTTGACCGAATTATACAGTCAGGAGGATATATTTCAGTGAATACGGGTCAAGCACAAGATGCCAACGCCATTCCTGTAGAGAAGGATCAAGCATTAGGTGCTTTCGATGCAGCAGCTTGTATTGGTTGTGGAGCATGTGTGGCAGCTTGTCCGAATGCCTCTGCCATGCTATTTACCTCTGCTAAAGTATCCCACCTATCGCAATTGCCACAGGGCAAAGTAGAAGCGAAGCGCCGTGCGCAAGCGATGGTAAAGCAGATGGATCAAGAAGGCTTCGGTATGTGCTCTAATATCACAGCCTGCGAAGCAGAATGTCCAAAAGGCATCTCGGTAGAGAATATTGCAAAAATGAACCGCGAGTATCTGACTTCTGTTTTAGGGTCGCAGCTGGAAGCTTAGCCGTAGTCCTGTAACAAGTACAGATAATATCGTATATTGTGAGACAACTGATTTTTTATTCAGTTGCCCTTCAGATATAAGTTTTAGATCCCTGCATGCATTGGTGTGTAGGGATTTTTGTTTGCTGATGTACTAATCTAAACCTCTGGAATCTAGCCCTTATTATCGTGTAACAAAAATAAATTTAGGGCCTCGCGGATTACAAATCCACTAAGCGCGGGCCTAGCTTTACGGAAAAAAAGCCTAGCACGCGCCCAGCGGATTTGCAATCCGCTGTAGTGTATTAAATAAACTTTGGTTACAGGGTACTTATCAAACAGGAATAATCGGAAGTTGCAAATACGAGTCATATTTCCCACCTGCCCAGATGATATGCGTGCCCTGCCCATTCAAGGTATTATTCTTAAAAAAAGGTGCATTTTGAAAAACCTCATAGGATGCAATGGTCAATTCAAGCGTTTCACCCGGATGGAAATAAACCGAAGTAGGTGCAAAAGGAATGACCAAACAGACCACTTCCCTTGGTTTTAATTTTTGATACGCCTTGAACGACTGCTGTGGTATAGCTGCTGTCGAGAGCTCTTCATCTAGCGCTCTTAATGACGCCCGCATATAAGCTCTAGTAATGACATCCTCCTTATTCCCGACAGTACCATAAAAAGGCACTCTATTACCGTTCCTGTCTCTTTTGTTCAGCACCGCAAATACATTAAAATCATCTAAGTGCTGCCCTTCAGATTGTATGGACATCCACACCTGAAGCTTAGCATGGCCTGTTATTTCGGTAGCTTCCGAAAAGGTAATGCTAAAGTGTTGCTCGCCCTTGAATCCACTGTGGGAAAACTGCCTTTCTTCTGTTTGTTCAGCTAGAGAAAGCGCATTAGCTGAAGTTAGGAAATAGTTCGTGTACTGCGTTCTGGGAATCGGCCAGTTCTCTTCTTCTCGAATTTCATGAATCTTATCCCTACTTGATCGTACTTCCAACCGCACCTTCGCCTGTTCATTCCAGCTATTATCCTTTTTCCCTTTCAAATAGTAATCCATAAACTGAAGCGTCAGCGCTTGCACTTCAGAGCTGTAGTACACATCCCATTTTCCCCCCCGGTGCGTATACATCCACTTTTCTTCACTCTTTACATGCATAAATGATCGATACGAACCATTCGTGTGAAGGCCCACATCTGAGAAGGAAACACAGCTTAAGATTGGAATTTCAATATGCTCAACAGGCGCTCGCTTCTCTTCCCAAAATTCATCCCATAAAGGGTGTTGCTGTATCCAGGCTGCTGGAACTCCTCCTTGATTCTCGATAAAAGTTTTTGGGTCACCCGTCATTGCAGTTTTCACCTCTGTAGCCCACCAAAAAGCAGGGAAGCCATCCTCAGGCACCCCTCCAGTATTAGCTAAGTCACGGTACATATCCGTAATACCTTCCCAAGGTGATATGCATTTTAAAGCTTTGGGAGCTTTATTATCATAATCTCGACAAGCAGCCACATGATATTGGGTAATAGCCAAAAAGCTCACCCCATTTAGGCCTACATTCCCATCGCACCAATCCTGCTCTGCAATCCACTCGATGACCTCATAGTACGCTCTCGATTGGTTTCTGTTAAACGTACTAGCCTCTCCCGTACTTCCTCCATAACCTGGCAAATTCATGTTGACCACGATATAATCATTGCCCACCCAAAAATTGGGATCAGGAGACTCCCAACTCGTGAGTGTAGAAAATCTCGGCCGCCCCACTTGATCGATCAGCCGGTATTGCTGTGGCACTCCTTTCAGTGGAGTTTTGCCCAAGGCTGGTACCAAATGATTATCATAAGGGTGAGCACACATCACAACAGGAAGCGGCCTTCCCTCAGCAAGAGCTTTCTTAGATTTAAAAATATTCAGCAGTATAGTAGCACCATCAGACACCTCTACCCTAACATCCCATTCTGCTTGAATATCCTCAATCGGTGGTGTTAGCTCCGCCTTTCCTTTGAATAGTCTTCCACTAGTAAGTGCTTTCCACACGATAGGGGCTAATGCCTTGATTAACTTCTTCATTACATCTAAGTTTTACTTAGTGACAGTCAAAAATACCGAAGCGGGTACGAAAAATGATTGAACTAGGTTAAGAATTCCTGATGGAAGAAATAGTAGCTACAAATTATTTTGATTTTTATGCCCTTTACTATTTACCTTCCTATCTTGCTATAATGGACGAAGTCGAATACTACATCGAAGAGCAAGCAGGGCAGCAAAAAGAAGTGCTTCACTACCTGCATCAGCTATTCCTGACATTTCCGGAAGTACAGAGCAAGCTCCGTTATGGTATTCCATTCTACTATCGCCATAGTTGGGTATGTTACGCGAGTCCTCGTAAAAACGGTTCGGTGGAATTGGTGTTTATACATGGAAAGCAATTGTCTAATTCACAAGGCTTATTGCAAGCAAGAGACCGCAAAATGGTTGCTGGCATCGAACTCACAACAGTAGATGCCATTCCTGAAGAGGCCTTATTCGAGATTATTCAAGAAGCCTTCTTAATGGATGAAGAGCAGGCCCAGCAAAAAAAGAAGAAATGAGTGTACTCTACGATAATCATGGACGCACGATCAATTATGTCCGCCTCGCTGTGACAGATCGGTGCAACCTGCGCTGCTTCTACTGCATGCCTGAAGAAGGTATCAAATACGTTGAACGCAAAGAATTATTGAGCTACGAAGAAATGCTTCGTACGATGCACCTCTTGGTGCAAATGGGCATTACCAAATTGCGCATCACCGGAGGAGAGCCCTTTATCCGTAAGGATATGCTCCACTTTTTGCGCCAGCTCACCCAACTAGAAGGCCTACAAAAAATCAACATTACCACCAACGGTACCACCACTGCCCCACTCATCCCAGCGCTCAAAGCAATGGGCATCGCCTCCATCAACCTCAGCCTCGACACCCTCGATAAAGCCCGTTTCCACCAAATCACCCGCCGCGACTCCTTCGATCAAGTCATGCAAACCTTTGACGCCCTTTTGGCCCACCAAATACCTACCAAGATCAATGCCGTAGTGATGGAAGGCCAAAATATTGAAGATATTATCCCCATGGTGGAGCTAACCCAACAGTACCCAATCAGCGTCCGCTTTATTGAAGAAATGCCCTTCAATGGCGAGGGTAGCCACTACCCCACCCTGAAATGGAACCACAAAAAAATATTGGAACACATCCAAACCCATTTCCCCAATCTTCAGAAACTTCCCGACCCACCACACTCCACTTCAGTCAACTACCAAGTACCCGGCTTCAAGGGCTCCTTCGGCATCATCGCCGCCTTCACCCGCACTTTTTGCGGAAGCTGTAACCGTATCCGCATCACCCCTCAAGGTATGCTCAAGACCTGCCTGTATGATAATGGTGTTTTTAACATCAAAAACCTGATCCGAGCCGGTGCCACCGATGCACAGCTCCAAGATGCCTTCCTAGAAGCCCTGGGTAATCGAGCTAAAGATGGCTATGAGGCGGAGCAAAACCGGCAGTTTGGCTGGCCCGTACAGGAGTCGATGTCGACGATTGGAGGCTAGAGCAGCCCTCGGAGCCGAGCCGTTCGGATTTGCAATCCGAACTCTGCGATGGGCCTCCTAGCACTACCTCACCTTAATCTTCTGGCTCACCCGCTGCCGCCCCGCGCTAATCACGTACACGTAAATCCCCGCACTTAAGCGACCGCTCCCCATCCGAAATACCGCCTGATGGGTTCCACTACTTTGATAGCCCTCGAACAAAGTCGTCACCGGCTGTCCCAGAATATTGAAGATTTCCACTTTCGCTGGTGCAGCATCCACCAAAGTATATTCTATCGTCACCTGATCCGCCCCATACAATGCCCGATGCTCAATCGGGATAGTAGGAATAAAACTGGTAGAGGTCGCCATGCACTCCAAGCCCAAGCCTGGCAAGCGCTCAAACGATTGCCCCATCACATTGTCAATAATCACTGGATCAATACACAACCAATCCTCCAAAAGCGTCGCGTACACCTGCCGGAAATCAATATCATACTGCAAATTGCCCACCGAATCCAAGTTGTGCAAGTCTGGCCCCTGCCCTAGGAAACCATTGCCATTCAACCCCTCCCCAAACAACAGCATCGGTGCTGCCGCTCCATGATCGGTTCCATTCGAAGCATTCTGTCCAATACGACGCCCAAATTCTGAGAACGTAGAAGCAAGCACCCGATGCGCCACCCCACCTGCTGCCAAATCTTGATAAAAACTTTGCACGGCCTGCGATAAGCTAAACATCAAAAACGGATGCGACTGCGACTGCAACGCATGCGTATCAAAACCATCCAAAGTCACCACGTACAAGCGCGTGCTCAAGCCGCCCTTAATCAGACGAGCGACTAGAGCTAACTGCTCGCCGATGGCATATTGGTAATCTACTGTATTTGCGGAAGCACTATACGCATCTGCAATCACTTCGGCGTACGTGAAAGTGCTATTAGCCACTGCCCGCATGTACCCCAACTGCTCCCCGTAGTAGCACTCTGGTACTGCTGTAGCATCGTATAGCTCTCCATTTTGTGCAATTTGAGCCAGCTCCTCTGGGTTATTGACGATCACCCCAAGATTGACCATTTCTGTATTATTGAACAGAATATTGCCTGTCCCTCCAATTTGGATGGCAGGGGGCTGCTCTGGGGGGTCCGTTAGAAAATCAGGGTATTGGGTATCCAATAAGCGTCCCAGCCAGCCCGACGAGTCCAATACATTGCTATCGCTAGCCGATGCCCAAATGTCAGAAGAACGAAAGTGGGATAAGTTTTGATCTGGGTAGCCCACACTATTAATCACCTTCATACTTCCCTCATTCCATAAGCCACTCAAGCCCTCCATTGTATTGGGCATGGCGTAAGCCTCACTTAGATTGATCAACTGGTTTTGTGGTATCCCAATCGTTGATCGGTTCTGGATATAAGTACCGTAGTCAAAAATTGGGATGATCGTATTCAGCCCATCATTTCCTCCTTTTAGCCGGATGAGTACCAGGATGCGGTCGCTATCCGTATTGTTCAAGCCAAATGCCAAAGGAGAACTGGTCAGCGCAGTTAGAGGTACATTGCCCAGCAGCATCGACATGCCACTGGCGATTCCCATATTCTTAAGGAACCCCCGGCGACTCCACTGCTGATGATCGCGCTCATGCGCTTCGCCATGCTCCAGAGCAGCTCCATGGCGCATATTATTAGTTGGTGTATGATGATCACACATAATTGTCTCAGATTTTAGGATTACATCAATTGAATTTCTGGCAGGCGCACGATGTGCAATAGCAGCAGCCCCACCTGAGCAGGAACGGTATTCCAACCCAAATTCCACGAGCCATCGTCATAATAATTTTGAGGAACCTCCCACTTAAACACATCCGTTGCCCGCGCGTATGCCATCGGATCATTCAAGCCATTGGGAATAAAATGATCGATAATCTCGCGTGTCACAAGGGCGGGATCATTAGAGTTGCCACTTAAATCCACTGCCAAGCCCACTAAATCATTGGGAAAAGACTGGAAGATAGAACCGATGTAATATTCAGCTGCCTGCCAACGCCCCGTCAAGGTATTGCTATTGATCCACGTTCGATTACCAGTCCAGCCTGCTACATCGACGGGGCTAAATAATTCTTGCCCCAAAATAAAGGTGTAGTAAGTTAGTACTTCCAGTACCTCATCCGTGTAGCTCATCCCACTTTCCCGCACCAGATTGATCAGAAAATCAGTAGGACTTTTCACCTCTGTCCCAATCACATAATCGTCGAAAAAGTGATCGCTCTTGAATAAGGCCCTGAAGACAGGAGCTAACTCAAAGTTGTTGTCCTTAAAAATAGTTGCCAGCTCAGCTACCACTGCTTCATTCGCATTGGGATGCACAAAGTGCCGATAGATTTTACTACAAATAAAAGTCGCCACTTCATCTGCTCGTTGCTCAAACAGGATGTCGTGCACTTCCGGAAAGCCCCAATTACCTGTTTGTCCAAAGATGGTTTTCACCCCATCGTCGTGCCGCTCCGGCACAAATCCCACTGGCCCACAAAACGTAAAGGTACCTACCCAGCCCGTGAGGGCACGGGCAGTCTCGGCAATATCCTGCTGCGTGTAGCCATTATCTTGGCCCAGCGTAAAGAGTTCATACAGCTCTCGCGCATAGTTCTCATTCGGTGAAAGATTGGTGCTTTGCACCCCATTGAGAAAATACAGCATGGCAGGCGTCGTTCCCATCCGTTCCGTAAACATTCTAAAATTACCCAACGCATATTCTTGCAACAGCTTATGATATTTGTACAGATACGATGGGCAATCATACGCTTCAAAGCGCGTCACAAAGTGGTTGTGCCAAAACAGCGCCAGCTTTTCGCGAAAGCCATTGGCTAGCATATCATTAAACCATTGCACCACCCATTGCACATACTGCTCCTGGCGTTGCGGAAAAAAATCGTCGTAATCGCTAATATTCCAGTTGCTCCACACTGGTTCGGGGGTTAGCGGCAGGTTGATGGCCTCATCCACCAGCTGATCGACTAGCTCAGCAGGATCCAGAGCGAGGGCTGCTTCAACCTGCATGGGGGTGGCCCCAAATGCCATACGCCTGTAGAGGTGCATAATGCGGAATTTATCCCAGGGGCGTTCGGCCGAAGGCACGAAGGGCGTGAGCGTACCGGTGGCACAGTTAGTGGTAGGCATGCATATCGGTTTTAGTTTTAAAATGGGTTTGCATATCTCTTAAAGTTGAGGAAAAAGTAGGATAATCCTAGTTTACTCCCAGCTATTCCTGTAATTTTTATGACAAAAGAGTACCCTTCAACAAGTACTTTTATCACAAAAAATGGGATGCGTATAGTTTTGACCCTTTGTTGCCTCTTTGGTTTAATGGCTTGCCAGCAAAAAAGCAAACCAGAGCTAATCGGAAGGTGGGTTGGGGCCTACTACGAGCTAGATCGAGAGGAGTACCAACCTTTCCCTACCCTGCTGGATATTCGCGCAGATAGCACCTATCACACCAAATATTTCTTTGACGAAGCTCCTGAGGGCGGTAAGTGGTCTACACATGGCAACCAAATATGGATCGATAGTTTGATCTATGAACCTGGACAGTGGCAACTCTCTGAAGGGCACCTTATTATGACCCAGAGCATTACCTTTCCCTTCCATTATTTTCCGCCTATTCTTACCCCTTTGCGTGTAGATACGGCTGCCTTTCGGCAAATGCTAGGCAGTACCATTTGGGAAACGACCACTACGGTAGAGTCGTTTGGAGCAGATGGATTGTTACAAGTCAAACCAAAGGAAAGTGATTTTAGCAATACGCATTGCTGGTCGGTGGCGCAGTATGAGGAGTTGCTTTTCTTAGTCAAGAAAGGAAATCAGGTTAATTGTGAGCGCTTTCACCAATTTGTGGAGCAGGTGGTAGATATTTCTGAAGACCAGTTCATCACCTATCGCTGGACCGCACAGGGCTTCCAAACGTGCACCTACAAACGAGTGAAGGATAATGCACCAAGCTTTGAACAAGCCCCTTTTCAGTTGTGCAACAAATACTTGTATAAAAGCTACCCCCGACATCGCTATTATTACCAGGGCACTAAATATAAAGGCGGCCTCTACCGTGTCCGAAAGCTAGTCGATGAGCAATTCCAACCCATTCCTGGCAACCAAGAGTCGGGCCTTATTCGCATCCGCTTTGTGGTTAATTGTGAGGGGCACGCCGGGCAGTACGAAGTACTAGAACTCGATAATGACTATCGAGAAAGCGCCTTCGACCCTCGCCTTACCCAACAACTGCTCACGATCACCAAGGGCCTCCAAGACTGGACGCCCGGCCGAGATGATAATACCGACCGCGCTATCGACACCTATACTTTTCTTACCTTCCGCATCCAGGGAGGCCAAATCACTGAAATATTCCCCTAAGCTATGCCAATACGATATTTTCTATTCCTGGGTACGCTTCTTTTCTTTTTTGGCTGCAGCCAAAATAACCCCAACTCCTACCGAAATATGAGCAAAGAGGAGCGTAGAATAGCCGCTGATACCTTCTACAATAGCTACGCCTACAAGAGCTACCAAGGCAGTCGCTACAATCAAGCCATGTACGATACCCTCATCCGTATCGATCCATTTACTGAAAAATACTACCGCCAAAAATCGATTACCCACACAAAAATTGGCGACTACCATATCGCTTTTCCGCTCCTCGAAAAGTCCGCCCGCCTCGATCCCAAGGAATCCCTCTACTACTACAGCTGGCTCCTTATCGAGCTCTACCGCGACTACCCTCGCGCCCTCGATTATCTCGAACAATTTGATACCCTCACCCCCAACCAGGTCGACTACGCCTGGGGCATCAATGTACACCACCTACGCGGCCTCTGCTACAAGCAACTAGGCCAGTATGAAAAAGCCGTCGAAACTTTCAACCAGTGCGTCGCCTCCGAGCCCTACAATGCCGTCGACGTCTACACCTTCGTCTACCGCGGCATCTGCCATTACCACCTCCAAAACAGCCAAGCCGCCCTCGCCGACTTCGACGAAGCCATCCGCCGCTACAGCCGCTGCTCTATGGCCTACTACAACAAGGGTAAAACCCTTTGGGAGCTGGATAAAAATGCCCCTGAAGCCAGAAAGCATTTGCTAAAAGCGAAAGAACTAGTGCTCAACGGCCACAAAAAAACCGATCCGTATATTGAGGTATTTGATGAGGTGTATGTGGAAATGGTGGAAGAGGTGCTGGCGGAGATGGATTAGAAGAATCTATTCACCGCATTATTTGCGGTAAATATACGGCTTATTCACCGCAAAAGCACTTACCCCAGCACTAGTATCTCCGCCTGCGCTGCTCCAAACCTCCCTAAGTCCGCTCAAAAATCACATTCTTAATCCGATTATTTTCCACATTCAGGCCGACGACTTTGCCGTTTTTATCTCTCAGGATTCTAATCTTGTAGTCACTCATCATTCTTATATAATCTTCTATGATGAGTTGGGCTTCTCTTTCTCGCCCGTTTTTAATGAGGGAATAGGTGGTGCCTTCCACAAATTTTAGGATGATTTCAGTGTCGGTTTCTTGGTTGTAAAAGCGGCCATTCAACTCGTTTTTGTCAAATTTAGTCAGATCAGATAGATAGAGTCTATAAAACGTATTTGGCACCTGAGTGGCGCGATAGATGGTCAGTTGTTGCTTGGTTTGACCAATATTAGAGAAATGCATCTTTAGCCCTTCAATAGTTTCGTATTCAAAGAGTCCGCCTTGCTCAGGTAGTAATTTTACAGGCTCACGTTGATAAAGATCGCGATAGAGGAACCCATCTTTTTCAGTAATTTTAATGATGGTCCCAGCATTATTTTGGTAACTTCCTACTACATCCTGAAGCTTCCTTAAGCTTTCAATTTTTTCTGGCCCTGCGGGGTAACGAGTGTTATCAGTAGATAATTCTAATGCTATGCCAGCAATTTGCCAAGCTATATTATTAGCAATTACGTTTCGATTGTTAGTCATTACAACGATCGATAAATCCTTGCTCGGAAATCTCAGAAACGTATTATTATAGGCCGCCGTTACGCCATCGTGAAAAACATAATCCAGCTCATTGAACTTGTCAAAAAAGAGGCCATAGCCGTAGCCATCTTCGATAGAGCTTTCTAACGTTGACTGGCTTTCATTGATTAGCTCTTGAGGAAGGTATTTTCCATTATTCGCTTGTACGATCTGTTCCCACTGAAGCTGATCTCGTAGCGTAGTGAATAATGCGCCATCTCCGTGTACTTCAGTAATGGTGGGTTCTTCGCGCCAAACGCCCCAGTTGCCGTATGGTCTTGCTCTGTTGGGAATAATGGCTCCATAATGAGTAAAAAAGCCAGTACTCGGCATGTCTAAAGCTTCGAATAAAGCAATTGCAAAGTCGTTAAAGTCTTGATCGGCTACTTTTTTTACCAGCTCAGCCAGAAGGATATAGTTGGAATTGCTGTACAGGTACTCGGTACCCACCCTAAAATTAAGGGTTTGCTGCCCTTCTAGTAATTCGATGGCATCTCCATTATCGATAAACTGCTTCCACCACGTTTTTCCGGTGAGGGCCATCAGGTCACAATAGTCTCTAATCCCACTGGTATGAGTGATTAGATTGGAGATGGTAATCTTGTCTTCAATATTTTTGTACAGCTCAGGGAAATATTTTCTGATATCGTCATCAAGCTTGATTTTTCCCTCTTGGGCCAATTTCAATACACACAGGGCAGTAAACTGCTTGGCATTAGAAGCGATATTAAAACGGGTACCTTCAAATACTTTGACCTGATGGGTAAGGTCGGCGTAGCCCATGTAATATTCGTAGACGATTTTTCCATCTTTGACCACGCCTACTGCCATACCTGGTTCTTCATCATCAGCATACTGATAAAGAATTTTAGTGATCGCTTCGCTATCTATTTCAGATGTTGATTGCGGAAAGAGATTAATCGTGAATAAGAAGAAAAGGACTAAAAGAACGTTTTGCTTTGCTGTAGTTTGCTTTGCCATGATATTTTGTTTTTTCGGCCAAACTAGAGCGGAAATGGGCACCTTTCGCTTCAAATGACCATTTGAACCCCATTTTAGAGCTGATTTTGGGTAATAAACTGCTTGGGAGTGATTCCAGTGTACTTTTTAAACGCCCGATTGAAGGTCGTTTTGGAATTGAATCCACAATCTAATGCGATACTGAGCAAGGTACTCTTGACATGCTCCCCTTTATTCAACTTTTCTATGACCGCCTCGGCCCGCTTTTGATTTACAAAATCATTGAAGTTCATACTAAACTCCTGATTGATTGCTTTTGAAATGATATTTCGGTTGGTATTCAGAATAGTTGCAATATCTGTCAGCGTTAGATTTGGTTTTTCATGGACTTCCTCTACTTCAAACAACCGAGTGATCTTGTCTTTCCATCCTTGTAGCTCTAGCACTTCTTTTGGCTCGTTCTTCGTCTCCCCATTTTGACCATTTCCTAACAGATCAAAATCAACTAGTGGAGCGGTATTCAGTAATATCGTAGCCTTAATCGTATTGAAGTAGCCTGCTATTGATATGTAGAATAATAGGATGGAAAAACACAGATAGTACCAAAACTTGCGACCAAAGGCACCCCATTCGGGGTTCAGAATAAAAAATAGCACTCTGAGCATCAGGATTAAACCAAAGGCTATGGTAAAACGCTTAATCCACTTAAAGGCAATTTCATCTGCAAAACTAACTTCTTGCAACGACAATTTCCTATAGTTTAAATAGTGCCGTAAACTCAAAAACAGGTAAAATAGCATAGATATTAAGCCTGTCATTTGATACCAAAAATCTAGGTCTTTGTCTCTGCCATCTGCATAAAAATAAAATTCATCCAACACCAACCTATCCACAACAAACACGACTAAGCTGTAAACGAAGTAGATGATAGCAGGTATAAAGTGTATAACATCTTTATACGTAAGTTTTATGTCTCTATTGAGTAGCACCTTCACATAAATGAAGAAAACAGGACCTATGAGCAGTAATTGCTGGAAGGGTACGAAGAATAGAAATTCCCTATAACTTTTTACAGAATACCAGCCCGCATAACCAAGCATAAAAGGGCATATGTACAATCCTCCCAGAATAATGAATACCCCTAACCATTTACTATCCCTCTTGTCCTCACTAATCCCATTTTTTAGTAACAGGTAGGCAAAGACAACGGCATTAAAGAAAAAGATCAGCAGCACTGAACTTTTTTCGTTGTAGTCAAAAATTAATAAGTCGTTCATATAGCTTATTCTGTCCACCCAATATAGATGAAACCTCTAAATCCCGTATCTTTGCCCTATGGGAATTTTTAATATCATCGCCATTTACTTGCTCACGCTCGTGCCTGTACACGAGTTTCACCTCAGCAAGACCTTAGTAGAGTACAATCCTACGGATCAGGCCCTACAAATAAGTATGCATATTTATTTGGATGACCTAGAAGCAGCACTACGGCTAAAGGGCGCTGACGAGCTCTACCTTTGTACCGAAAAAGAAGTCCCCGAAGCAGAAGCCATGCTAGAAACTTATCTACGCAAAAAATTCAAGATCAGCTTAAACGAACAAGAGGCCAACTATAACTTCTTGGGTAAAGAAATATCTGAAGACCTGCTGGCCGCCTGGTGCTATATTGAGATTCCTAATGTTACAGAAGTTACGTCTCTTGGAGTTACCAATGCCATTTTGTTGGATTTATATGACGACCAAAAGAATATTATCCACATCATCGGCCCTGAAAGGCGAGAAGGCTACTTTATGTTTCAGAAAGGAGAGGTATCAGATAGTGTGGCGTTTTGAGAAGAACTTGTGCGGATTGCAAATCCGCACGGCACGGGCTAAGCACTGTAAGAAATAAAAAGGTCTAATGCGAGCAGCTCGGCAAATTTAGTTGCAAATCCGCACGGCACAGACCAGGAAAAAACTGGCCTTAGGGAGGTTCTTGTATTTATACAAAAAGTCTAATGCGGGCAGCTCGGCAAATTTGGTGGGTGCGGGTGCCAGCTTCGCGTAGAGCCTTAAATTTGCCAAGCCTTTTGGTTCCTTTTTGGCGACTGCAAAAGGAACACGCCGTAGGCAAGTCATGCTCAAGCAAGAAAATAAGCATTCAATTTCGACACTACCATGAATCAATTACTAAAAAAAATATTCATTTTACCCATTCGATTTTATCAGTATGCCATATCACCACTGCTAGGCCCCAGCTGTCGGTACAATCCGACCTGCTCACACTATATGGTAGGCGCGATTGAAGAATGGGGCGTGCTAAAGGGCGTATGGCTAGGGTTAAAGCGGATTGGGCGATGCCACCCCTGGGGGTCGCATGGCTATGATCCGGTACCGAAAAACCCAAAAAAAGCACACAAAAATGAAGAGGAGACCAAGGCGTAACCGCCGCTCGGCGGCTATTCGAAAACTCACACAAGAAACACACCTCAATACAGGACATCTAGTACAACCATTATTCTTAGTGGATGGGGCTAATATTCGAAATGAAGTAAGCTCGTTGCCGGGTAATTACCGGCTCTCTACAGATGAGGCCTTAAAAGAAGTAGCCGCTTGTCTGAAATTAGGCATTCATACTTTCATACTTTTCCCAGCAGTAGTCGAAGCGCTAAAAGATAGCGATGCTACTTATAGCTATGCGGAAGCAAATTTCTACCTAAAAGCAGCGCAAGCTATCAAGACGCGTTTCCCCGAAGCTTGCTTAATTAGCGATATAGCGATGGATCCCTACAGCTCGGATGGGCACGATGGAAAAGTAATTGATGGGGAAATTATCAATGATTTGACCTTGCCTATCTTGGCAAAGATGTCGGTTGCCCAAGCTCAGGCGGGCTTTGATATTTTGGGGCCTTCAGATATGATGGATGGGCGTGTGGGAGTGATGCGGGAGGCACTGGATGAAGCTGGCTACTACAATACGGGCATTATGTCGTATACCGCTAAATATGCCAGTGCGTTCTACGGGCCTTTCCGGGATGCGCTGGATTCTGCCCCCAAAGCTGGCGACAAGAAAACGTACCAAATGAATCCAGCTAACCAGCAAGAAGCACTGATTGAAGCAGAGCTAGATACCGTGGAAGGAGCTGATTTTTTGATGGTAAAGCCTGCGATCCACTACCTCGATGTGATCTCTTTGCTAAAAGCCAACAGTGAGTTACCTATTGCAGCTTATCACGTGAGTGGAGAGTGTGCTATGCTATTGGCAGCAGCCCAAAAAGGATGGCTGGATTACGAAAAGGCCATGCCTGAGGCCTTGCTGAGCATCCGCAGAGCAGGGGCGGATGTGATTATTACCTACTTTGCAAAAGACTTTGCACAACGATTTGGGAATATCTAAAAATAACAAAGCTCCGATGCTAGCCATTTCATCGGAGCTTTGTACAACACCTAAGGCGGTGTATTACTGAAGAATCACTTCTTTTTCTTCTACCATTTTGCGGATATTAATCAAAGCATAGCGCATCCGACCAAGTGCTGTATTGATGCTTACACGAGTCAATTTTGCAATTTCTTTAAAGCTCATGTCAGCATAGTGGCGTAAGATCACTACTTCGCGCTGCTCGGGCGGCAACATATCTACCAGACGGCGTACTTTATCGTGTGTCTGACTTTTCATGATAGCCTGCTCTGCGTTGTCGTCGTGCGACTGCAACACATCAAAAATATCGAACTCATCCGTTGGCGATACTTTTGGGCGGCGCTTGTTGCGGCGGAAATAATCCACGCACATGTTGTAAGCGATGCGCATTGCCCATTGCAAGAATTTTCCTTCGTGATTATATTTGCCCTTGCGTAGAGTATCAATAATCTTAATGAAAACTTCTTGGAAAATGTCTTCTGCAAGGCTTTGATCCTTTACAAAAAGATAGATAGAAGTGTAAATTTTTTGCTGATGACGATTTAGCAATTCTTCGAAAGCTCTTTCATCTCCATCAAGATAGCGTGCGATCAATTGTTGATCATTAAATGACGTAACCTGCATACCTAAATAACTATTTTTATTAGTGTTATGGGACCTGAAAATTATTTAGTGTAAAGGTTATTGTCTATAAAAATCTTGTTTTGATTAAGAGATAATTGGTAAGGTTCTTTCATTAGAACAATTCAAATATAGGCGCAAAATGGGATAAAAACCAGTGTTCCAGCATTTTTTTCACATTCCTTAACATATTTTTAACGCTAGCAACAAAATAAAAATCAACCTTTTTGCAGCTCATCGCTAACAAATTCAATGGTTTTCGCGCCATTCCCAAATAAATTCCTACCGTTTCCTGCCTTGACTGCCAATTTATTTCCTTTTTACATTTTTTAACGTTGACAACCTACACCTTCTATTTTTGTTCTCCTTTCGGAAAATGTAGCGCATCCGTTCCGTACTTTTGCGCATTCAACTGGCTAACTCTCACTCACATGACCAATAAAAAAAACGACACCATTGCTGTTCCAATAGCTCTAGAGGCGCGGGAAGACTTGAAGAATGTGATCCGCATCAAGGGTGCAAAAGGAAATAATTTGAAGAATGTCGATTTAGATATTCCTAAAAATAAGTTGGTAGTAGTGACTGGGGTTTCTGGTTCTGGCAAATCTTCGATTACGATGGATACTCTCTATGCGGAGGGACAACGCCGCTATGTAGAGAGCCTTTCTTCTTACGCCCGCCAGTTTTTGATGCGTATGAAAAAGCCAGAGGTGGACTACATCAAGGGTATCTGTCCTGCTATTGCTATTGAGCAAAAAGTTAGTACCCGCAATGCACGCTCTACCGTAGGCACACTCACGGAGATTTACGACTACTTACGCCTCTTATTTGCTCGTATTGGCCAAACCTTCTCCCCTATTTCTGGTGATCGGGTAAAAAAGCACGAGGTATCTGATGTGACTGATTTTATCCAGCAATTTGAAGAGGGCACGCGCGTACAGCTTTTTGCGCCGCTTCCGCTAAAATACAAGGAGCGCCAACTCAAGCAAGAACTAGATTTACTGCTTAAAAAAGGCTATACTCGGATTAAATACCAGTCAAAATTGCAGCAAATCCAGGATTTTCTGGAATCCACTGATCCTATACTAGAGCAAACACTGGAGCAATTTGAGTCCAACGATTTTTTAGTGCTGATTGACCGTTTTGCGGTAAAACAAGAAGACGAGGAGAACAGAAAACGTATTGCAGACTCGGTACAAACGGCATTTTACGAAAGTGAAGGCGACTGTATTGTAGAAGTACTAGAGCACGAGACTAAAGCCTTTAACAACCGCTTCGAGCTGGATGGCATTCTCTTCATTGAGCCTACCCCACATCTGTTCAATTTCAACAACCCATTTGGGGCTTGCCCCACTTGTGAAGGCTTCAGCCAGGTAATGGGAATTGATGAAAATAAAGTGATCCCCAATCCGTCGCTTTCGGTATACGAAGGTGCAGTGGCATGCTGGAAAGGCGAAAAATACGGTCGCTGGTTAGAAAAACTGGTAGCGAATGCACATCATTTTGACTTTCCCATTCATACCCCCTACCAAGACCTTAGCAGAGCACAGCAGCGCTTACTCTGGAAAGGCAA